>NZ_JAKILE010000003.1:0-367290 GCF_023283775.1 Shewanella seohaensis
GCCTAATTTAAAGGCTAAGGTGTAATCTCGTTGTGTGCGCTTACGGCTTGAGTTAATTGATGTTGTCATAAAGAAATCCTCTTTATGTCAACGTATTTCAGGACGAGACAGAGATAACAAAAAAGCCTAGCGAATTCACTAGGCTTTTTGCGTTTAGGAATGAGGTGCTAATGCTCAGACTGACTGTTAATGCTTAACATCTGTAGATTGGGCCTAACCTAATTAAATATGAGTAATTAGCTGTAAGCGCATCGATTTTAAGCATTTTGTCCATATATCTTTACAGCTTATTTGACTGGTATTTAACACAAATGCGCCGCTAACCACTTCTAAGGAATAATTTTTTCCTGTTTCAGCACAGCTTTCGTAATGCTTTGACGCAACCCTAAGCCCTCAGCGGAAGGCATATCCATATTGGTCGCGAAGAACCACACATTGTCATCCAGTTCGACCCAGCCAACCCACCAACCGATTTTCGGTTCAATTCTGACCGAATAGCCAGTTTTCGCTCGGATAATATAATCGGCATTTGCCTCGGTCAGCATGGCTTGTTTGACGATGCGCTGACTACGCTCAGAAACGTGCAACTTGTTGTGGTAGAGCTTGCGTAAAAAAGCGATTTGCTGGGTAGCCGAAATGCGAATACCACCATCGAGCCAAAAACTGTCTAAATTGCCCGAGATATCCTCATTGCCATAATCGAAGGCGTGCAGCATTTTACTCATACGTGCCTCACCAATTTGGCGGGCAAATTCTTGATAAACAGGCACAACCGAGTACTTCATCGCGGTGATTAAATCATGGTCGCGATTCCATGCGGCGACATCTCGCGTCTGTCCATCCCATTTAAAGACTTGATGCTCATCCTTAACCACACCTAAGTCCAAGGCAATTAAACTGTTTGGGATCTTAAAGGTCGATGCAGGTAAAAATGCTTGGTTTGCCCGTTTAAGATCGTTAGTAAAACCCTGCTGTGTATTCTCGTTCCAAAGCACAACCACGCCTTGGGTTTTATGTTCGCTAAAGTGAGCATTCCAGCTCTTGTTCTCTTGCCACTCCTTCGCCACCGCAGGCATGCCAATCATCGTTGTCACCATCAACACAGCCGATAAGGCTAACGCACGCATAATGTCCCCTTGCCTAATGCAATAAATCCATAAAAATTAGGCGCTAAGAGTAGCACCGTCTTGGCGGGCTTTCCCTAGCAAACTGCTGACCAATTGTGGCAAAAATAAGGCAGGCACTTATCCCCGCGTTTCTAACTACTCAACACTGATTAGCGCCCGCGCACCGACCTCAATATGCAAAACAGGAATAAGATCCTCGAATCACTCTAGGTAAACTCTTATACTCAAAACAATCATTGTGACTTTTTGGCATAAGTTACCTCCTCTCTAGGATGAAGCAAACCCAAACGCCTTAGGAACATCGCCCTTTTCCAGCAAAATAAGTGATTAAAATAAAAAGGAAACGCCAATGTTAAAGCCCAGCCTCGTTTTTATCCTCGCCAGCACAGTGGCGCAAACCGCATCTGCCGTACAACTCCTTGGAGATGTGGAAGTTTCCCGCGTTCCCACTGCAGAAAAAACCATGGCAGAAGTGGTCAACCGCTATCAAGCCTTGGACGAAGGCTTGGCGACTCAGCTTTCCGCACAGAAGAATGAACGCGATGCAACCCAACTTGCAGCCCGCCAAGGGCATAGGCTGTGGCAACAGGCGGTGCGTGATGTGCAGTCAGGGCACTTTGACGACAGATCCCTCTACTGGGCTCGGCTCTCAATGTTAAATAGCATCAAGAGCAATAGCGCCAATTTCAAAATGGCCGATTGGCAACAGAACATTTTAGCCAGCGCCGTCGAAAAGGCATCACGCGGTTTTAGCGATATCCAATACGGCGACGATGTGCAGATAAAAATCTTCCTGACAGGATTCGACCCTTTCTTCCTCGATAAAGACATCAGCCAGAGCAATCCTTCAGGCTTGGTCGCCCTCGCCCTCGATGGCTTTAGGTTTGATATCAACGGCAAGAAAGCCCAAATCGAAACCGCAATGATCCCAGTGCGCTTCGAGGATTTTGACCAAGGCATTATCGAATCCTTACTCAGCCCCATTTACCGCGATCCTAAAACCCAGTTTGTCTTTACCGTCAGCATGGGCCGCAGTGACTTTGATATTGAACGCTTCCCCGGCCGTAACCGTAGCGCCGCCGCGCCGGATAACCAAAATCTGTACACAGGCGGAAGCAAAACCGCGCCTGTCGCCCCCAAACTCAATGGTAAAGACTTTATCGGCCCTGAGTTTGTTGAGTTTTCACTGCCCGTCGCCGCCATGCAGGTCAAAGACGGCCAATGGAAAGTCAACGACAACCATACAGTGACCACACTAGCTCGCGGCGAATTTAATGCCAGCTCCCTAAGCGAGCTGCAAAATGAAACCTCGGTCGAAGGTTCTGGCGGTGGCTATCTCTCAAACGAGATTTCTTATCGCGCCATTGTGTTACAGCAAAAGTTCAACAGCCCAGCCAAGGTCGGCCATATCCACACTCCAAGGGTGAAGGGCTACGACAATGCCACCGAACAAGCCATCGTCGAGCAAGTGCGTACTATGGTGATGCAGGCCGCCGCTAGCCTGTAACAGTCGCATTACTGGCATTGTCAGCAAGCGTTCGTTATGATGCGAACGCTTGCAAGTCGCCTTGAATGAGGGCTCTGAGCATGTGAGCTTTGAACTCAGCAAATCGTAATAGATGTCGTGCGATAGCTAGATGAGTTGTTTAATTGATGCTTTGCAAAATAAGAGTTAACGCCTAAGTCTATGTTTAACCCGAGATCCCTACTCAATAGCCTGCGCCGTAAAGCCACCTCATCCGCAAGTATCACCTCAGCAACGGCGGCTAACTCGACCACGCCACAACGCCAGCCCAAACCGCTGACACCCCTGCAGCAACAAATCTTGGTACGCATCGAAGACTGTTACCAGCAGGCGGAAATCTACTTTAAGCGCCCATTTGCGCGGCCGCTAACTCAATTTACCCTGCGGGGACGGAGTGCGGGCACGGCCCATTTGCAACAGAATCGCCTGCGCTTTAATCCCGTATTACTCAGGGAAAACAGCGAAGCCTTTTTAGCCGACGTGGTGCCCCACGAAATAAGCCATTTGCTCTGTTTCCAACTCTTTGGCAAAACCAAGCCCCATGGCCGCGAGTGGCAATCCATCATGCTCAAGCTGTTTAAGGTGAGCCCCAATACCACCCACAGTTTCGATACTCAGTCGGTTAAAGGGAAAGACTTTGAGTACCACTGCGCCTGCGGTCCGGTTAGGCTGAGCATCCGTCGCCATAATAAAGTGCTGCGTGGTGAAACCCGTTATTTATGCAAACGCTGCCATACCCACCTCACCTTTATCGAAGCCGCCGAATAATCCACCATACACCAAATCCTCCGCCAAAAGTACGAGCGATTTGCATAAGGCGCGGTATTTCCCTTACCATTCAGGCATAAGAGACGAGCCACAGGCTCGCGTAGTACAGATTACTTTTTGGGATAAATATTGAACAACTCCAAGATAGCCTTAAGGTCTCGGCAAGCCTTGCTGTGCCTATTCAGTTGGCTGGCGGTTTCGGCCTCAGTCCACGCCTCTCCTTCACACCCCAATAGTTTTAGTCAAGCCAAGGTCTTGTCCCAATCTTTATATCAAGGCAGTCGTCAGGGCACCTTGCCCGCGGTCAGTTTTTATTGTGGCTGTGATATCCAAATAAAGGGCAAATCCTGGAAGCCAGATCTCAACAGTTGCGGCTATCAAGTGCGTAAACAAGAGACCCGCGCCAACCGCATCGAGTGGGAACATATAGTCCCAGCATGGGAATTTGGTCACCAATTACAATGCTGGCAAAAGGGTGGCCGTAAAAACTGCGCCGATAACAGCCAAGAATTCAATAAAATGGAAGCGGACATGCACAATCTGGTGCCCGCGATTGGTGAAGTGAACGGCGATCGCAGCAACTTCCGTTTTAGCCAATGGAACGGTAAGGCCGACCAATATGGTCAATGCACTATGGTCATCGACTTTAAGAATCGCCAAGCACAGCCGCCCGTCAATGCGCGTGGCAAGATTGCCCGTACTTACCTGTATATGCAGCAAACCTACGGCCTTAAAATCGCCTCGCAACAATTAAAATTGTTCAAAGCATGGGATAAAAGCTATCCAGTTGATACTATTGAATGCAAACGCGATAACGCCATAGCGCAGATCCAAGGTAATCATAATCCCTTTGTGCAGAATGCCTGCAATGCGCCGCCACTGCGCCAACAATTAGCCGAATAAGGTCGACAATGAGAGTTCCAAGAATTTATCAACCTCAACCATTAGCCGTAAATCAACAGCTGAATTTAGATGAGGATGGCGCAGCCCATATTGGCAAAGTGTTGCGTATGGGCAGTGGCGAACACATTAGCCTGTTTAATGGCGATGGTAATGATTATCTTGCCGAAATTGTCGATGCGGGAAAAAAATCGGTCACGGTAAAAGTGCTCTCCAGTGAGGCTAATCCATCGGAATCGCCCCTCAACCTGCATTTAGGCCAAGTGATTTCCCGTGGCGATCGGATGGAGTTCACCATTCAAAAATCCGTTGAGCTAGGGGTGAATACCATTACACCACTGTTTTCTGACCGCTGCGGCGTCAAGCTCACGGGTGAGCGTCTCGAAAAGAAAATCCAGCAGTGGCAAAAGATTGTGATCAGCGCCTGTGAGCAATCTGGCCGTAGCCAAGTGCCCATCGTTCGCCCCGCCATGGAATTACAGGAATGGTGCAGCGAACCGACCAGCGCACTCAAACTCAACTTGCACCCAAGGGCGCCGCACGGTATCAATGGCTTAGACTTATCCCATACCCGTGTACGCCTGCTGATCGGCCCCGAAGGGGGATTATCGGCGGAAGAAATCGCCATGACGGAAACCTACCAGTTTACCGATGTGTTACTCGGCCCCCGAGTGCTGCGCACCGAAACCGCCTCGCTCACGGCGATTACCGCGCTGCAACTTAGATTCGGTGACTTAGGTTAAATCTAAAATGGTTAAACGCCAGCGGGTAACACACTGGCTGGCGAATCGATTACTGGCTAATCCATAAATGCTTTTTGCCTGCGACGGCAATCAATAAGGAACAGATTAATGATAAAACTCGGCATAGTGATGGACCCCATCAGTGAGATCAACATTAAGAAAGACTCCAGTTTTGCCATGCTAATGGCGGCGCAGGAAAGGGGTTACCAACTGTTTTATATGGAAATGGCCGACCTCGCTATGGTCAACGGTGTTGCCATGGGCAATATGCGTCCATTAAAGGTTATCAACGATGCCAATAAATGGTTCGAACTGGGCGACGCCCAAGATACGCCGCTGAGCGAGTTGAACGTGGTGTTAATGCGTAAAGACCCACCGTTCGATACCGAATTTATCTACGCCACTTACATGCTAGAGCGCGCCGAAGAGCAAGGCGTGCTGATTGTGAATAAACCGCAAAGCTTGCGCGATGCCAACGAGAAGCTATTCACCGCATGGTTTAGCGAATTTACGCCAGAGACCATAGTGACCCGCGATGCTAATCGCATCCGCGCGTTCCATCAAGCCAAGGGCGACATTATCCTCAAGCCATTAGACGGCATGGGCGGCACCTCGATTTTCCGCGTTAAGCAGGACGATCCTAACCTTGGGGTGATCATCGAAACCTTGACCCAATATGGCAACCAATACGCCATGGCGCAGGCCTTTATTCCTGAAATCACTAAGGGCGACAAGCGCATTCTGGTGGTGGACGGTGAGCCCGTGCCCTACGCCTTAGCGCGTATTCCGAAAAAAGGCGAAACCCGCGGTAACTTGGCCGCAGGCGGCAGCGGTGTTGCCCAGCCGTTATCGGACTCAGATTGGAAAATCGCCCGCGCCATTGGCCCAGAGCTGAAAAAACGCGGCCTGATATTTGTGGGTCTGGATGTGATTGGTGACAAGCTGACCGAGATTAACGTCACTAGCCCAACCTGTATCCGTGAAATCCAAGCGGCATTCGATGTGGACATTACTGGCATGCTGTTCGATGCCATCGAAGCCCGTCTTGCCCAGTAAGCTTGTACACCTACAAGATAATATTATTCATTGAAGGCGCCCACAGAGCGCCTACGACTTCTAGGGATCTGATATGAGTTTCACCAAAGCGCCACTGTTATTGCTTGGTATGAGTTTATGGCTCTCCACCTCCGCACTGGCAGTCGAAGCAGGAGCGAATGAGACTGGCCCAGTAAAAGCCCCCTCACGCCCGAAAAATATTGTGATCATGATTGGCGACGGCATGGGGCCTTCCTATACCAGTGCCTATCGTTATTACAAGGACAATCCAGATACCGAAGAAGTCGAACAAACCGTCTTCGACCGTTTATTGGTTGGCATGGCGAGCACTTATCCCGCCAGCGTCAGTGGTTATGTCACCGACTCGGCCGCCGCCGCGACTGCCCTCGCGACAGGAGTCAAATCCTATAACGGCGCCATTTCGGTCGATACCCAAAAACAACCACTGCCTACCATTTTTGAAAAAGCCAAAACCTTAGGCTTGAGCACGGGTGTGGCGGTCACGTCGCAAATCAACCATGCCACGCCAGCGGCCTTTTTATCCCATAACGAGAGCCGTAAAAACTACGACGCACTGGCATTAAGTTATCTCGAAACCAACGCCGATGTGTTTTTAGGTGGCGGGCAAAAGTACTTTCCTCCAGAGCTGTTAGCCCAGTTCACCGCCAAGGGTTATCAACATATTACCCGCTTTGACGATCTGGCCAGCATTACCCAGCCTAAAGTCTTGGGTCTGTTTGCCGAGGTGCAACTGCCTTGGGCTATTGATGAAAAAGATGCTAAAAAACTCAGCACCTTGACTCAAAAAGCCCTCAGTTTACTGTCGCAAAATGAGCAAGGTTTTGTGCTGCTGGTCGAAGGTAGCCTTATCGACTGGGCGGGACACAACAATGATATCGCCGCCGCCATGGGCGAAATGGATGAATTTGCCAATGCGATTGAAGTCGTCGAACAATTCGTACGCCAAAATCCCGATACCTTAATGGTGATCACCGCCGACCATAATACTGGCGGGTTATCGATTGGCGCCGATGGTAACTACAACTGGAATCCAGAGATCCTACGTAATATCTCGGCAAGCTCAGATACCTTAGCCCAAGCCGCTCTTGGTGGTGACACTTGGCAAGCCGACCTATCCCGTGGTTTAGGCTTTGAATTGACCGAAGAAGAAGTGACTAAGTTAAATGTTGCCAGAATGCAGGGCTTAGAAACCATGGCCGTTGCGATTCGCCATGTGATTGATAAACGTACCGATACGGGTTGGACTACCGGCGGCCACACGGGGACCGACGTGCAAGTCTTTGCCGCAGGCCCAGCCTCTGAGTTGTTTAACGGTCATCAAGACAACACAGATATCGCCAATAAGATTTTTAGCCTGTTACCTAAGCCTAAAAAGCCAAAAGCCACCGCACAGGTATCGACTCCAGCTCCAGCACCAGAACTAGCACCAGTGCAGTCTCAGGGCTAATTTGCAGCGATTAGCAAATAATCGCCCAAGCAAATATCGCGCTGGCTAACAGATAAAAGGCAACCGTGCTAACACAGTTGCCTTTTTTATTAGCTTTCATTCCGCACAGTTTCGAGTGAGGGCTGTTTTACGGCATCACTTCAGTCGGCGGCATGCAGGCTGGCTCGTAGCCGAATAAGGGGTATAATGCCCGCACTTATTTTTTACGGTAGCCATGCAGTGTTAACGAATCCATCGCAAGTCATTATCCGCAATCAGGAAACCCTGAGCCAACATAAAGTCTTAGTGCTAAACCATGAGGCAGACTCACTGCCCAAAGCACTGCTCGATGTCGCCCAGTCCGTCGATGCCCTCGCCTTGGATTATCACCATTACCTGCATTTAGCGCCGCAGGCTAATGCCAAACTGCGCTGCTATTTTGGCCATCAACTGCCCCACCAGGATAAGTACGACACTGTGATTGTGTACTTTCCTAAGGCTAAGCCGTTAGCGCCCTACTTGTTTAATCTGGCCGCTCAGCATTTAGTGGCAGATGGTCAACTCCTAGTCGTGGGTGAGAACAAAGGCGGGGTTAAATCCTTAGTCAAACTGTTGCCGAAATACTTTGCCACCGGCGTCAAACTCGATAACGCGCGCCATTGCCTACTCTTTGGCAGCAGCCTAATCGATACTGCGCCCGCGATTAAACTCAGCGATTGGACTAGCCAGTATCAACTCGCCACCCCGCAGGGCAATATCACTATCTGCAACTTAGTCGGTGTGTTCAGCGAGAAGCATTTAGACCAAGGCACAGAGCTATTGCTGTCGCATCTGCCAACGCTCTCTGGGCGAGTACTGGATTTTGGCTGCGGCGCTGGCGTCATTGCCGCTGCGCTGTTAAAGGCACAACCAACATTGTCGCTAGAATGTATTGATATCAATGCCATGGCGCTGGCCTCCTGCGAACTTACGCTGGCGGCAAACGGCATGACGGCCAAGATCTATCCCTCCGATGGATTAGCGCAAACCAGTGGAAAATTCGACGGTATTATCTCCAATCCCCCGTTCCACGATGGCCTTGCCAGCACGACCAGCATTGCCCAAAGTTTTGTAGCCGATAGCGCCAAGCAATTACAATCTAAAGGGATTTGGCAAATCGTCGCGAACCGCCACCTACCCTATTCGGACACCATCGCCGCCGAGTTCGGCCAATTAACCGTGCCAGCAGAGAATAACAAGTACAAACTCTATTCCTTCCAACAGGCCTAATCTTTCGCCCCGCTCGCTTGTGAGTGGGGCGCCCTTACTTAAATTCAGTGCCCATTGCCTCCGCGGCTAGGTTTAACACCCTCTTGGTTTGCCCTTGCGCGCACGCCTCTAACACAATCATATTATTTGGATTTTTGGATCGGCATCTATATGATGAAGCGCGAATATCTGTATGAATATGAGGTTAAAAGGTTTGAGCAGATTTAGCTGGTTTAACTCACTACGATACCGACTCACCTTCTTTTTCGGTGGGATCAGCCTTATTTTCTGCCTCGGTTTTACCAGTTATTTATCCTCCATCACCTCAGATAAACTACTCAATGCTTATGCCAATCAATTAACCATGATTGGCAGTTCAATCGAAACAAGTATCTCGAATAATATTGATGAGCGCGCCCGTGAGATTTCACTGTTAAGCAAACGCACGCTATTTTCAGGCACGCGTGCCGATTACCCACGGATCCGCCAAAACTTAGACCACATCAAAGCATCCTACGAATACTACTCTTGGCTCGGCTTTGCCGATATAAACGGCATCGTCCAATACGCTGCCGACGGCACACTCGAAGGCCACGACGTTTCCAAACGCCCATGGTTTATTAGCGGTAAGACGGGTGTGTTTATTGGCGATGTTCACGACGCCGTATTGCTCGCCAAGGTATTAAACATCGATAAAAATGACCCGCTGCGTTTAATTGATTTTGCCGCACCAGTGTTTGATACCGATAACAACTTGCTTGGCGTTGTTGCCACCCATTCAAACTGGAAATGGGTTAACAGTGTTATTGAATCGGCGCTAGCAAGGAGCGAGCAGCAAACAGGAATAGATGTGCAGATCCTAAGTCGTGACAATGGGATTTTATATCCGCAAGTATCGGCCAATCAGTCCATTCCTCAGGATTTGCTCCCCAAAGATAACAGCAGCCAATTGATCCTATGGCCAGATGGTCACGAGTATCTGACGGGCGTCACCCCCCTAAAATCTACCTTAATGGATCCGTTAGGTTGGCGCATTGTCGTTCGCATCCCGAAAAATATTGCCCTGCAAGAGACCACCGAACTACAACGCCAACTTCTCTGGGTGAGCGTCATTGCGGTCTTGCTGTGCCTGTGGTTTGTCTACCGCATGTCGATTTCAATGAGCTTACCGCTCGAGCGATTAATTACCGTCACCAGAGAGATCCAAGCGGGCAAAGAGCAAGTCAAATTCCCCAAATCGAATGGTTTGATTGAAATCTCATTCTTAATTGATGCCATTCAAAAGATGACCTTCTCGCTATTGAGCCATGAGAAGAGCTTAATGGAAATGAATCAGACCTTAGAAAATAAAGTCTTAGAGCGCACCAAAGAACTCGAATCGGCCAATCAAGAGCTTGAACGATTAAGCCGACGAGATCCCTTGACGGATCTTCACAATCGTCGTTCGGCCGCCGAACATATCGACAGCGAATTTACGAGACTTAAACGCTTTGGATTGGCTTATTCGATCCTGATGGTGGATATCGACCATTTCAAAAAGATTAACGATACCTATGGGCATGAGACGGGCGATATTGTGTTAGTCGAAGTCGCTAAGTTATTAGCGCAATCGGTACGTAAAGCCGACTTAGTCGCGCGCTACGGTGGTGAAGAGTTTTTAATCATACTGACAGGCACAGAAAGTGCAGACGCCCTAGTGATGGCCGAAAAAATCAGAGCCACAATCGAGATGACCGAACTGACCATGGTTAAACATGTCACAGCCAGTATTGGCGTATCCTGCGTCGAACAAACAGACCAAAGCGCCTATGACGTCGTCAGACGCGCCGATAGCGCCCTTTACCTAGCCAAAACCACTGGCAGAAATAAGGTTTGCACTTAATCAACGCAGTTAAAGCAGAAGGTAAAAGCTTATTGATTAGAATGCCGCGTTTATATGGATATAAAACGCGGCTATATTTCATGTTTCGGCTCGTTAGCTCAATCGAAAACTCCAGTTCCTGTTCCATAAAAATTCTCACCTATTTGCCTACGTTTGGCCCTGCTATAAATCGACTAACAATGTATGGGTATAGTCATATTTAAATTGAGGTATTTTTGAATAATTTGAAGACAATATCAGTGCGCATTAACTCCTACTGCAAAAAATAAAATTCTATAAAATCAACTAACTATAGAGACCGACATTTAGTTAATAGGTTTGAAAAACGCACATGCGCGTTTTTCCAGATGGATTACTTATATGAAAAGCGGCAGAAAGCTGATAAGTTCTTTGCATACAGATAGTTAACTGTACGCGTTTTCACTGATCCAACGAGGTAAACGCGCATGCGCATGAATAAAATGTTATGTGGGATCGCAGAGAAACGAGCATGGATGAATATTCCAAGATCGAAAAGTACATAGTAGCGAGTGATGTTGGTGCTGATAGGGATGGGTTCGGAATAGAGATTTATTCTGGCAACGAGATGCTTCTGGAGGTCTTTCGAGATGACACCAAAAAGACCAGAGAAGTTACCCTTTACAAAAAGGAACTCGATCTTGAGCTTGTAGAGCAAGCAATCGCATTATTCAAAAAGGAAATCCCGTGGGAATTTCAAGAATAACATCGGCTTGCAAGTCGCCACATAACAAAGCCCAGCAGTTTGCAGCCTTCGGCTGCCAGACTCGCTACGCTCGCCGCTGTGGGCGGCGTTAGGGATCCCAATTGGCTCAGGTGTATATGGACGTTAAAAAAGAGTTATCAAGAAAAGGATTTGTATTTATTCCAAAATGGAATGTAAATCAAACAATTAATGAGCTGGCAGGTAATCTTGGTAGCATTGTTAAGATTTCAGATTACTTAAATCATTCGATGATTTCAGACGCTCAACTAATAAGTCCAAAAGATAAGGATAATGCATTAAAGAATCAATATAGTGGTGAGTTTGGTTTAGATGCTTTTCCGTTACACACAGACCTTGCTCACTGGAGTCAGCCTCCTAATTATCTAATGTTAAGGTGTATTAAGGGAGATGAGAGAGTGGCAACTAAAATTCTTCCTCTTAACATTATTAAGGATATCTTGGAACAACACGGAATACGTAGGTCTGTTGTCAAGTCGAGAGGTAGAAATGGTTGTTTATTTCCGCTGCTGTTCAACGTTAATGGGGAATGTTTTATTCGTTGGGACTCTTATTTTTTAGAGCCAATTAATGAAAATGCTAGAGTAATACGTAAATTGATGTTGACTAGAGAAGTTTGGGAGCTAGCGATAGATGTGTACTTGGTAAATTTTGGTGATACTCTAATCCTTAATAATCACGCAATTCTTCATGGTCGATCGAATATTCCATCCAATTTCACTGAACGAAAAATAGAACGGATTTATTTTAATTAGAGTTATACACATGACAAATAAAACAATAGTTAATCCTTGGAGTTCTGAATCACTTTTTGCCAAATCATTAACTTATCTACAACAAATGGAAGCAAGCATCGCAGACGATTGGCAATATGGTTTGTGGTCCTCATTAAGTCTTGAATTATTAGCGAGAGCAGCGTTATCAAATATATCGCCAGTACTGCTTGCAGATTCGAAGAACTGGCGAAACATTAATTTTGCTTTAGGTAATGCACCAACAGCAAAAATGTTTAATCCAATATCGATCTCAACTAAAGAAGTTTTAGCTAGGTTAACAGAATTACTGCCAGAGTTTACTGAAGAAATGGCTGGCTTTTGTTCTAAGCATACTGATGATCGGAATGCTGAACTGCATTCAGGAGAGGTTATCTTTGGTCAAAATGGAACGTCGCGTTGGCTTCCTCGCTTTTACCAGTCTTGCGATATATTGCTTAAGTCAATGGGGAAAGCGTTGGAGGATTTCGTATCTGATGCTAACAATGCAAAATCGTTAATTAAGTCACTAACTGACGACGCATCAAAAAGTGTTAAGCAAGATATATCAGCCTACTCTAAGGTTTGGTCAAATAAATCAGATGACGAGAAACAAGCCTTGGTACTTCAGGCAACAGCTTGGGCAACAAGACAATCTGGTCACAGAGTTGAATGCCCGTCATGTAATTCTGTTGCGTTAATACATGGCTCACCTGTAGGCGCTGTATCAACTGAAATTCATGATGGGGATGATGAAGTAGTACAAAGACAGTCTATGTTGCCATCTAGTTTCGAATGCATTGCATGCGGTCTTAAGATTTCTGGTTATTCCAAGCTATCGGCATGCGGACTTGGAGATACTTTTTTAGCAAAGACGATATATACCCCTGCTGAATACTTTGGCTTATATACCGAGGACGAGTTGCAGCAAGCAAAAGATGAGGTTGAAGCATCTTATACATATGAGCCTGATTTTAACGAATATTAAGCCCTAACAAGGAAAGCACTCGGTTGTCAAAAGCTTCGCTTCTGCCACAGGTGTTTGCGGCGTTAACCTCTAGAGCAAGTATGAAGCACATTATGAGTAAAAATATCGGCATTGAAGAATTTAAAAATAGATTCTCAGAAATCAGAGAATCCTTTCTGGATTCATTAACAGCAGCTAGCGAAGGTTATGAGAACGTAAGATACCTTGCTTGTGATGAAGATGGAGCACCTATCAACTGGGTGTGGGACGACGAAACCTTCAGCCATAACAAGGAAGAAGGCTCGCTTGAAGAGGCAATTCAATTTGCCAATAACATGATAGATAGCGGCATGTGTTTCTCCTACATGGGGTGTTTATCAGGCTCCGGTGAGCTTGAAGTTTGGCTGACCACTTTTGAATCTCCCATAGAAAAGCCGACATGGCCAAGCAATAAAGCCCCCCTATTTGAACTGACTCATGGGGGGGTAACACAAGAATAGAAAGGGGTAATCAAATGTTAAACCATAGAATGTTGAATCCTGACCCTGCGATTTATGCCTAACCCCACGAATGGAAGCAAAGCACCTAGCCCACTTTACTTCTAAGTTAGATTACTCGAAGATTTTAACGCGCCGCCCCATCTGGATAGAAACCTTCCCCTTAAGAACACCACAATAAAGTCGCGCTCCCAAGCCGAGCACTAGCGGCTATCTAGGTAAGATTTTTATGGTTTTGTGAACGCTATCAAATGCAGTAAGCGCTAAATTATCGAGGGTTTTACCCCTGTGGTGTTGTCCCTAACATACGGGGCAGCGTTGTAAAGTTTAATTTTTTGTTACATGCAAACATTGCGCAGTTTTAGGCTCATGCTGGCACACAGGCAAAAAACCAAAGATAACACTAAGTTACCGCCTATAGCTCAGATAAAAATCTATTTAAAAATCAACACATAGACTATAAGCAACAAAACGCCAACATTTACATCTTTTCGTGCCGAAAAGGCTTCTTTGAGCAAAGTTTCTACTGTTATACTCAGGTTAGCTACTAAAACAAAAATAAAACAAATGGATAGGAAGTGCTCTATGTTGGCCCCTGAACTTCTTGAGCTAAGCAGCGATAAAACCAAGGCGGAATTACGCTTAATTCCGAATGAACACGGTCCCATTACCCGTGATGATGTGATGCGTTTATTGTCCGTGCCAGAGTTCGCCGCCCTATTCCCCCTCGAGCCTGCGATAGATAAAGTTATCGCGCAAACCAATTCCCTATGCCATCAAGAAGATGGTAAATACGAGCTATTTGCCGTATTGGCAGAGCGCCGCGATGGCAGCGTAAAAATTGAGCTCAGCCAAGATAAAATGCAAGCCACCATGATCTTAACCGCCCCTTGGGGAGGTAAAGCCGTCGATTTACCCGAAATCCTCACGCAGCTTAAAAAAGACAATGTTTGCATGGGCTTAAGCAAGCTTAAGATCCAAACCTTGCTGCAAAAAATGACCAAGTTAAAACCGGGTGAAAGCTGCCAGAGTGATATCGCTCAAGGTAAGGCCGCGATCAATGGTCAAAATGCGGTGCTGGAGCGTAAGGTTTCCCTCGCCCGTGAACGCCTATTGCAGCCGCAGGAGCGGGAAGACGGCACTGTGGATATGCGTAATCTCGGGGCGATGATCATGGTTAAGCCCAACGATCTGCTAATGATTAAGCATCCCGCGACCGAAGGGTCTCCCGGCTACAACATTAAAGGCGAAGTCCTTAAGCAAAAACCGGGGAAAGATCTGGTATTACAACCCGGTACTGGTACCGACTTCCACCCGAAAGACCCCAATAAACTCATCGCTACAGTGGCAGGCCAACCCGTTGAAACCCGCACGGGCATGAATGTCGACGATGTGTTGCAGCTTAAAGATGTGGATATCAGTACCGGCCATATCAACTTTAAAGGCAGTATTTTAATCACGGGCGATGTACACGAAGGCATGATGGTTAAAAGTTCAGGCGATATTACCGTGATGGGCTTTGTCGATTCGGCAACTCTCGAGGCCGATGGCGATATTACGGTGAGCAAGGGCGTGATTGGTCGCCAAGTCAGAGTGAATGAGTTCTCCACCAATATCACGGCTCAGGGGCAGATCAGCGCCCAGTTCGTGCAATATTCCCAGTTAACAGCAAAGGGTAATATTCTGATCACTAAGCAATTACTCCACAGTAATACCAAAACCGCAGGCACGCTCACAGTAAGCGATCAGAGCGGCCGCCGTGGTGACTTAGTGGGTGGTGTCGTGCATGCCGAAAAAGGCCTCACCGCCGTCGTGATTGGCGCAACAGCAGGCACCAAAACCGAAGTGTACTGCGCCATGGAACAGGGCGAACTCAAGCAGAATCTCAAGCAGCTGGAGGAGAGCGTGCATGCAATGGTGGTAGCGACGCTGGATATCGAGGCTCGCCTGAAAAAACTGCCGCCGAAATCCGAATGGCAGAGCGACCCTATCATGATCGAACAGATCAAGATGATGCTCGATGAGAAGAATCGCATCTTAGGTGAACGTTCCCGCGAAGAATTAGAGTTCGATAGCCTCAAGCAAGAAGTCGAAACCTACTACGACAAGTATCGTATCGATGTGATTAAGCACGTATTCCTCAATGCCGAGTTCCATATTGGTCAAGCCAATCACAGAACCACCCGCGAACATGGCACTTGCTCAATCACCAATCTTAATCAAGAGATTAACTTCGATTACAACGCTAAACCTAAGGCGCAAGCGGCAAGCCATTAACGGGGCAATCATCCCCCCCGCTAAGGGTTCATTCCATTGAGTGAACTCTTAGCGTGAATGCTTTGCCTGAATGCTTTGCTGCTCGCCGTGTGCCCCCATTTACGCAGACTTGCCAGAGAAAATCCCCCAACGCCTTTCATCTTCGCCTAGGTCGGTGGCATACTGACCTCAATACAGCCCTTTAGCGCAGACTCTGTCGGCTAAAAGGCTAAGCACATAACAAGCCTACGGGATTGCGCATGACTCAAGTGAAAATGGCAGACATTGAATGGCCTGCGGTAGTCAAACTCACTCAAAATGACGAACTACTCTACCTCGCCCATCAACGGGATTGGTTAGAACTTGCCTGCCTATATCAGCATCAATTTGTCGACACGGATCTGTTACTCGACAGTCTCGGTAACCAATATTTGATCCGCGCAACTCCAAGCACCATTCATGAAGATCCCATAGGCGAGCTGCCTAAACTCCTCAAACAAGAGCAAAAATTGCCACTTACTGACTTTATCAAATGGGTACAAAAGCACGCCAATGCCATAGGCCAGTGCTGCGTAGCTAAGTTAGCCTTCACCACCTTGGCCCAAGGGATGGAAATCGTTCGCAGCTTAGATGACTAACCCAGCTCAAAGAAATCGCGAGCGATCACAATAAAAATTAAGATGATCCTAAAAGCTAATATCCTCAGTCACATTTCACAGGCATAATTTGTCACACACGGCTCAGGCCGTTTTGCCCAAAGCGATTGATATTTATATGCCAAATTATCGCTGGGCATCATTCGGATACACATACAAACGGACCCTAAATTGGAACTACTTAAGATTGACTGCTTAGGCAAATCGCTGCGTTTGGAAGGCTCACTCGCAGGTTGGCAACAACTCTTTTGGGACAATACCTTAGTCTCACAAAAAGCCGCATCGGTCGAAAATGGCGGCCTCAAAGTCCATGAATTTGAACTCACCCAGCACCAGAGCCAATTGGCCAGCGATACCGGCGAAACACAGGTTTTAGAACACAAAATCCAAGTACGCCTCGAGACCGATGTGGTTTGGCAGCCGTTTCGATTCGATTACCGCCTGCTGGTCGATGAGGAAGTGATTGCCCAAGGCACTCGCACGGAGAAAGATATCGAGCGTCAAACCCCAGAAGTCCCCGTGACTAATCCACAAAAAATCAGTTTTGTCGGCTTAGCCTCCCTCGGCTTTAAGCTGCTCAAGAGTGCCAAAGTGATTAAAGTGGTGCTCGCAGGGGCGAGTGTAGCGGCCTATTCTTGGCTGTTTTCCTTCCAATTTGCCTTGGCGCTTATCGCCTGTTTGGTCTTCCACGAATACGGCCATATCCGCGCGATGAAGTATTTTGGGATGAAAACCAAAGGGATTTATCTCATCCCCTTTATGGGCGGACTCGCGCTGAGCGATGAAAAGATTAACACCCGCTGGCAGGATGTGGTCATCTCGATTATGGGGCCAACCTTCGGCCTGTTGATGTCGATAGGCTCGCTTATCGCTTACCACATGACGGACAATGTCTTCTTTGCGGGGCTTGCGGCCTTTAACGCGCTACTTAACCTGTTTAATTTATTGCCGATTTTACCCCTCGATGGCGGCCATATTTTAAAGAGCATTAGCTTCTCGATGAACAGCATCATGGGCTTAATCGCCTGTGTGATTGGCGCCGCCTTTGGGGTGTATATCAGCTATACCTTAGGCCTTGCCCTGCTCGGTTTCCTATTGCTTATCGGTAGCTTAGAGATAGTGTTCGAGTGGCGTACCCGCCATCAAAGCCACCTATTGCCGCTAGACAGATATGGGCAGATTTTCTCGACCATTTGGTATCTGGTCACCGTTGCCGCCTTGGTGGGCATTATCTGGCACTTAGCGGGCACGGGCGATGATATGTTAAGCCTGCCACTGCATATTCTGCGCAGCTAATCTGACTCGCATTAAGATAAAAGCGAGATAATAAAACCGCGATAGCCTTAGGCATCGCGGTTTTTTATTTATTAATGATTCAATTAGTTATCCGCTAACGGCGGCGCGATATCGCTCCCACCCAAGGCTTGGTAGAGCGTCGCTTGAGCCGTTAATTGGTTATAGCGATTCTCCAGCAATGCGGCTTCGGCGCTGCGGCGATTCTCCTGCGCATCTATCCAATTTTGAATGCCGATAGCACCATGGCGATATTGGCTCTCATAAATGGCTTCGGCCTGGGCGGCGGCGCTAAATTGCTGCTCAAGCTTCTCACCTTGGTAAGCGTATTGCTGCTTGGCCGAGATGGCGTTATCCACATCCTCGAAGGCGCTGTAAAGGGTTTTACGATAGCTCACTATGGCCGATTGATAGTCGATATCGGCAATATCATTGTTGATTTGCATTTGATTCCATTGCAAAAAAGGCAACACTAAGCCCGCGCCTAAACTCCCCACGGGATTGCGCAATAACTCTTTTAGCTCTGAGGTCGACTCCCCTACGCTGCCAGTCAAACTCAAGCTTGGGAAGTAACTGGCATAGGTCGCATCCTTACTGGCCAGCGCCGAGCGCAATTGATACAGGGCCGCCTTCACATCGGGACGACGGCCAACCAAGTCGGCGGGAATGCCGACGCCAACCTCAGGTACCGCACTGTCCGGCAATTGCTTGATCTCAACCGCCACTTGCCCCGGTGCGCGATTGAGTAAGATCGCCAGAGCATTTTCGGCCTCAACCAACTGTTGCAGCAGTTGGCTGTGGGAGGCCTCTTGCCCCGCTAAACTGCGTTGGGATTCGAGCACATTCAGCTCAGTCACGGCGCCCGAGGCAAATTGGCGCTGGGTTAACGCCAGCGTTTGCCGACTGTGTTCAATACTCTTATTGCTCAGTTCAATCCGTTGATGCAGATAGCCAATCTGCCAATAGAGCGACGCCGTCGTCGCAACGAGACTCTGCGCCGTGCTCTCCCGATCTTCGAGACTTGCCAGCGCCGTCCATTGAGCTTGGTCGATATTGGCCGACACTCTACCCCACAAATCCACCTCATAGCTTACCGACAGGTTCGCCTGAAATGCCTTGCTCGAACTGCCGCCATCCAGCGGTTTATTCACAGACGCCGTATTATTGGAGCTGAGCTGTGGATACAGATCATCCCGCGCTAACCCCGCCTGTAAACGCGCCTTTTGCAAGGTTAAGGTGGCGAGCGTCAGGTCATTATTGCTGCTGAGCACTTGGCTAATCAGCTGATCCAATTCGGGTTGATTAAACTTCTGCCACCAAGGGTCTAGGCTGACTTGACCATTCAATTGGGTATGCTGCCACTGCTCTGGCACCTGTAAAGCGGGCGGCTCAAAGTCGGAGCGCATCAGCGCGCCACAACCCGAGAGCAGCGCAATGCTGATGGCAATCACGCTGAGTTTGAGCGTTGAACCGACACGGCAGCTTAATTCGTTTTGATGCGTTAAAACTCGATTATTCATTCAGTTACTCTCTCGCTAGGGCATCAACAGGGTCTAAACGCGCCGCATTACGAGCGGGCAGGAAGCCAAACAACACCCCTATTAAGGTAGAGCAGGCGAAGGCGGCAACAATAGAAGTCGTCGAATAAATCATCTGGAAACTGCCTCCCGCTTGGGCAAACACCACGCCAATCAGATAGGCCAAGGCCACCCCAAGCGCGCCGCCACACAGGCAAACCAACACGGCCTCAATTAAAAACTGCCGCAGAATATCACTCTGGCGCGCCCCAACCGCCATGCGAACACCAATCTCGCGGGTGCGCTCGGTCACCGACACTAGCATGATATTCATCACCCCAATGCCACCCACGACGAGAGAAATCACCGCAATCGCCGAGATTAATAGCGTCATGGTCGCGGTGGTTTTCTCGATATTCTGGCGAATGGTATCCGTGTTAATGGTGAAGAAATCCTGCGTGCCGTGGCGCATCTTCAGCAGACTAATAATGCCCTGCTCCGCCGCATTACTCGGCACCGACTCATCTAGCCGCACGGTAATGCCATCTAAGTATTTTTTGCCTACCATACGGCCAGAAACCGTCGTGTATGGCACCCACACATTGAGGGCATCGCTGTTACCAAAGGCGCTTTCCTTAGGCTGAGTCACACCGATAATCCGCACTGGCAAATCCCCGAGGAAGATCACTTCCCCAATGGCAGAATTCATAGCGCCACTACTGTTAGGGAACAGCTGTTTACGGGTGTTCTCGTCGATCACCGCATCTTGGGCTAACGCATTAACACTGTCATCGTCCCAAAACTGTCCTTGGGCAAGCTCATAGCCTCGAACGCGGAAGAACTCTGGCCCCACGCCATTCACAGTCGCCGTGACCGCCTTATTGCCATAACGCACAGTCGCACTCGAGCCAATGCTCGGGGTGACGCTATCGACATAGGGCAAGTTTTTCAGTGCATTAGCATCGCTTGCGGTCAAAGTTCGCACCCTTGCCGAGCGCCTATCACCAAAGCCTGAGCCGGGGCGAATGTCTATGGTATTGGTGCCCATCGAACTAATGCTCTTTAAGATTTCCCGCTGCGAGCCTTCACCCAGCGCCACCACAGACACCACGGAGGCGATACCGATAATAATCCCGAGCATAGTTAAAAAGGTGCGCAATCTATGGGTCGACATCGCCAGCAGCGCCATTTTCAGGGCTTCGGCATATCTGTCCCATGCCGCCACGCGGGCGCGCGCCTTAGTCTTGGCGGGGATCGCTTCGGTCTTAGGCACAGGCGCAATATTTGAGGCGGGATTAGGCTCATCGCTGATAATCACCCCGTCCTTAATCTCGATAATACGGTCGGCATGCTGGGCCACATGCATATCGTGGGTCACGATAATGATGGTCTGGCCCTCGCGGTGCAGCTCCTGTAACAGCCGCATCATTTCTTCGCCGCTGTGACTATCTAAAGCGCCCGTCGGTTCGTCGGCGAGGATCACATCGCCACCATTCATCAGCGCCCGCGCCACACTCACCCTTTGCTGCTGGCCGCCACTGAGCTGATTCGGCTTATGGTCTAGGCGCTCACCTAAACCCAAGCGCGATAACAAGCTTTCCGCCCGCTCCCGACGCTCTAAGCGATCTTTACCCGCATACACGGCGGGCACTTCGACGTTACCCACGGCATTGAGATCGCCAAGCAAATGATATCGCTGGAAAATAAAGCCAAAATGCTCGCGCCTCAGCTTTGCCAGTTCATCCACATCCATCTGCGAGGTATCTTGGCCATCGATAAAGTACGAGCCCTTTGAGGGTTTATCTAAACAGCCCAAGATATTCATCAGGGTCGACTTACCCGAACCCGAGGCGCCGACAATCGCCACCATCTCACCACGGGCGATGGAAAGATTAATATCTTTGAGTACAGTCAGTTGTTGCTCACCCGCCTGAAAACTGCGGTAACAAGCTGAGACTTCCAGTAATGGCTTACTCACGCTTAAAACCTCATTGGTGGGCCACGGAACTTCATGGTCGAACCGTCGGCGGGCATTCCGAGCACCACTTGGTCGCCTTCGTTCAGGCCAGACAGGATTTCGGCATTGATTTTGTTATTAATACCAACAGTCACGTCCACATATTGCACTTGGTTATTTACCAGCACTGGCACTTGATACTGCGGCCCACGGGATTTGCGATCGCTTGCCGATGCCGCTTTATCCCGCGGTTTAGCTCGCAGCACCTGCGATGGCACTAACTGCGCATCATCGGCTTTGGCGAGCACAATCGAGATCTGCGCCGTCATGCCAATACGCAGGGTACGGTCGGGGTTTTCGACATCGAATAAGCCGTGGTAGTAGATGGCGTCTGAATCGCTGGAACTCATATTGCTATCGTCACCATCCATGGAAGTGGGACCGGGTTCAATCGCCCTTAGGGTGCCGCGATAAGGATGGTTGGGACGACCGAGAATCGTAAAGTACACCGCCTGCCCCGGATGCACATTGACGATATCCGCCTCGGAGATCTGCGCCTTGACCGTCATGGTATCGAGCTGCGCCATCTCGACTATGGTTGGCGTAGTTTGATTGGCGTTAACGGTTTGGCCCACTTCAACCGCAGAGTAAACGACTGTGCCATCCATCGGCGCGGTGATCTTGGTATAACCTAAATCAATTCTGGCACTGTCGACATTAATCTCAGCCTGTTGTTTTTGCGCCTGTAACTGCTCAAGCTCGGCTTGATAAACCGTCAGCGTGGCTTCGGCGGCTTCAAAGTCTGCGCGGGAGCTGGCTTTATCGGCGAGCATTTCCTGCTGACGGGTATATTCGAGTTTTGCCTGACGAATTTGCGCCTGTTTAGCGCGGTACTGGGCATTGATACTTTTAAGGGAGGCCAGCGCATTTTGCAGGTTGTTTTGCTGGGCAAGGCTGTCGATTTGCGCGATAAGGTCGCCCTTTTTCACCTCTTGCCCAAGATCCACAGGCAGACTCTGAATTTGCCCCGAGACTTGCGCGCCCACACTCACCAACTTGGAGGCCTGCAACATGCCATTAGCGAGCACCGAGTTTTCAATGTCGCCGCGCTTAACGGGTTCAGTCACATAGCTTGGGGCCGCCTCGGGTTTATGCAGCAGAAAATAAGCGCCGCCCCCGAGGAGGACTAAGCCACTTAAGAACAATATTAGTTTACGCTTTGAGGATTTTTTCATCTGAATCTGGGTGTCCATCAATGCCAATGGGCGCAAGCGTACATCTTGCGGGAGGAAAAATAGTGCAGTCAGTATATAGAGTTAGCTCGGCGCAGTAGACGAAGGAAATGTCGATATCGGGTAAAGATTTGCAAATATCTGTGTAGAAGTTTGAAACAGAGATCACGGCCGTAACAATTCCCGCAAACGAGTCCTGATTCGTTTGCGATGGGTTATTGCTCCAACCTTATTGGCATTCGCAACAGCGCACCAACCAGCGCAGGGCAGCATCAGGCTCTGGAACTAAAGTGCCATTGTCAGGCGCCGCAAAATTCAGCAAGTTCTCACTATCATGAACTTGGAAGCACTCCTATGCGCAAATTGACACTCATTGCCACTTGCCTCAGCGCACTGTTATTCTCCCCCGCCTATGCCCAGAGTGAGTATCAGGCATTTAGCGAATTTGGCGCCAATCCCGGTGAGTTAACCGCCTCCTATTTATCGCCCGAAGGCCCAAGCCAAGATGCGCTAGTAGTGCTACTGCACGGCTGTGTGCAGGATGGCGTGGAACTGGCCAACAATAGCGGTTTAACCGCCCTCGCCCAAGAGAAAAAGTTTAGCTTACTGGTACCACAACAGAGTTTTGAGAACAATGTAAAGCGTTGTTATAACTGGTTTTCAGCGCAGGATACTCAGGTGGATAGCGGCGAGATGCTATCGCTGAAAAACATGATAGCCAAAGCCCAATCCCAATCCGGCGCGAAGCGCGTCTATGTGATTGGCCTGTCCGCCGGTGGCGCTATGGCCAGCGCCGCACTGGTTAACTATCCCGATTTATTCACCGCAGGCGCGGTGATCGCAGGCCTGCCTTACCCCTGCGCCGACAACCTGACCAAAGCCATTTCATGCATGAAAAAGGGCCCAGCAGAGTCTGTTGAAGAACTGGTGAGTTTTGCCAAACAGGTGCATCCGAACCAACAACACTGGCCCGCCTTAACCGTGTGGACCGGGCAAAATGATGTGGTGGTGAATCCTGAAAATGCCAAACAACTCTCGGCCCAGTGGGTCGCACTGACCCAAGCGAATAAAACACCAAGAGTCGAACAATATGCCGACTATAGTGTTAGCACTTGGTCCGATACGAGTGGCAATAACCTTATTTCGTTAGTTGAAATAAATAATATGGGCCATGGCATTGCCGTTAATCCTGATATTAAAAACGGCGGAAAAACGGGAGACTTTTTACTAAAAGCACCTATCAGCAGCATGCCAGAAATAATCAATCTTTGGGGAATATAGGGTTTAATAATAAATAAACCCTGAGTATCGATATTCAACGTGTCGGTATAAAAATAAAAACAATAAGTTAAAAACACATACTACTATAGTACCGATTTAAATTTTAAATAATTACTATAGAGTCAATGTGAATCAGAAAAATAGTAGTAAGTACCAACCTTTAAAAAATAAATACTACAACGGGAAATCTGTATGAAACAGAATACTATCAAAATGAGTTGCATTGCTTTAGCTATCTCATCTGCATTGGCAGCACAATATGCTGTTGCCGAGGATGAAAATAGCACCGGGGAGAAGCAAGCCACCTTAGAACGCATTGAAGTCACCGCTCGTAAGTCCATTGAGAGCCTGCAAAACGTACCAGTTGCAGTGACCTCGGTCAGTGCTGACGATTTAGCGGAAAATGGCATCAGCGTGATGACTGAAATCCAGCAATTTTCACCCAACACCACGCTGCAATCCAGTCGTGGCACTAACTCTACCCTCACGGCCTTTATTCGCGGTGTCGGTCAAGAAGATCCGCTCTGGGGCTATGAGCCCGGCGTCGGTATCTATATCGATGATGTGTATATCGCCCGCCCACAGGGCGCGGTGCTCGATATCCTCGATGTGCAACGTATCGAAGTACTGCGTGGCCCACAGGGCACCCTCTATGGTAAAAATACCATCGGCGGCGCAGTCAAATACGTGACCAAAAAGATGAGCGGTGACGCTGAGTTAAACCTCAATGCCACCATCGGCAGCTACAACCAGCAAGACTACAAGATAGCAGGTCAATTACCTTTAATTGATAACAAGCTGTATATTGGTGGCGCCTTCGCAAGCTTAAATCGCGATGGTTATGGTGACTTCATCACCTCAGCATTACCAGATCAAGATACTGAAAACTATAACAAAGATGTTATGGCGGGCCGTGTGAGCTTAGAATACACGCCAACCGACGATCTTTTTATGCGCCTCAACTACGACAAAACCACAGATGAGTCGAATTCAAAGGGGGGCTACCGTATGCTCCCCAGTGTCCTGACCGATGCCCCAGTACCAGACAGCAAATACGACTCTTACACCAGTATGCCAACCTGGAACAAAGTAGAAACCGAAGGTTGGGGGCTGACCATTGAATACGGCCTGAACGATGATTGGACACTGAAATCCGTGACCTCATCCCGCGAGAGCTATTCGCCTACCAACATCGACTTTGACAACACCAGTCTGCGTATTTTGGACGTTCCAGCCATCTACGATGACGAGCAATTTAGTCAGGAATTCCAAGCTAACTACGACGGCGATAATTTGAAACTCGTCTCAGGCCTTTATTACTTTAAAGGCGATTCCTGCGGGATGTTCGATTCCATCCTGTATGAATATTACAAAGCTTACGGTGGTCTCACTCGTGAAGTTCGTGGTTGCAACAACAGTGAAAGCTATGCCGCCTACGCTCAGGGCTCTTACGACATCACAGATAAATTGTCGATGACCGCCGGTTTGCGTTATACCCGCGAAACGAAGGATGCCACTGTCTATAACGGCATCATGTTTACGACGCTTTATCCCGAAACTGGCTGGATCCCAGGATATGTTCGCGATGAAGATGCCATCAACGCCAGTATTCCTAAGGTGTTAGATGATGAAGAAACCTGGTCGAAACTCAATCCACGCTTAGGTTTAGAGTACCAACTCAGCGACGATATGATGCTCTTTACCAGCTATTCACAGGGCTTCAAGTCGGGCACCTTTAACCCAAGGGCAACAGGTCCAGAACCCGCAGTAGACCCAGAAGTCGTTGATTCCTATGAATTGGGTATGAAGAGTGAATGGTTTGACAGGCTGCGAGTTAACGCAACCGCCTTCTACTTAGACCATAAAGACAGACAGTTCGTGACCGTATTACCCGGTGAAAACGCGTCCGATCTTAACCAACGTCTAGGCAACATTGGTAAATCGACCGCCACGGGTCTAGAACTCGAAGTGGAATACGCTGCGACTGAGTCATTGAATCTGTTCGCGACTCTGGGCTTAATCGATGCAAGCTTCGAGGAAGTGATCTCCTACGATAGCGATGGAAACCGCATCGATATCAGCGACACTTACACTATCACCAACACCCCTGATACCACGGCAAACGTTGGATTTAGCTACAATATCGACACGGATATCGGCAGCTTTGTGGCCAATGGTAACTACTACTATCGCAGCGACTACGACTTAGCCGTAGTAAATAACCTGTTGAGCCAAGACGGCTATGGCCTGTTAAACCTCGGCTTGAACTGGTACAGCAACGACGGTCACTGGCAAGCGGGTCTGCATTGGAAAAACGTCACTAACGAAGAATATCTGGTCGGTAACTACGCCTTCGTCACCCCAGATGGTAATGGCGGATATATTCCAGGTTTAGGCGGTGACAATACATTAATTGGTTATTATGGCGATCCAGAGACTATCTCTCTCACTGTTGGCTATAATTTCTAGAATATAATGTTATTGACGCATAATAATAACCGACTCCCATGAGTCGGTTATTAATTTAACGGCTTTAAATATTATCTAGCATTAATTTCCAATAGGATTAAACTGGGTTAAAAAATAAAGGGAACGGATTATGTCTCAGATAAAAGTCGCCATTGCTGATGATCATCCATTATTTCGTACAGCCTTAACACAAGCTGTTCTCAAGAATGTGAATACAGCGGAAGTATTGGAAGCGGAAAACTTTCAAGAATTAATTACGCTCGTTGAGAATAATCCTGATATTGAACTGATCTTTCTCGATTTACATATGCCCGGCAATGAGGGCTTTACTGGCTTAACTCTACTACAGAATCATTTTCCCGATATCGCGGTGATCATGGTGTCCTCCGATGATCAGCCCGAGATTATCCGTAAGGCCATTAACTTTGGCGCCAGTGCGTTTATCCCCAAATCCGCCAGCTTAACCCAGATCTCCACCGCGATTGCTACTGTGCTCGAAGGGGAAGTCTGGCTACCGGAACACACGGATATCAATGTCGATCAGCAAACCGCTGCCGAGCATCAACGTTTAGCGAAGCAACTGGCGCAATTAACCCCACAGCAGTACACAGTGCTGGCCAGCATTGCCAATGGACGCTTAAACAAGCAGATCGCATATGATCTTGATATTAAAGAGACCACGGTAAAGAAACACGTGTCGGCGATACTGGTCAAACTCGAAGTCTACAACCGCACTCAGGCAGGCTTAGTCTTCCAACAGTTGATGATAACCAGCAACGATAAACCGCCGATCAGCGCCTAACTAACCTAGGCTCCAGAATTCAAACCTAAAGAAACAGTGGCACTAAGCCACTGTTTTTTATCCGTATTTATTAAACCAGAACCACGATAGTGCAGAGTTAAGACAATTGCTTAATCAATCGTTTTAAGGCGGTGGCTTTAACGGGTTTACGCACAAAACTGAACTGTGCACTGCTGGTGTGTTGTCGCACGGATTCAGACGGATCTGCCGAGCAGATAATGCAGGTCGGACGCTGGCTGCTAAACACAGGATGGGTGAGTAAGCTTTGCACCAGATCGACACCGTTTTGGTCATCATCCAAGTGGTAATCGGCAATGATAAGCTTCGGCAACACCTGCTGCGCAAGTTGCTGCTCGGCACTTGCTTTATCCCGTGCAGTGAGTACATGGCAACCCCAGCCTAACAACAATGAGGAGATGGCCTTTAGCATTAACTCATCGTTATCTATGACTAACACGCTGATATTAAAGCTATCGTTTGCGCCTTCCTCTTCGCTGCGTAGCTTAACCACATTACTGGGATTACTGGGTTTAGCCTGTGCGAATACGCGCGGCACTTCAACACTAAAACAGGTGCCCTTACCCACCTCGGAGTGCAAGGCAATCTTAAGCCCGAGTAACTTAGCGATGCGATCGCAAATCGCCAGTCCCAGCCCAAGCCCCGGGATCTCCCGCGTTTGTTCGAGGCGCTCAAACTCGCCGAAAATCGCCTGCTGTTTATCTTGAGGAATGCCAGGGCCATTGTCCCACACTTGGATAAGCAGGCTATGTTCGAGCCGCCTCACACCCAGCAGCACCTTAGGCACAAAATCGGCTTGTGATAGCTTAGGCAAAGCCGCGCTGGCATTGAGCGACAGCGGCGTTTGCCGATTCACCGCGCCAGCTGGGGAATAATGGAACGCATTGGAGAGGAAGTTTTGAATAATCCGTCGCAGCAAACGTTGGTCGCTCTGCACTAGGCAAGAGGAAAACTGATAGGAAAAATCGATGCCCTGCTCGGCAGAAAGCACTTTAAACTCATTCACTAAGGTCGAGAGTACATCGTCGAGTGCAAACTGGCTCTGTTCGGTTTTAAGGCTGCCGCCATCGAGGCGGGAGATTTCCACCAGATCGGATAGCAGACTCTCCACCACATTTAAGGAGGCTTCAATATGGGTGGCGAGATCCTTGAGTTCGGTCGACGTCACCCGCTGTTTAAGCATCTCGGTAAACAGGGTGAGCGCGTTAAAGGGCTGCATTAAATCATGGCTCGCCGCCGCTAAAAAACGCGTTTTACTGCTATTGGCCGCCTCGGCTTCGGCCTTAGCTTTCGCGAGTTCCCTTGTGCGACTTTCGACCCGTTTTTCGAGAGTTTCGTTAGCCAGTTGCAGGGCTTTTTCGGCCTGAATATGGGCGGTAATGTCGGTAAAGGTACTGACAAAGCCGCCACCCGGCATGGCTTGACCACGGATCTCCAGCACCTTGCCATCGAGCATAGTGCGTTGAAAATGGTGTGGGCTGCCGCTACGCATATGGGCGAGGCGTTTTTCCACCAGCTCATGGGCCTCATCACCCACAATAATGCCACGCTCGATATTAAACCTCAGCAGCGTCTCTATCGGTATACCAGCTTTAACGTAATCTTTAGGATAATCAAGCAATTCGATATAGCGTTTGTTCCATGCAACTAGGCGCATATCGGCATCGACCACGCTGATCCCCTGCTCGATGTTTTCGACCCCTGATTGCAGCAGCTCGCGGTTAAACTCGAAGATCTGGTTGGCCTCATCGACTATGCTAACCACATCCTCCAGCGGCACTTGCTGGGAGCGTGAGGCGGCATTCATCACCATCCGCGTCGAGGCAGACCCAAGCACCCCCGACAGCTTAAGGCGGGTGTAATCCACCAGCTCCTCGCGCCGTGTGGCTAATTGCAATTCAGAACCAAGTACTTTCGCCCTAGCCTGCAGGGCATCGGCTTCTTCCTTATTGATAAAGCGGTGTAGTAGGCTCGCCAGATCCTCAACCGAGAGGTGCCTTTCCAGCGCTACCTGTTTGCGATTGACGAACACATCGGCTTGAAGCACTTCCCCCACACTTTGCTCTTTCAGCAACGAAATCAGCACAAAACAACCGACATTCGCGAGCAAACTATACAGTAGACCGTGGCTGATATTATCCAGCCCCGTCAGGCCAAATAGCGCAGTCGGAGTTAGCCATGAAATATTCAACAAGCCTTGGGTGACCCAGAGTGCATCGGGAAAGGTCGCGGGCAGCAGCAAGGTATAGAGCCAGACTAAACTGCCCATCAACATGCCCCAAAAGGCCCCTTGGGTGGTGGCGCGGCGCCAATAGAGCGCGCCCACGGCGGCGGGAAAGAACTGCGACAACAGCACAAAGGATAATAAGCCAATGCTGGCCAAGTGATTCTGCTGATCGATATAACGTTCGAAGGCAAAGGCCGATAGCAGAATCGCCGCTATCGATATCCGCCGTAAATTGAGCAATATTCCCGCGAGCTGCGGCGTCTGCTGCGAGCTAAATTTCGGTAATCTCAGCAGCAGCGGGGTCAAAATCTCGGTCGAAATCATGGTGCTGAGTACAATCGCCGCCACAATGACCATGGCCGTTGCCGCCGCAAGGCCGCCAATATACACCAAGACCCCAAGCCAAGCTTGCTGATAGAAGAGTGGTAAGGTCAGCACGTAGGTGTCGGCATCGACACTGCCGCCGGGAAAGCTAATCTGCCCCGCAAGCGCGATAGGCAACACAAAGGCATTAATCAGCAGCAGATACAGTGGCACCATCCAACGGGCGGCTTTTAACTCTTTGGCATGATGATTTTCAATCATCATCATGTGGAATTCCTGAGGCAGCGCATAGATGGTAATGGCGCCCAGCAGAATTTGTGACAGCACAAAATAGAGTGAATTACCCTCAGAACTCGGCGGTAAATGCTGACCCCGAGCGAGCAAATCACTAAAACCATCAAATACATAAAAAGTCGCGAACAACCCAACCGTGGTGAGCGCCAACAGCTTTACGATAGAGCTAAAGGCAATCGCCAGAACCAAGCCTTGATTTTGTTTACTGGCCGAAAGCTGCCGAGTACCGAATAAGATACTAAAGATAATCAACACGATAGTAACGATAAACGCCGTGCTGATCCCAGATTGAAAGGTACCAGTTAAGAGGTCGAAGCTGGTGCTTATCGCCCTCAGTTGCAGCGCGATATAGGGAATAGTGCCAAAGAGGGACACCATGGCAACGCTGGCGGCAATTTTAGGCGAGCGGTCGAAGCGGCAGGCGATAAAGTCGGCAATCGAGGTCAGGTTTTGGCTTTTGATGATCTGCAATGTGCGCATCAACATAGGCCACGCCAGCACTAGGCAGATTATCGAACCTATGTAGATGGGCGCTAACCAAGCACCCGTGGTCGCCGCTTGCCCTACCGTGCCGTAAAACGCCCACGAAGTACAACACACCCCCAAGGATAAACTGTACACCCAAGGCCGTTTACGCCATTGATCAATCGCCTGATTTTGCCCCCACTGGGCGACAATAAACAGCACAGCCAAATAGGCAATCGATATAACGCTGATCCACCAAGTCTCAACAGACAACCACGCCAGCAAGATATTCCCCAATCAACCTGTATACACCCAGCCAAACTACACTAGACAAACAAATTGTTAAACACTTGATAACATCACGGTGCACTAAGGTAGTACTTATTTATCCCCCCCCATCGGCTAACCTACGGCCAATATTGACTCGAGGTTTTAAACAACTATGCCGATAAAAATTACCCATAAATATCTCGTAGAAGGCTTGGCTTTTACCAGTTACGTCTTATTTGCTATGGCATGGGTTGGCGGCACCGCGAGTATGAATAACATCATGGCCTCGATGCATATCGAGAGTTATGCCTCCGCCAGTTTACTGAGCGGTGCAGTCACCTTAGCCAAAATTGTCGGCACCTTTGCCGCGGCCTATCTCACCCTCAAATTTGGGGTGAAGTATGCGTTTTTTGTCGCGGCGTTATTGATAGTCACCGGCATCATGACACCCTTCGCCCCAAACTATGAGTTGCTGCTGGTGAGCCGCTTTTTAATGGGACTGGGCGGCGCCTTTATGATTGTCTATTTCAACCCGATTGTGATGCACTGGTTCGCCCCAGAAGAACGCCCAGTGATCAATGGATTAAACGCGGTGGCCTTTAATGTGGGCACGGCTATCGTGCTTTGGGGCATGCCGAGCATCAACGCCATTAGCGGCGGTTGGCAACAAAGTCTGTTGGTGTTTTCCATTGCCAGTCTGGTACTGGCGCTACTGTGGTTATTGGTGAAGTTTGAACAAGCCCCTAGCCATCAAGCCAATACACAACAAGATGCCATCAACTCATACTCCTATCTCGATGGCTTAAAAGACGGCTTTAACTGGGCCTATGCCCTCACCTACTCGGGATTATTATCCTTTTATATTTGCCTATTCACCTTTTATCCGCAGGCGGGCATCAGCCAGAGTAAGTGGGTGATTGGTTTTGGGATTGTCGGCACCATAGCGGGGATACTCTACAGCCGTAAACAGCCCCTGCGCCTGCCGATTATTCGCCTCAGCGGCCTGCTTATTTTCTTAACCGTGTTAGGGCTCTCCTTTGGCTCGGCGCCTTGGCTGCAAACCCTGTGCGCCATCGTCTTAGGCTTTTGCATCTTTTTACCCGTCACCGCTTTAGTCTCGATTCCCCACGAGCTACCTAAGATGACCAGTCAAAAAATCACGGTGATTTTTAGCCTGTTTTGGTCCATCAGCTATCTGATTTCGACCTTAGTGCTATGGCTGTTTGGCAAGCTCGTGGATATCAACCAAGGCAGTTACTTCGCCTCGTTTGTGCTGATCACCCTATTAAGCGCAACAGTGTTTATTGGCAGCTATTTTCTCCCCGAAACCGGACAAGCTAAGGAGTAAGCATGCAAGTTTCCCCACGCGGTACCGCTTCAGCAAAGCTGACGGATTTTCTTGAGTTAGCGAACCAGAATATCGCCCTCGCGAAACAGCAAAATATTCAATACAGCCCACAGCTGCTGCGGGAAAACTTGAACAAACTCGCCGCCCTGATGAGCGCTAAGCCTGAGGTGAGTTATATCGCCGATAAGGCATGGCAAGTTAAGGATGCGCAGCATGGCGACAGGGAAATTGGCTGCCGTGTTTATAGCCCTGCGCCCAGCACAGCACTGCCCGTGGTATTACATTTTCACGGCGGAGGCCATATGTGCGGCAGTGTGGAACTATACGACCCTATCTGTCGTCACCTTGCCAGTATCGCTCAATGTGTGGTGATCAGTGTTGAGTATCGCCTCGCGCCCGAACATCCCTATCCGGCGGGACTTGAAGACTGCGAATACGCCCTGCGCCACTATCAAAGCGTGCTGACTGAGGTGCAATACCAACAAGGTGTCAGCATCATGGGCGACAGTGCCGGTGGCGCGCTATGCACTAGCCTTAGCCAACGCAGCCTGAGCGACAGCACACTTAACATCGCCAAACAGATCTTGGTGTATCCCAGCGTGGATTACACTATGGCGAGCGCTTCCTATCAGAGTAATGGTGCAGGTTTCCTGCTCGAAACCCCTAGGGTGCAATGGTACTTCGAGCAATATTTTCAAGAGATGGCTAAGGATGCCGAGCGAGTCAAACAAGCTTCCCCCTTACATGGCAAGTTCAACGCCAAACTGCCTAGCACCTTGATATTTACCGCAGGCTGCGACCCTCTGCGGGATGAAGGCATTGCCTATGCCAACGCCTTAACGGCGGCTGGCGTGCAGGTGCAGCACCATCAATTTGAAGACATGATCCACGCCTATATGCTGCTGCAGGATTTGGTTTCGCAAGAATGCCTTACTACCTACCGCATGATTGCTGCATTTTTAGCAGAGCCCATAACCGCAGCTACTCGCTAGCTGGCCTATTCAAACTCTCCCTCGAAGCACCTACACCCAAGATATGCTTGTAGGTGCTTATTTTTTAAGTCGGTTATGATGAAAGAAGCGATTTAAAATAATGGAGTAACACAATAAAAAACGGGATGGGTATTGTTACCCATCCCGTTTTGTATTTCTCAGTCTTACGGCGTAAAGCTTATTGACTCAGCGGCGGTGTACGCGGCGGAATCATACGCTTATTGCCCGTCGACTCGAACGCGCCGGCAAACTTCAGCAGATTGTTATCATCGTAGGCACGGCCCGCGAAGGTTAATCCCACTGGCATGCCAATATCGGCCATTACGCCCATAGGCACAGTCACAGTCGGCACGCCTAAATGGCGAATCGCAAGGTTACCGTTTGCTACCCAAACCCCGTTGCTCCAAGCGATATCGGCTGAGGCCGGATTCACATGGGCATCGGCGGGGCCGACATCGGCCACGGTTGGGAACAGCACGGCATCAAGCTTAAGTCCGTCCATCCAGTCTTCGAGATCCAGCTTACGGGTCTTCTCTAAACCACGCAGACCATCGGGAATACTGTCGATCTGGTCATAGGATTTCAGGCCGCGTTTGGCCATGTTGACATACTCTTCCATGCCAGCCGCTAAGTCACCCTCACGGTTTGGCAAGGTGCCAAGGTCATGGGGGAATATCAAATGTCCCACCACATCTTCAAGCTTGTTGAGTTTAGGGTCGTTGTTCGCCCGTAGGAATTCATCGAACGCCCAACCCGACAGTTCCCATAATTCATCATGGAGGAATTGCGGCGTGACTATGCCACGGTTAAACACGGTCGGCGCGCCGGGGCGGTCGCCTTCGCAGTTAGACACCAGCGGAAAATCGACTTCAATCACTTCCGCACCAGCGGCTTCTAGGGCTTTACGCGCCGCTTCCCACAAATCGATAACCGATTGGCGAGTATGGATGCGTTGTCCCGTTGGTCCACCGATACCTGGGTTTTCGCTGGTTCCCGCGAGTTCATCTTTGTTGATGTACATGCGCGGTACGCCAAAACGCTTACCCTTCAGGGTGTCGGTGCTGGCGGCGAGCGCCAGATAGGATTCTGGGCGAACGCTAGAAGCTTTAGGGATTTGAACCCAAGGTTGCAGGCGCCAGAGGTCGCCACGGGTGATTGGATCATCGGCCACAATCACATCCAGCACTTCGAGCATATCCGCCATAGTGCGGGTATAAGGCACGACCACGTCCATGGTTGGGGTTAATGGCCAGTTGCCGCGTACCGAAATCACACCGCGAGACGGCGTATAGGCACACAAACCGTTGTTGGACGCAGGGCCACGGCCACTCGACCATGTCTCTTCAGCAAGACCGAACGCCGAGTAGCTTGCCGCCGTTCCGGTGCCCGCACCGTTGGAAGAACCCGAAGCAAAGGGCGCAGTCAGATAATTCGCATTGTAGGGGCTTTCGGCGCGGCCATAGTGACCACGCTGCATGCCGCCATTCGCCATGGGTGGCATATTGGTTTTGCCTAAGCAAATAGCACCCGCGGCGCGTAGGCGCTCGACGGCGAAGGCATCGTACTGGGCCACTAAATCTTTAAATGCTGGGCTGCCAGACGCCGCCGTCAGTCCCTTCACTAAATAGCTGTCCTTAGCGGTGTAAGGAATACCATCGAGCGGGCTTAAGGTTTCGCCACGGGCACGGCGCGCATCGGAAGCCTCGGCTTCTTTGAGCGCATCGGGATTGTGCACCACTAACGCATTCAACTTAGTCTCAGTGGCAGGGCCATCGTAAGCCGCCACTCGAGCCAAATAGGATTTCACCAACTCAACCGCAGTCGTGCGGCCGGATTCGAGTGCGTCACGCAGCTCGGCAATGGAAACTTCAGTTACTTCAAACATCTTACGCCCTCCCGCAGAAAACCAATTGTGGTGCAATAACAGTGACATCAAGCATCATACAGTTCTCCTTGGTGTACTTACTTTCCAGAAGGGATCTGCTGGGTAATACAGTGGATATTGCCGCCGCCTAATAAAATCTCCCGCGCGGGCACACCCACAATCTTGTGCTCTGGGAAAATGTCCTGCAGTTTTTGCGCAGCGATATCGTCAGTTGCAGGGTCAAGCAGTGGGAATACGATACGGTCGTTAGTGATTAAAAAGTTCACATAAGAGCCCGCTAAGCGCTCGCCAGCAGTGCGCGGTACGCCAGTGCCTTCTGTTACGCCTTTTGATTCTTCTTCGGTGCAATACAGCGGACCCGGTTGTGGCAGCAGGTGAATTTTTAACTTGCGACCTTGGGCGTCAACGGTATTTTGCAACACATCCAGCGCGGCTTTCGAGCGTGGGTATTGTGGATCGGTTTCATCGTCGGTCCAGTGCAGGATCACTTCACCTGGGCGGGCAAAACAGCACATGTTGTCGATATGGCCGTCGGTTTCGTCCATATAAACGCCCTCTTCCAACCAGATAAACTGCTTAACATTCAAGTAGTCACGCAGTAAGGCTTCGATCTGCTCTTTCGTCAGGTCAGGGTTACGGTTAGCGTTCAGTAAACATTCGGCCGTAGTCATACAGGTGCCTTCACCATCGACATGGATAGAGCCACCTTCGAGGATCAACGGTGCACTATAACGGGCAAAACCATGTTGCTTGAGCATTTGTGCGGCAACTTGTTCGTCCTTATCCCATGGGAAATACAGACCACCGTTGTGACCACCCCAAGCATTGAAACCCCAATCTACGCCACGGCATTCGCCCTCGGCATTAACTACCACAGTAGGTCCAGTATCGCGAGCCCAGCAGTCGTTGCTGTCGATTTCGACCAGAGTCACGTGGGAAGGCATCACTTTTTGAGCTTCGGCTAAAAAGGCCTGAGGTACACCCATATAAACGGGAGTTGCACCACCAATAGCATCGGCCACCTTAGCAAAGGTCGCTTGAGCATAAGCACCTGCAGAGCGCCAGTTATCAGGACGATATGGCCAAATCATCCATACGGCTTGCTGCGCCGCCCATTCGGCGGGCATATAAAAACCATCTTGTGATGGCTTAGTCGTTAACTGCGTGGCATCCACATTCGCGTTTGTCATGAGTTTTGTCTCCAGTAATGCTCAAATCTATAAGGGTGTACGCCCCATTTAGGACGACAGAATAGAAATACACCTAACATAATCAAATAAATAAATCGAATAACCGCATTCTTCACGCGGCGCGTTAGGTCAAAATTGCCACGTCTTCACTAGGTGAGTTTTCACCTCATAAAAATTCTGGCGCCTATCTTATCATTTAAGACGGCTTTCGCTGAATAGTGCTATGCAGGGCATTGGTGAGAATTTACAGGATAATGCGCTATTTGCTGTCAGTAGCCGCCCCCGCCATCCCACCCAAGCCAATGCAAAAAGGCGAACCATAAGGTTCGCCTTTGTTATTAACATCTTAACAAGCAAGTGAAAATGAATGTTGGACTGTCGCAGTCAATACCAAACCTATTGCGCGGTCCAGGCGCCGTCCATGGCCAGCGATGCGCCGGTAATACCCCGCGCCGCACTGCTACATAAAAACAGTACAAACTCACCAATCTGACGCGGGTCTAACATCTCTGGCAGGGGTTGTTTTGCCGTGACGAGTTGATACTTAGCCTCGTCGTAACTTAAGCCCTTATTGCTGGCGATAGCCTCAATCTGCTTGTTGATCAGCGGCGTATCCACCCAACCAGGGCAAATCGCATTGACGGTAATCCCCTGCTCGGCGTACTCGATAGCCACGACTTTGGTTAAACCGACAATCCCGTGTTTAGCCGCACAATAGGCCGCCTTATTGACCGAGGCCACTAAGCCATGCACCGAAGCGATATTGATAATGCGGCCCCAACGCTTTTCGGCCATCGCAGGCACGACTTGTTGAATGGTATGAAAGGCCGAGGACAGGTTAATGGCGATAATGTCATTCCATTTATCAATCGGGAAATGAGCAACATTTTCAGTGTGTTGAATACCGGCGTTATTCACCAAAATATCAATACTGCCCAAAGCCTTAACGCCTGCGTCCATAAAGGCATGAATGTTCTTGGGATCCCGCAGATCGGCGTTACTGAAGAAAGTGTGGATGTGATATTGCTCGGCAAACTCCGCTGCCAAGCGTTGCCCCTCGGCTTCGGGCATTAAGCCGTGCAGGATAAGATGGCAGCCTTGCTCCGCCAGCACATGGGCCGTTGCTAAACCAATTCCACTGGTGGAGCCGGTTATCAGCCCTACCTTGCCCTTTAAGCTTGAGTGTTCAACCGCCATATTGCTTGTCTCCCGATGCTTTAAAATCCAGTCACAGTCCTTTATCCATGCCTTGAACACAGGCATGGCGGGGCGCACATTCCCAATGCCCCAGACTCAATGCCATTAGAATATGGCAATTGGCCGCGGTTTTATTTGGCACCTTAGTACCATAGGAGCGCTCGAAAAATTGGGTAATAGTAAGCGCCACACTTTCAGCAAGCGTAAGAGAGCACTCCATGTCTGGATTGAATAAGGTGGTTACCAGCTACAGCGATGCGTTAGCAGGACTCGAAGATGGGATGACGGTGATTGCGGGCGGCTTTGGCCTTTGCGGTATTCCTGAAAATCTAATCAAAGAAATCAAACACAAAGGCACCAAAAACCTGACCGTCGTTTCCAATAACTGCGGCACTACGGAATACGGACTTGGGATCTTATTGCTCGATAAACAGATTAAAAAAATGATCGCCTCCTATGTGGGCGAAAATGCCAACTTCGAGGCGCAGATGATGTCTGGCGAACTGGAAGTCGAACTCACGCCGCAGGGCACGCTGGCGGAAAAAATGCGTGCGGCGGGCGCGGGCATTCCGGCTTTTTATACCGCAACTGGCTATGGGACTGACGTGGCAATAGGTAAAGAAGTCAAAGAATTCAATGGTCGCCATTACATTCTTGAAGAATCGATTACAGGCGACTTTGCCATAGTCAAAGCCTGGAAGGCCGACACCTTCGGCAATTTAGTCTTTCGCAAAACTGCCCGTAACTTCAATCCCCTTGCCGCCACCGCGGGCAAGATAACCGTGGTGGAGGTGGAGGAAATTGTCGAACCGGGTCAATTAGATCCCGATGAAATCCATACGCCCGGCATCTATGTCGATAGGCTTATCCAAGGCAGCTTCGAGAAACGTATCGAGCAACTGACTACCCGCCCCTCCAGCAAATAGGATTTGGTTATGGCACTTTCAAGAGAACAACTCGCCCAGCGCGTCGCCCAAGAACTCAAAGATGGCTATTACGTGAATCTTGGCATCGGTATCCCCACACTGGTGGCTAACTATATTCCCGAAGGCATTGAAGTGATGCTGCAATCCGAAAACGGTCTGTTAGGGATGGGGCCTTTTCCGACGATGGAAGAGGTCGATGCCGACTTAATCAATGCCGGCAAGCAGACTGTGACGATGGCAAGGGGCGCCGCCATCTTCGACTCGGCCGAGTCCTTTGCCATGATCCGCGGCGGCCATGTGGACCTCACCGTATTAGGCGCCTTTGAGGTCGATACTCAGGGCAATATCGCCTCCTATATGATCCCAGGAAAATTAATTAAGGGCATGGGCGGCGCCATGGATCTTGTCGCCGGCGCCGACAATATTATTGTGACCATGACCCACGCCTCAAAGCACGGTGAGTCTAAGCTATTAACCGAGTGCACTCTGCCGCTAACGGGCAAGGGCTGTATCAAAAAAGTACTGACAGACTTGGCCTTTATCGAAATCAAAGAAGGCAAGTTCCATCTGCTCGAACGCGCCCCCGGCGTGAGTGTCGAGGAGATTATTAAGCTCACTGCTGGTGAACTTGTAGTGCCAGAGCATGTCCCCGAGATGATGTTTAACGAATAAGCCCAATTCAGTGAATAAGTAGGTTCAAGCGCGCATTCAACTATGCCTTTTCAAATCGCCAATAAAAACAGGGATACCTAAGGTATCCCTGTTTTTTACGCTATGCCAAAGAGGCATAAATTGCAGATTTTACAGCGTTTAGCCGAGGCGGCGACGCAGTTCGCGGGTCGCATCCACCATGTTCTTCAGTGCGGGTTCTACCTCATCCCAAGTGCGGGTCTTAAGGCCGCAATCGGGGTTAACCCACAGTTGGCGCACAGGCACTTTTTGCGCCGCTTTTTCGATAAGGTGCACCATGGCCTCAACACTTGGGGTATTTGGCGAGTGGATATCGTAAACGCCTGGGCCAATTTCATTTGGATATTCAAAATCTTCAAAGGCGTTGAGCAGCTCCATGCGTGAACGCGAGGTCTCGATGGTGATCACGTCCGCATCCATGGCGGCAATGGCCGCAATCGTGTCGTTAAACTCGCTGTAGCACATATGGGTGTGGATTTGGGTTTCATTCACAACACCTGCCGCACTGAGTTTAAAAGCATTCACCGCCCAATCTAAGTAAGCTTGCCACTCGCTTTGCTTTAATGGCAGACCTTCGCGGAAGGCTGGCTCATCAATTTGGATAATGCCAATGCCTGCATTTTGTAAATCCACCACTTCATCACGAATCGCTAGCGCCAATTGGGTGGCAATGGTATCGCGGCTGATATCTTCACGGGCAAATGACCAATGTAGAATCGTCACTGGACCCGTTAGCATGCCTTTGACGGGTTTGTCCGTTAGGCTCTGGGCGAATTCGGCCCACTCAACCGTCATAGCCTTAGGGCGGCTCACATCACCATAAATCAACGGCGGCTTAACGCAGCGAGAACCATAACTCTGTACCCAACCATTTTTGGTAAAGCCCACGCCTTCGAGCTGCTCGCCGAAGTATTCCACCATGTCATTACGCTCGGCCTCACCATGAACTAGCACATCGATACCGAGTTTGAGCTGACGATCTATGGTATCGCGGGTCACTTGCTGCAACTGCTCGGTATATTGGGCATCGCTTAGCTCCCCTTTGCGCCAACGGCTACGTAAACCACGAATAGCAGGCGTTTGTGGGAATGAGCCAATCGTGGTCGTTGGCAGCAATGGCAAACGATACTTGCGCTGCTGCACCGCTTGGCGCTCAGTAAATTCGCTCACACGTTCATAGTCGGCTTGAGTCAGTGCAGCGACACGGGCGATCACTTTAGCATCCGCCGCCTGCGCCTTAGCCTCACGGCGTGCCAAACAAGTGTTAACTATCTCTTTGGCCGCGACGGACTCAGGCGCCAGCAGTAATTGGCGCACATTAGCCAGCTCCAACAGCTTTTGCTTAGCAAACGCGAGCTGCTGACGTAGCGCCGGCGTGAGCGTCGTCTCCACCTCTAAATCTACAGGGCTGTGAAGCAGTGAACAGGAAGTGCCAATCCAAAGGCGTGCGCCGTCTTGTGAGCATAAGTCTCGGGCAACACTACCGATACGCTCGACAATCAGGTCAACCTCTGCCGCCCACACGTTACGGCCATTAACTACACCAGCCGACAGAATTTGATCTGGTTTTAAGGCATTGGCAAACAAGGCCAATTGTTCAGGGGCGGTCACTAAATCGAGGTGCAGACCCGCCACAGGCAGTGCAGAAACCAGCGCCTGATGATGACTGATACTGCCATAGTAGCTGGTGAGTAAAATCTTCACTTGAGCCGTTTTAAGCGCTTGATAAGCTTCGCTAATCGCTACTTGCCAATCGGCGGCTAATTCGAGTGCCAGAATCGGCTCCTCAAGCTGCACCCAAGTCACGCCCTGCGCGGCAAAACGCGCCAGAATGTCAGCATAGGCCTTTAACAGATTTGGCAATAGGCTGAGTTTATCGAAATCCTGACCCACGGTTTTGGCCAGATACAAGTAACTCACAGGGCCTAACAGCACGGGCTTGGCTTGATAACCCAGCGCCTGCGCCTCGGCGACTTCATCAAAAAACTGCTCATAGGCGATAGAGAACACTTGGTCTTGCTTAAGCTCTGGCACTAAGTAGTGGTAGTTAGTGTTGAAATACTTAGTCATTTCCGAGGCTGGCGCATCGGTGCCAGTTGGCGCACGGCCACGGGCAACGCGGAATAAGGTATCAAGATCGATAGCGCCCTCGCCACGGTGACGATCTGGGATAGCGTTTAGGGTCGCACTCAGGGTTAACACTTGATCGTAAAAGGCAAAATCCCCCACGGGCACTTGCTCAATCCCAGCGGCTACTTGCCATTGCCAATGGGTACGACGTAACTCCTTGGCCACCTCATGCAGTTCAGCTTGAGTGCTCTCACCACGCCAGTATTTTTCGAGGGCAAATTTCAGTTCACGACGACGCCCGATACGGGGAAAACCAAGACTATTTAATTGCATACCATATCTTCCTTTATTTGAGATAAGCCATATTCGGCACTTGCACCCAGCTGATGGTGTTTTCTTGGCAATTTTTCGCATTTAAGCCTTGATAAATCACAATGGGCGTCTGGACGTCTAGAAGTTTATTGTGGTAGTCTCTATGCCAGCAACCGAATTGATTTCAAGCACAACATGAGCGAAATTCACTTGGAGTGATCATGATCGAACTAAGACATCTGCGAACCTTAATGGCACTGAAGGAAAGTGGCAGCTTGGCGGGCGCAGCCAAAAAACGTTTTGTCACTCAATCGGCTCTTTCCCATCAAATTAAGGAGTTAGAGCAACGAATTAATTCGCCCATTTTTGTGCGTAAAAGCAAACCCCTCTCCTTTACTCAAGAAGGCGCACGGCTACTGCACCTCGCCGAAGAGATCCTGCCTAAGGTGTTAGAAACGGAAACAGATCTGAAAAATGGTCTAGAGACAGAGACCAATCAACTCAGAGTGGGGATTGAATGCCACAGCTGTTTTCGCTGGTTAATGCCAGTGATGGAGCAATTTAGGCAAGATCATCCGCAGGCCGAGTTAGATCTATCGAGCCGTCATCTATTCGATTCGCTCAATGCCTTAGAGATGGGCGAACTCGATATAGTACTGACCTCAGATCCCGTACCGGGACACTCGCTCGCCTATCAGCATTTGTTTGATTTTGAAGTGAAGTTAGTGGTTGCCAAGGATCATCCCTTAGCGAAAGAAGCCTATGTTACGCCTAAGCAATTGGCCCGCTTACCCATTATCAGCTATCCAGTGCCACTGGCGCGTTTAGATATTTACCGCCACTTTTTAGAACCCGCCGGCGTTGAGGCGGGCGAGCAAAAGACCTGCGATTTGACCATGATGTTATTGCAACGCATCGCCTGTAAGGACGGTATCGCCGCCCTGCCCAACTGGTCAATCAATGAGGGACATGGCTTGAGTTTAGCTTCAGTCAAACTCGGCCAAGAAGGCTTAAAGCGCCCACTATTTGGGGCCTATCGCCGCCACAGCGCGAACTCGGCCTTAGTGCAAAACTGGCTGCAACTGGTGGCAAGCGAAGGCTTAGCGCGTCAGCAAAAATCCAATTAATGCCGTAAAAACAGCATAAAAACAAAGCCTGCAATTGCAGGCTTTGTTTTTATGAGCAGTGCTTAGAGCGGGTTGAGTAACATGCCGCGCATCGAGAGCACACGGCGCAGAATCAACCCGGGAGAATTTTGATTACGGGTCTGGCGCAGGTTATGGGCGATCATAAACTCTTGGCGCAGATCCTGATCGAGATCTAAGGCCTCAAAGGCTTCGATGGTTAAGGTCTGCTGCTGATTATCAATCAATGACTTAATCACGCTTAACGGGAAAGATTGCTCAGAGCTGGCATTTAAGTAAGCAAAGGCCGTTAAGGCAATGATTTGCCCGAACACGCTAAACAGCGCCAAGGTTTGTACTTCATCGGGGTCAACATCGACATCCGGCATATCGACTAGGCTGTCGACCGCATCGGTAGCGATATTTTCCGTGAGTTTCCAATAACCTTGTACCAACTTCTTATAGGGTTGGGGTAATTCATCGAGGCGTTCTTTCAAATAGAAGGTGAAGGCATAACGATAAATATTGACCTGGCCTAAACGGATTAGGGCGTCTTTTAAGGAGCGAGATTTAGGATTTACTACACCTGAAGCCTGCGCCGAATTACTGCGCATCAACATGTGGGCAGCTAATGCGGGATCGCTCGAAATAATATCGATCACATTACGAATGTCGCCTTCGGCAAGGATCGCTTTTTTGAGTGGAATTAAGATCCCACGGCGACCGATCACTTGCTCTTCATTCGCTATGATGGCTCTCACTTGAGTAAAAACCTGTTGCTCAAGATCTGTCATAAGACACTTTGCACCTGTTAATTAGCTATAAGATGATTCGAATACCGCTCACATCATACCCAAACTACTGAGAATTTCAGCCCTAAGTCGCAGAATAATTGTGACTATGCTTTAGATGAAGTGATCTATAGCACAAGCAACGACTTAGGCCATCTCAAAATAGGCTGAACTTATAAAGAATACACCGAGAAAATGGATTTTTCTCTGCGCATAGCCAAACAACAGAAATAATAAAGCCAGACTGAGTCTGGCTTTATTCGGTTAAGCATTTATTTCAAGCTTAGAAGCGGTAACCCACAGTCAAGCGAATATCACGGCCTCGGCCTGAGTAATAGCTATCACCCCAAATGCCACCGTAGTAACCCGAACTAACATACTCTTTATCAAACAGGTTATCGATACGCAGGCTCGCTAACCAAGCGTCACGGGTATAGTTAAGGGCTAGATTACCTAAGACATAGCTAGATAATTTATCGCCTTCGTTGCCGTTATCGCCTTCGATAAAACGGTCACCCGTGTAAATCGCCTCGGCAAACACTTGGAAATGCTCGGCAAAATCCATACTGACATAACCGCGTCCCGTATGCTCAGCCACCCAAGACAATTGCTTGCCATCATTCACCCCATCGGTAAATTCGGCATCAATATAGTTATATTCCAAGCCTAAGGTGAGGGCTTGAGTGACCTGCCAATCCCAATCGGCACTCGCGCCATAGCGGCGTGAAGCATCGGCATTGACGTTGGCACCTTGGAAGCTGCCGCCAACAGGTTTTTCAGCACTCGGGTCGAAGACAATTTCATCTTCTAAATCGAGGCGATATAGGCTAACGCGTAGGCTTTGGTTAGCCACAGTCCAATCCCAACCCGCCTCATAGGAACGGCCTGTCTGTGGCTTTAAGCCATAGACATCTTTCGGGGTGTAAGCTTGCTCATCGACCTTAGCAAAGCGGAAGTTTTCATCGCCACGCAGATAGAATCTGTGCTCGGCGCTCGGACGGTAATTTAAACCGAACTCGAATGCGGTCGCATCTTCATCTAAATCGATGCCGTTTGGATACACATTGCCATCGACCAGATCGTCGGTCACCCGCGCATAACGGCCACCCACCACATAGCTTAAGGTGTGGCTTAATGGCACAGTAGCTTGCAGGTAAGCACTTTGCATTTCCTGCACGTTGCTGCGCGCCATAGAGTCAAACTCGGCCTTACCGCGGCTGATGTCTAAACCAGTGACTAGGTTTAACTCACCTTGACGGGTGCTGTAATTAGCAAGCGCTTTAGGGCTAAACATCAGTAGCGAGCGAGTATTTTGGCTACCCGCCCCCCAGTTTAATGAGGTCACTAAGGTATCGCTGTAATCCAGATCCGCCGCTAAGGCCCAGTTTTGGTTAAGCTGATGCTGATAACCACTGCGTGCCGCTGTGGTCATCTCATGAACATATTCGCTGCTATTAGAAGACTGGCGTGGATTTTCTTTGAACTGCTCTACCGTCAACGAGCCAGGATTTTCACGGTCATCATCGTAATAACTGGTTTCAACGAAGAAAGAATCTGTGGCGGTTTTATATTGAATACGGCCAAGGATAGAACCCGTTTCATTGGCATTGTGCTTGCGATAGTTATCGCCTTGGTTGTAGCTGCCGGTCAGGAAATAATGCCAATCTTTATTGATGGCGCCCGACACATCGCCGCGACCTTCGTAGGTATTAAAGCTGCCGCCGGATAATTGCACGCTACCGCCCGTATTCTCAGGCGACTTAGTCACAATGTTGATCACCCCGCCTACCGCTTGGTCACCATAGAGCACGCCCGCACTGCCCGATAAAATTTCGACACGCTCAATTAAATTGAGTGGAATGGCATTCAGGCTAGGGGCGGCGATATCGATGTTATTTAAGCGACGACCATCGAGCAAAATCAAAGTGTTGTTAACGGCGGTGCTGGCGCTAAAGCCGCGCATCGCGAAGCTAGTACCAATGTTATTGTCGGACAGCTGAATACCACTTTGACCACGTAACACTTCGGTTAAGCTGGTTGCGCCACTCTGCTCAATCGCAGCGGCATCAATCACATTCACATTGGCGGCAATATTTAAGGGGGTCTTGTCTGAACGGCCAATTACGACGATATGCTCATCGACTTTGGCGACGCTGGCATCATCGGCCGCCACGGCGGGGGCGATAACAGAAAAGCTGCAAAGGCTGCCGATCAGCAGCGCGATTTTAGTTGGATGTGTTCCCATTTTACCTTTAACTCCTGCAAGGAAAACGGGGCATTGGCGCCACGATACCGTTGATTCAGTAACAAATACTGACAGTCACTATCGCATTTTGAGATCTGCCCACCGAAATCTCAAAAACACCTTTAGGGCCGGTCTCCGGACTTAGGCTATGTTAATCCAAGCAATAGAAGGACTAACGCGAAACTGACCTTTACACACTCAATTCTCTGGCTCACCTTGAGCTACCTTGCGAATGCGGTCGTCTCTCACCTTTTACCGTTGCGGGGGCAGTGCCAGAATTTCACTGGCTTCCCGATTATCTCGCGACGAATGCATCGCAAGCACCACAGAAGGTTGACTAAAAATAGGTTCAGAGGGCGAAAAACCAGTTAACGCCCAATAAGGCTCGTGGCATATCAAGCCTGAGCGCGCGCATTATAGACGTCTATACGGATGAAAGTCCATGCTCATCCGTCTCTCGACTGACAACTACTTTAATGAATAGGGCGCTAAGCCTGAAATAAAGTCGGCACTGTTAGCCGCCTGTAAGGGAGGTTTATCGGCAGAAAACACATCGCCACGCATCGATTTATGCAATAAATACAAGTCTTTGTTACCACTTACCACGGTATAGTAACCAATTTCGCCCTGGGGATGAGAAGTAAAAGCACTGGGATTAAACTGAGTCGCGCTATGGACATTCGGCATTGTGGTGCAACCGAGAATAGCTTGAAAACCTTCGTGACCGTCTACTTGGGTATCTCCTAGCTTTTGATACACCACTTCACCGTCACAGGCGGCTTGGTAAGTTTCAGCCATCGCATCTAAAAACTGCTCTGGGCTCACGCTTTCGGCCATGTCCTTAAAGCCTTGCACACAAAACAGTGCACTCCATTGATTGAGCGCTTCCTGCTCCGGCACAAATTCCGCCATAAACATGCCCGCACGTTCCTCATGGTAGGCTTGACGCCAACCCTTTGGCAGATTAAATCCTAATTGCTGACTAAAGACAGGCAACACATGGGTATGCGACGCGCCACTTTCGCTGCGAGGCATATCCAATTTCGCCTCGACGGATTCAGATCCGATTAGGCTGCACAGCATTAATACGCTCGCGCCCTGCCATAACCTCATCTGCATATGGGGTATACATTTCATTATTATCATCCTTGTATCGCATTGTTATGGGTTAATACGACATATGAAATTGCATAGAAAACATCCAGCATTCTAGCGAAGATGTAAATAAGATAACAGTTAAAAAGCTAAACAAAATGATACTTATACAGTCACAACAACTGTAAAACAGCAAATAGCAGCCAAAGATAGGGGCGATGATGGATTTAAAAAGCTGGTGAATGAACTTTCACCAGCTGAGAATGCCCTACATACCCAACAATGAGTTAGTCAAATGACCAATTGATTTTACGCTGCGGCCTTGCCTGACTCAAAATTGCCTGCCGTTGCTCTGGGGTCTCACATTGGGCAGCGGGGGTAAATTCCAGTGGCTTAATCACCAAGGAATCGGCAGGTTGTACCGGCGATTTATCAAACATTCCGAGATTCATCGACCAAGAGACCCATTCTCCCTTTTCACTGATCCCCGCAAAACCATCATTTGCCGGCGCTAGCCAAGTGAGGCGTGGAATGCGTTCAATCAGTTGCTCGACATTTTTAAGGTCTGCCCGATAACCGACTGGTACCACTTTGCCGTCGGGGCGCGTAAAGGCAAAGGAGGACTTACCTAGGGTAATTTTGCTGCCTTGCTGCCAATATTTGTCGAGGATCGCTTGAGCATGATGAAAGCCAAACAGATAGGCATAATCCGTATCGTCGGCGAGAATTTGCGGCGTGGCGTTGTCACGCAGTAGCAAGAATCCCGGGCCGACGCTGATAATCTCTTTCACGCCTGTGATATCGGTTTTCTTGATCCAATCGACGCCACAGTTAATGCCATCGCCCCAGAAATGGGCATCCCCCGTTGGACTTAACACCGCAAACGCGCAACTGTTTGCCGTGAGACTCGCCACATCCTCAAGGGCGCTGCGGATCGGATAAGCATCACTACGCCAGCCCCAACTCACCACTGAGCCATCTTTTTTCAAAGCGGCATAGGTATTTTGAAAATACTCGATATGTTTAATATCCGTCAGCTGCGACTGCAACTTCTTCATATTGGTCGAACTTTCAACCTCACCCCACACTACAGCGCTGGCGTCTTTTTTCAGGGCAATAAAACTGCGCCCTTTAGCAAAGATATCGACCACATCGACTAAGTCATTTTGCACCTGCAAACTATTGCCGCCGTAAGGCCCATAGCCCCAAGTATGCACCTTACCATTAGCGTCGAGCGCGGCTAGGGCCTCTCGGTTGGCAAATAGCTTAGTGATATTGGTCATGCGTGCTTGCAATGCCTTGTCCAGACTTAATTTTCCCGCATTGCCCCAATAGACCACAGTGCCATCTTGTCGCAGCGCGGCAAACCCGTCTTTAACCGGGACAATTTGCTTCACTTGCTTAAGTTGTTCTGTCACTTCACGGCTATCGCCACCAGCAAAACTGTCACCCCAAGTGATCACCTCACCCGACTGAGTTAATGCGGCAAAGGCTGTGCTGTTGGTCACCACAGTCTCAACTGCGGGTAAATCGCAGGGAATATGGCGATAATTCGGATTCGCCTTTTCCTGAAACTGGATAAGCTTGCCGTTATCAAATTGCAGCAAGGATTCCTTTTCATTTTCGACGACGGCTACGGGTTTAGGTTGGCTACAGGCGGTTAATTGTAACGCCACTAAGGCGGCCACCAATGCCAAGGGGCGTGAGATAGGATAAGACTGCATTACTTATTTCCCTGTATTTGCTGAAACTTTGGTTGCTGACAACGCGGGTTGCTGATTGGGTTGTGCTAATTTGCCTAATATCGACTCGAGTAGCGGCTTGAGTTGGTATTCAAAGCTCGGACGCGAATCGATACGGGTTAGGATAACTTGAATTTGTTTATCCAGCGCCTGCGCACTGTTTTGGCTTAGGGTGTCGAACGCCTTCGCCTGCGTTAAGGCTGTTAAGAGCAGCCGTTGAACTGGGCCGATAGCCTGCCCCGCTTGACGGTTCAGTGCGGTATTGTCGAGCACTAATGTCACCAAGCAGAGTAAATAATCGAGGTGCACCGCAAAATCGACGGGGCATTGCTTTTCATCTGCCAAGCCGAACCTTAGTACTTTGGCCTCGCACAGCGCCTTCAATGCCGCTAACTTTTCTGCGGTTAATTCCAATGCAAAGGGCAACTGCTTAGTGCGCGTCATCAACACAAAGCTGGCTAAGGTTTTAACCGACAATGCCTGTTTACTACGGGCGAGCATCGCCAGCGCTAAGTCGTGAAATCCTAATGAACTCAAACGATAAAAGCTTATCATCACAATAGATTCATCTACCGATTCCAGCTTTTTTTTGCTAGGTGAAGTTTGCATTTGCTCGAATAAATCGACCAAACGCGGATAGTGCTCAGGGCTATGACCTAAATGCTCTGCCGCCTCCCAGACCAAAATATTCGCGGCGGGGTGCTGCCGATAGGTTTCAAGCAAACGGATAACCCCAGTGTAATCCTGTTGCTGCCCTAAACGCTTGAGTATTGGCACATAACGAAACTCGGCCCAGCGGATCCTTAATAGCGTCAAACAGAAATAACCGACAAGCAAACAGCCTAATATGCCTGCGATGCCAAAGCCGAAGTCCAGTTTGGCGCGATCGCGGGTTAACTCAAGATCGGCACTCGCCCGTGTTGGTGCCTCGGGAAGATAATGCACAAAACTTTGCCCGTAGTTGGGCACTAATGCGCCAGGAGTGTCGCCCTGCGGCGGCCGTAATTGATAGGTCGCCTGGCAATTCACGCCATCGAGCTCCCACTGGCGAACCAGGTTGCCCTCAGCGGTGCGATACTCAACCAAGCAAATCAATCTTTGGTTATATACGCCCGTCGAACTGCGCTCACTACGATAGGCCGTCTCCACCACTCGACCCATGGCCACATCGCCACGCTCTAGCAACTGATTGACCAGAAACCACTTTTCCGCCCCTTCCCAGAGAAACAGCGCGGCAACACCAACCAAAAAGAGAGGGACACCGGTCAAGAGTATTTCTAACCAACCCCAAAAACGCGCGGGTGCACCCGAGGTTAATTGACTGCGATTCATCAACACGCCAGAACTTCCTTATCATTCCATGATCGGTAAGGCATTAGAGAACTTGATTCTGCCTAAAGCGGGGCGCTATTGTAGCAGCTTATTGATAGAAATCAGAAAAAGCTCACAGTTTGCCTTAAAGACTCGGCCACATCCTAGCCTGCAAACGTGGGCGTGCTATTCTTAGCCTCCATTCCCGCTGTTTAAAGGAGTAACAGTATGAGTCGCCCAATTATTTTGGATTGCGATCCCGGCCATGACGATGCCATCGCACTCATTTTAGCCCTCGCCCATCCCGAGCTAAATCCACTGGCCGTGACCACCAGCGCCGGCAACCAAACCCCAGATAAAACCCTCAATAATGCCCTGCGGATCTTAACCCTGCTCAATCGCAGCGATATTCCAGTCGCGGGCGGCGCGGTTAAACCCTTAAGCCGTGAGTTGATGATTGCCGATAACGTTCACGGTGAAACGGGACTCGATGGCCCAGCTCTGCCTGCACCGAGTTTTCTGCCTCAGGCCGTAAATGCGGTCGAGTTGATGGCCGAGAAAATCCGCCAAAGCGATAAGCCTGTAACCTTGGTGCCAACGGGGCCGCTCACCAATATCGCGCTGCTACTCGCCAGCCATGGCGAATTGCACGCCAATATTGAACGCATTGTGTTGATGGGCGGCGCTGCGGGTGTAGGTAACTGGACGCCCGCCGCCGAGTTTAATATTTTTGTCGACCCCGAGGCGGCCGATATCGTCTTTAAATCCGGCATTCCCATTACCATGTGCGGCCTAGATGTTACCCATCAGGCACAAATTATGGATGAAGATATCGAGCGCATTCGCGCCATTCCTAATCCCGTGGCTAAGTGCGTCGCCGAATTGCTAGATTTCTTTATGATTTACCATAGAGATCCCAAGTGGGGATTTGTCGGCGCGCCGCTGCACGACCCTTGCACTATCGCTTGGTTACTCAACCCCGCATTGTTTGATGCCCAAGACTGCTGGGTCGGCATTGAAACCCAAAGCGCACTCACACTGGGAATGACAGTCGTCGATCGCTATCAACTGACGGGTAAACCCGCGAATGCCACTGTGCTATTTGGTATTGATAGACAGGGCTTTGTTGACTTGTTAGTTGACAGTTTAGCGGTCTACACACCAACCTATCTCAATCGCAGATGAACTTAAGGTAACGCTTCCATGAGTCACATACTCGTTATAGGCAGTGCCAACGCCGATCACGTTATGAATTTTGAGTATTTGCCCGCACCGGGGCAGACCTTAGTGAGTCAAAGCTACCGACTAGAGCATGGTGGCAAAGGAGCGAATCAGGCGGTGGCCTGCGCCCGCTTATGTCAGGCCGATTCGCGAGTGGATTTTATTTGTCACTTAGGTCAAGACAGCGCTGGAAACGAGATGCGCGCCAATTGGCTCAAGGATGGGATAAAAGCCGATGGCATCACGCAAGTCGCCAATATGAGTACCGGCACGGCGATGATTTTTATCGCCGAGAATGGTGAAAACTCCATCGGCATTGCCGCTGGCGCCAATGCCGATCTCACGCCTTTAGAATTAGACAAGCATTATGCTCTGTTTGCCAATGCCCAGTTTATGCTTATCCAACAGGAAACCCCGATGGAGACGGTAAGCCATGCGTTGCAAACCGCCAAACGCCTAGGCATTACCACAGTGCTGAATCCCGCGCCCGCCGTGAGTTCACAACTGGATTACCTCAAGTGGGTCGACATTATTACCCCAAATGAAACCGAGGCCGAAGCGTTAACGGGCATTGAGGTCAATAGTGAAGAAGATGCCAACTTAGCCGCCCAACTGCTGCATCAACAAGGGGTAACGACTGTGGTAATTACCTTAGGCAGTAAAGGGGCGTTTATTAGTAGCGCAGGCTTTACCGGGTTAATTCCGGCACTTGAAGTACAAGCCATAGATACGGTTGCCGCTGGTGATACCTTCAATGGCGCCCTAGTGGTGGGCTTAAGTGAGGGCATGTCGATAGCCGCTGCCGTCGGCTTTGCCAATGCCGCATCCGCGATCACTGTGACCCGCGCGGGCGCTCAGCGTGCCATTCCCTACCGCCACGAACTGCCGCGTTAATGCCCCATGAGTGCGGCAAATTGTCGCACTCAGCCTATTTCACCCTAAAGTTGTATATACATAATTTACATATCGAATTCATTCCCATTTAATGAATTAAGCCTATGCTGGCAAGCGAATACTCGAGTCACATCGGCTCGATCCACCTTGTTCAGAATAAGGAAGTACCAGATGAAAGCGAAAAGCACCACTTTCCGTAATATGACTAGCGCTAGCTTACTTGGCCTAGGATTATTAGTCGCCAGTCAAGCGAGTGCTAACGAATGTGAACTCAAAATTGCTGCGACTGACGCTATGCAATTTGACACTAAAGAGCTGTCTGTTCCCGCTACTTGTAAAGAAGTGACTCTGACGCTAACGCACACTGGCACACTGCCAAAAGCGGCGATGGGCCACAACTGGGTGTTAACTAAAGCCGCTGATATGTCTGCCGTTGCGACCGATGGTATGAGCGCTGGCGCCGATGCAGCTTACGTTAAAGCCGGTGATACCCGTGTTATCGCTCACACTGCATTAGTGGGTGGCGGTGAATCAACTTCTGTAAAATTTAGCACTGCGGGCATGAGCGCGACTGAAGCTTACCAGTTCTTCTGCAGCTTCCCAGGTCACTGGGCGATTATGCAAGGTAGCTTTAAGATCCAAGGCTAATTCCATTGCCTAATGCTCACTTTAGGGAATACCTTAAGTGAGACAACAAAAAAGCGGACCTCGGGTCCGCTTTTTTGTTGAATGCTGATTGGCTCACAAGCCAGTTTGCCTTCGAGGATTTTGTTTCGAGATGTATTCTTCGAGCGAGTTATTCTTCGCCGAACTCGTCTTCATCATCAAAATCATCGGCATCGGTTGCCGCTTCAGCCGCTAAAGCCGCCGCTAATTTGGCCTTAGCCTGTTTCTCTGAGCGACGCTTGTTGCGCTCAGCCAGCGTGCCTAAAAACACTTGCAGCTCGGCTTGACCCCAAGCTTGTGCCTCGGCCTCGGTCGCAAAACCGTCATGGCTTTTCGACACTACCGTCTTAGTCGACGTCATACGACGGGTGATTTCCGTCTTCCAACCATTTTCAGCTTGAGTGACGCGAAAATCGTATTTTTTACCCTTGCTCATTCTGCTCTATTTCCTAAATGATGCTTGCCACGTTTGTCTTATCAAGCGATACAAACGCCATCATAAAACAAAAGGAGCGCAGTTTACTTGATTTCGGCAAAGAAAGATCGCTTACGAGAAAATTTTCATGCACTGCAGGCTCAGTGAGTCGAGGCATCCCAATATAACCCCGCCTGCCAGATGATTTTTCGCCCTAATCTTAGTCCTAAGCTCAGTATCAAGCTAGCGCAAAAGCGGCTGACGGACGGTATCTTTTCTTGTTTTGGTCATAAAAATAAGTAAATTTAGTCATATAGCAATTTTAGAGTGTGAGGGACCCTATTAATAAGTCATTCATAATTTAGGAAAGATGATGAATACCTCCTCAGTAACACTCTGCATGCTGCTCGCAAGCACGGCCCTGCTAGCAGGCTGTAACAGCGATAACAAAGATAGCGAGACTACACCGCCACCAGCGAAAATGGTGCCCGCCCAAGTCGGTGAGCGACCACTGTTTTTAGTGCGCCAAATGCAGGACAGCAGCTTAAAGACCCGCTTAGCCCAGTGCGAAACCGATCATTTCCACCGTAGTGATTTTTCTATTGGTCACCGCGGCGCGGCGATGCAATTCCCTGAACACACTAAAGAATCCTATCAAGCCGCCATCGACTCTGGCGCGGGTATCGTCGAGTGTGATGTGACTTTTACCGCCGATAAAGCCTTAGTCTGTCGCCACTCCCAGTGCGATCTCGCCAGTACAACCAATATTTTGGCCATTCCCGAACTTGCCAACAAATGCTCAGTCCCCTTTACCCCCGCCGATGCGGTCAATGGCGTCGCCGCCACTGCAACTTGCTGCACCAGCGATATCACCCTCGCCGAATTTAAAATGTTAAAGGGCAAGATGGAGGGCGAGAATCCTAAGGCGACCAATGTCGAGGAATTTATAAATGCCACGCCTAAGTGGCGCACCGATCTCTATGCGGGCAACGGTACCCTGATGACCCATGCAGAAAGTATTGAGATGTTTAAAAAGGCAGGCGTTAAAATGACGCCCGAGCTAAAAGCTGCCAGTGTCGCTATGCCCTTCGATGGTTTTACTCAGCAGGAGTACGCCCAAAAGATGCTCGATGAATATACCGCAGCGGGTGTCGATGCCTCGCAGGTATTCCCCCAATCCTTTAATTTAGAAGATGTAAAATACTGGATTGCTAACGCCCCCGAGTTTGGCAAACAAGCGGTATATCTTGATGATAGATATGATATTCACACGGGCTTTGACCCACAGGACTCCTCCAGCTGGTCGCCCTCAATGGCGGAACTTAAAGCCCAAGGCGTAGAGATTATCGCGCCGCCACTCTGGGTGCTGGTGACTTTAGATGCGGATAAAAAAATCATTCCATCGGAATATGCCAAAGCCGCGAAAGCAGCGGGGCTTAAGATCATCACTTGGAGCTTAGAGCGCTCAGGATTATTGAAAGATGGCGGCGGTTGGTATTATCAAAGCATCACAGATGCCATTGATAATGAAGGCGATACCTATGAGCTGCTCGATGTGCTCGCCAAAGATGTGGGCGTAATTGGCGTGTTTTCGGACTGGCCGGCGACTGTGACTTACTATGCCAACTGCATGGATTTATAGGCCAAACAAATAGGCTGTATTTCAAAACCAAGAAACAAAAAAGCGTTAGCAAAAACTGCTAACGCTTTTTATTAACAGATTCTTTTTACTTAAAAAGATGCTGAATATTTTTTAAATCGCCCTTACCTTCGGCAATTTCTTCCGGCGTTAAGCCTGTCACTTCGTGTGGGAACACTAACCAGTCGTCAGAGGCATGGATATAGTAATCAGGCTTTAAAGGCACAGCGGTATTCTTTGGCTTGTAATAAGGGCAAGCGATACGAATATCCTGCGGCATGTTTAAGCGCATCAGTTGGCTTAACTTTTCCTTCAACGCGTGGATGCTGCGGCCAGAGTCAAACACATCGTCCACAATCAGTAAGCTATCGCTAGCATTCGCATTTTCAACAATGTAATGCAGGCCATGGACTTTGATTTCTTTGCTTTGCTTGTCGGTACCAATACCGTAGTAAGACGAGGTACGCACGGCGATATGGTCGGTTTCAACCTTCTTAAAGTCGAAAAACTCTTGTACCGCGATCCCGATTGGAGCACCGCCACGCCAAATACCCACGATAAACTGCGGACGGAATCCACTCTCATAAACCTGTGAAGCTAATAGAAATGAATCTTCGAGCAGTTGCTGTGCGGTAACGAAATATTTTTCTGACATGACACCGATCCCCATCTTAATTATTGATTTTAGGTGTTAAAGCGAAAGCTTTTACCCTGTAAGGTCTGTTCGGCGTCCAAAACACGAGAACAGCATTCTCTTCATAAGAGTCCTAGCAAGTGTAGGCAGCCGCCGAATTTTGGGAGCGAATTTTATACCAAAAAAAACCGCCGTGCTGCAGTTATAGTCATAAGTTGCAGGTGAACGGCCGTTTATTTTGCATTTTTAGGACGGAACTAACAAAAAGCGAACAAAAAAGGCCACCCAAAGGTGACCAACAAGGAACGAGCACAGGCTCAAAGCAAAGTGTGACGCTTAAGTTTGACGCTTAAGTTAGCTCACAGGGTTGATAATAGGTTCACCGACCTTAGTCATGGCGCTGTAGCTGCGGCTACTCGACTCTTCAAACTCCTTCGCCAGAATAGTGCTGACATAATGCCAATCGCTACGCACGGCTTCTTTGGTGAAGGTTAAGGTCATAAAGCCGCGATCTTTGAGGTTGGTGTATTTAAGATCTGGCACCAAGTCGACGATCGCCGCCTCGGTCGCGGGGATCTGTTCCGCCGGTAGATTTAAGTAATATTCCAAACCAGGTGATGACACTGAGCTTGTGGCAAACTCGACCCCAACGGTATCGCCGTTGACATCTTTAAGCTCATTCGCCCAGGCATTATGGGTGTCACCGGCAATCACGACTAGGTTGTGGTTTTTCGATTTAGCCGTACCTAAAATCACTTCCCTTTCATAGGCATAACCATCCCATGCATCCAAGTTATAGGGAATAGATGGCAGTTGCAGCAGGGCAATCACCTCTGGCGTTAACAGGGCTTGATTAGCCTGCAAGTACTGTAATTCTGCCGCCGTTAGGGTTGGATCATTTGCCGCGGCGCGGGCGGCTAACTTCGCCAGCGCCCCAAGCATGGCATACTGTGGAATGCTCATTTGCTGGGTAGCAATCGCCGCAGGTAGAGACATCTTGCCCATGAGGATCTGTTGTCCTAATACCTGCCAAGTGCCGGTGGCTTGCAATAAGGTGCCCTGTAGCCAGAGTAACTGGGTCAGACCTAACATAGTGCGCGAGGTCGATGTCACATCGGCGCGGAAACGCTCGCCATCGAAGGCGCCCGTACTGGCATCCATATAATCGGCATAATCGAGCTGCTTATCGCGGGCTAACACGCGCGTATCCAGCATATGTAAGTCAACTAAGTTGCCGTAACTGAAGCTGCGATAAATCTCCTCATGGTTACCCTCGCGCCATGGACGGATTGGCAGCCACTCGAAGTAAGCCTGCAGTGCGGCTTCTTTACGAACCGCAAAATCCCCTTCGCCTTCGTTGTGGTTCTCGGCGCCATCACGCCAAGTATCGTTTGCCACTTCGTGGTCGTCCCAAACCGTAATAAAAGGCACTTTCGCGTGCAATTTTTGCAGGCTGGCATCGGTATGATATTGGGCGTAACGGGTACGGTAATCGCTGAGGGTCAGCAGTTCGTTGGCGGGTAACACTTCACGGCCAAGCTCTGCCGCATGTTCGCTGGCATAGCCGCCGCGAGCATATTCGTAGATATAGTCACCCAGATGCACCACGGCATCGAGGTCATCCTGCGCAGCAGCCAATTCATACACGTTAAAATAGCCGGCTGGAAAGTTAGCGCATGACATGACGGCAAGTTTTACCGAGCTCACATCACCCTCGGGTAGAGTGCGGGTCTTGCCCACCTCAGAGGTTTTTCCGCCCGTCATAAAGCGGTAAAAATAGGTTTGTCCCGCACGTAAACCGCGGGCATCAACTTTAACGGTGTAATCACGATTAGCATTAGTGACCATCTCCCCCGTGGTCACTAATTGGGAGAATGCTGCGTCACTGGCGACTTGCCAGCTGACTTTTACATCCCCCGCAGAATCCGGCGTCACGCGGGTCCAAAGGATCACCGCATCCTGCGCTGGGTCACCACTGGCAACCCCATGTAAAAACTGTGCGGGCACAGAGTTATCATCATTACTGTCACTACACCCCATTAGGCCGTAGGAGATCACTGCAGCACCAATGCCTTTGGCCGACATGGCTAAAAAATCACGACGAGTCACGGTTCGTTTCATTATTATTATTCCCTTATAAGATGAGGTTTCACTGGTATGAGGTCTAATGAGGCCCCGATTGTGAGACATCACTGTTACACATTTGTGACATCTTTGTCAGCCTTTTATGATTTCTTTTAATTCATAAGCTTATACTGGATGACGTACTTTATTTGTACAGCACTGGCACAAGCCATGAGTAAGCTGCTAACATCGGATCAGTGGCAAATCGCTCAGATTTTGGCTCGTCGAACGTCAAACCTGAGCCTTGTTAAAAAAAGGAATTTATAGGATGAAAGTCAGCGATATTATGAGCACTGAGGTCATCTGCATCAGCGATGGTGCTAGCCTGAAAGATGCCCACCATTTAATGCAAACCCGCGGCGTGCGCCATTTACCTGTGATATCTGAAACCGATGGCACTTTAGTCGGCGTACTCACCCATAAGAAGATGATCGCCAGCGTATTGTCTATGTTGAACAAATACGGCCAAGGCGCATTGGATCGCAAGGAACGCTACACTCCCATAGCGACTGTGATGGACAAAGACTGCCAGCACTTAACCGCCGATGAGCCCTTAAGCGTGGTAGTGGAATACTTTATCGACAACAAACTCGGCTGCTTACCCGTAGTAGATAACGATAAGAAAGTATTAGGGATTGTCACCTCTTCCGACTTTATTAAGCTCTGTCGCACCCTGCTGCAACAGCAAGCTTAACGCCTAACATCCTCACTCTTTCTCGCTGGCCCTCGGTTATCAGGGCTGGCGAGAGTCATTGTCTAAAAACTCCAAGGACGCCCGTGGCCAAGTTATTAACCCAAGAACAATTTATCCGCGCCTATGAATGCGCCGAATTAGGCTGTATTGCCAACCATGATCGCCTCGCCCAATTGCTCGCCGATCCCGATTATGACGCTTTACATGAATACAGCGCCTACTTTGGCAAAGCGGCGAAACAAATCATCTGTATCAGTGACTTACAAAGCATGGAGGAATTGCATTTTGTCGCGGGTAACTTGAATTGGGATGACCATGATCCCGATATGGTGAGGGCGATTATCGAACACCCACTCTGCGATGCGGGTACCGCCTTATTGCTTTACTGGTACGGACAAGGCTTTTATTACTCCACGCCACAGAGGCTAGACACGCCTTTTGGACAGCTATTCAAAACCATCACCGAACGCTTTGTTACGCGCGACTATGCCAGTTATAGAATCCATTTTGATCCGTTTAAAGAATGTTTTATGCCCTCATTAGAGGACGTCCTCACGAATGGATGCCAAATTCCTGGGGCCATTTTTGCCCCCTACAGCACCATGGAAATCGAAACCGATGCAGGGCATTCAAGGTATCTACAATTTAAAAATGAACAGCTAAAATCGGGCAAATGGGGCCAGTAATAAGCCCCGTTCTGTCTTTAAATAGAGCGCTTAAAGCCAAGCTATTAACGTGATGAAACAGGCGTTGCTGGCGGAATACGGGTAAAACGCTGCCAGCGACCCGAGCGCCAACGGTGCACCATAATCAAGCCTCGCACCCATTCATCGGCGGCAACGGCAAGCCAAGCGGCCAGCACGCCATAACCTAAATGCAGCCCAAAGAACCAAGCCAATAGCACGCCAATTCCCCACATACTAAACAGGCCCACGCGCACCGGAAACGCCACATCCCCCGCGCCTTTTAATGCCGAAATAATCACCAGATTAAAGACTCGGCCAGTTTCCAGCGCGATGGAACCCAATAGCAGGAGTGCGGTAAGTTGAATCACTTCAGGGTTCTCACTCAGCCAGCCCACTATGGTAAAACGCTGCCAATAAAAGGTTAACACTATGGCGAGGGAAGCAATAAAGCCCACAAGGCAATATTTTTGCACCCGCACAGTAATCTCATCGAACCATTGTTTACCGACGTAGTAGCCGGTTTGAATTTGCGATGCCTGCCCAAGCGCCACCGCAAAACAGTAAATAAAGCGGCTGATATTCAAGCCATAGGTATAGGCGGTCAGCGAGAGTGTGCCCATCTGGCTGATAAAATAGATGATAGTCATCTGTGCCACGTTGTAGGAGAGCATTTCGCCCGCATTGAGCAAACCTATGCGCATCACACTCCAATAGGTGCTGCGCGGCAATAACTTCAACCTTGGCATCGGCAGCGGGATACCTTTACCGCGGATCACCGCCAGCATAATCAAGGCACCGATAATCTGGCTGGTTACAGTCGAAATCGCCACCCCAGTCACCCCATAAACCGGCAACCCAAAGGGAGAATAGAGGGCAATATAGTTACCGAGCACATTCATCAACCCCGTGCTAGAGGTGACTAACATGGCCGAGCGGGTAAAACCGTAGCTGCGTAAGATGGCGGCAAAGGCGATGTTCATCACCAGCCCGATACTCAAACTGCCGCAGATCAGCAGATAGTCATAACCATAGCCAGCAACCTCAGGCTCTAGGGCAAACAAACCGATAATGCCGTGGGCACCGAAAAACATCGATGCACCCATAATCACAGCTAAGCCTAAGCTTAAGGCCACACTCGCCACACCAATATCGGTCGCCTGCTGCGTCTGCCCCGCACCATTATTTTGGCTGATCAGAATGCTGGCGCCCGTGCTGACCATCATGGACATCACCATCATAAAAAACATCAATTGGGTGGTGAGTCCGACTGCGGCGACGGCATTATCGGAATAATGGCTCAGCATAAAAATATCGCTGATCCCGAGTAAGGATTGCAGCAAGGTTTCGATAAAAATCGGCCAAGTGAGGGCGACAATGCCCATGCGTTGTTGCAGGGTTTTAGCTGATTTGGCCACGTTCTATCCTTACCGCGGGAAGACAAGTGAAATAGCAATAACACGCCAAGGCTGGCGAACGGTAATTTTCTTACATTTTTAGATTGTGCTCAATCTTTCATTACAACCAAACCGACCGCTGCAACCGTATTCATTGGCGATGCTTCCCTCAACAAGCTTTCATCAATAAGTGCTAATCAACTGAAATAGATGGAGTTAATAGCAAATCAGCCAATACACACTACCCTTTTCAATATTGAGCCGATACACTTTGCCGACCACAAGGGGCGATCAACGCTCACCGAATATATTCAGGGAAACTGCACATGAGCCAACTCTATTTAGAAGACGGAATTAAACAATTGGTGAGCGAGTTTATCGCCGCAGGTTGCCCTTCGGTGCGCGAGCAAAACCTTGAGGAACGTCGTCAAGGTTACATCGCCAGCACGGTATTGGCTGGCGAGCCGGAAGCGGTGTTTGAGGTCAAAACCTTATCCCTTGAGGGCATCGAATTAACCCTATTTAAGCCCTCGGCGGACAACAACTTACCCGTGGTCATTTACTATCACGGTGGCTGTTTTGTCAGTGGCGGCATCGCCACCCATAATCAACAACTGCGTAAAATCGCCAATGATTCTGGCGCGTTAGTGGTGGCGGTCAGCTATCGCCTCGCCCCTGAGCATGTGTACCCCGCCGCCCATGACGATGCCTTCAATGCCGCCAATCTCGTGCAGCAACATTGCCAACAATGGGGCGGCGATAACACCAATATCACTCTGATGGGCGACAGCGCCGGCGGCCATTTAGCCCTAGTCACTTGCCTGAGGTTAAAAGCAAAAGGGCAATGGTTACCTAAAAAACAAGTGCTTATCTATCCTATGTTAGATGCGACCGCCAAAAGTCAGAGCTATATCGACAATGGCGACAAGTACATCATCACCCGCGACACCCTGCTCACGGGCTTTGATATGTACCTCGATTGGCACCCCAGAACCGACGTTGAAGCCAGCCCTCTGCGCAGCCAAGAGTTAGCAGGCCTGCCCGAAACCCATATTATTACCGCCGAGTTCGATCCCCTGTTAGATGAGGGCGAACAGCTATTCCGTAACCTGTTGGATGCGGGCGTCAATGCCCATTGCCGCCGCTATTTAGGGGTGATCCATGGCTTCTTCCAACTCGCTGGCGTCAGTCAATCGGCGCGGGATGCCATGGTGCAGGTAACCCATATTATTCGCGCTTAACCTGCTTAAGCCGCATGCCTTAATGCGGGCATGCGGCTACCGAATCTATTCAACGAACAACTCATTACATGATAACGCAATGATCTCACGAGCTATTTCGCCTCTGGCCGACTCAGTTTGTGGATCACGTCTTGATGCTGTGGATACATGGCCAGCAAAGCTTCTTGGCTAAACAATTCAAAGTCATCGAAGGTAAAACCCGGTGACACCATACAGCCCACCAGCGAAAACCCCGGTTGATTCATGGCCGAGCCAAAAATACAGCCCTTAGGCACTAAAAACTGTGGCCTTTCGCCCGCGGCTAAATCCAGCCCCAATTGCGTCGTGGTCAGCTCACCCTCGGGGGAAATCATATAAATTGTCAGCGATTGACCCGCATGGAAATACCACATCTCATCGGCCGTGAGTCGATGAAAATGCGACACTTCGCCGGTTCGCAGTAAGAAATAAATGCTGCTCCACAGCTGACGACTCGGATCAAAAGCCGATTCTGAGCGATAGGAAGAACGGTAATATCCGCCTTCAACATGCTGCTCAAGTTCTAAATACTGAATAAAATCATCTGCATTCTGCATCATTACTACTCCATTCATTTTTTCGCACCTGTATCTTGGTTAATACCTTTTTTAAGAAGATGTTAGAACCATGACCAAAATCAAATAATAATTATTCTCATTTACATATAATGCTGCCACTTGTGATTTTACGGAGAAATGAGAGTGAAGCCTACTTACCTTGCCATCCTGTTAGCAGCCCTACTACATCCCCCCTTGGCCAGCGCAGACGAAGTGAAACAACCTGAACTGGATAAAATCGAGCGCGTGAGTGTTGTCGGCGTAAGACAACGATTAGAGCAAGCCGGAACCTTGGCTAACACTATCATGAAAACCGAAGTCATCGACGCCAGCGTGATTGAGAACAAAAATGCCGTCAACCTCTCCGAGGCGATTGATAATTCCCCCGGCGTCAAAGTCTCCAACGAATGCTCCATGTGTGGCGTGAAACGCATTATGCTCAACGGCATGAAAGGCGAGCAAACCACGATTCTGGTCGATGGTTTACCCGTACACACTATGATTTCGGGCTATTATGCGGTCGATGCGATCCCAACAACTGGAGTCGAGCGCATCGAAGTCGCCCGTGGTGCGGGCGCCTCCTTAATCGCCCCCGAAGCGATTGGCGGCACCATTAATATTGTTAGCTATGAGCCCACTGAAAACGGCGCAGAACTGGATTTGTCCGCTGGTGAAAATGGCTACCGTAAACTGGGTTTTCTCGGTAAAGGCGTGACTCAAGATGGCCGCACCCGCGCGACACTCGTTGCCCAATATGACGATAGAGATCAAGCCGATGCGGACAATAACAAAGTCAACGAAGCACCGATGCAGGAAAACCGTAGCCTGACCGCTCGAGTCTCCCACGATGTGACCGATGCCGATAACCTAGTGATGCGCGTCGCCAATATTCAATCGGAAATTTTCGGCGGCCCTATGATAGGCAGCACCTTCGCCGATGGCGTAGCGTCTAGCACGGGGAACGTGTTATCCGGCTACGATGGCCAACCGAGCGAGCCACAACAACTGTTTGAAGATGGTGATGTGCGTAAGCGCTACACAGGAAAAGCCTGGGAAACCACCGAATGGATTAAGACCGAACGTAACGAAGCCTCACTCGCTTGGCTGAGGGAATTTAACGACGACTGGAACATGCACCTTGCCGCCAGCTACGCCGATCATAAACAGGACTCCTTCTACGAAGGCTTCGATTACAGCGCCGATGACAAGATGTGGTTCTTCGATGCACGTTTTAATTATCTGTTGAGCGAGAGCCAACTACTCACCTTCGGCGCCGACTTACGCACAGAGGAAATGCGCTCCCATTCCCGCTCGGGCAGTGCCAACCCTGACTATGTTTCCGACTCCTTTGACTATGATGTCAAAGGCGTTTATCTACAGGACACTTGGCAAGCCACTGAGTCGTTAGAAGTCGCGATGGCGCTGCGTTACGATACTATCAGCGCCGATTTTACCGACCCCAACAAACCCGGCACCGAACTCGATGAGTCGATTCTGTCGCCTAGGGTCGACATTCGTCTGCGCCACAATGATGAATGGACCTCGCGCCTATCCGCAGGTCGCGGCTATCGCGCGCCATTATCCTTCTTTGAAACCGACCACGGCATTTTAGACGGCTCTCTGGGCTTTGACATCGATATCGACGAGCTAGAGCGCTCCAACTCAGTCAACTATGCCCTGAGTTACGAAGGTGAACGCCTCACCTCTACCGCCTCGATTGCTTGGACCGAAGTCGAGCATTTAGCGGCATTAACCACTAACGACCATGGCATTCCATTACTGACCCAGCTCGATGAAAAAGCGCGGGTTATCACCAGCGATATTGCCTTAGGTTATCGCTTGACCGACGATATGAGTTTAAGCCTTACCGCCGAGCATTTTGATTATGATTCAGTATTCAAATCCTCCTATGCCATTGCGCCAGTGGAGAAAAGGGTCAGCCTCAGCATGGATTGGGACGTGAATGACTGGGAAATTTTTGCCAACCTAGTGTGGATCGGTAGTCGCGATCTCGCCGACTTTGGCTACGAAGGCTATAACCGCCTCGATGCCAATGGCCAAGTCGACCCTAGCTCGAAAAAGACCACGGATGCGCCCGCTTACGTGACTTTAGATTTAAAGGTCAGTTATCAGCTCAACGATACCCTGTCACTCTACACTGGGGTCAGCAATCTGTTTGACTATACCCAAGCGGGGGATGAAGACACGCCACTGTTTTACGATGCCGAGGGCGCCTTCGACGTGGGCTATATCTATGGCCCACTGCGTGGCAGAGAAATCTACGCTGGCATGAAGTTTAGCTTCTAATGCTGCGCATTCTTCTCCTTATGTTGCTGTGCTGCGCCCTGCCGTTATCGGCGGCGCAGCTCACCCGCGACTATCAGTTTCAAGCTTTGCGGGGTCAGCAAGTGACTGACTTGTCACATCTCGAGGGGCAAGCGATGGCATTGATGTTTTTCGAGCCTGAGTGCCCTTGGTGCATCAAGCAGGCCAGTGTACTGAAGCAGCTGCATCAAAGCTGTCATCAAGGCGTGCAACCCGTGGCGCTTGGGGTCAATGGAGATAACTTAGCCTTAAAACGTGCCCTGTTTAGGCTGAATTTCCCCTTTGAAGCCTACCGCGCGCCGCCCGCTTTGCTAAAGGATATGGGCGGTATTCCTGCCACGCCAATCCTGCTGCTGCTCAATACCAAGGGAGAGTTAATCAAAGGCTATCGCGGTTTTACCGATGAAGCAGAGCTGAAGGCTCAACTCTGCCGCTCGAGTTAATATCAGCATAATTTAATCTATTGTTTTCAATCAGAGTGTTGTTTGATGCCATTAAATGGCACACCATTCCGATTGAGAACAATAGGTTTTTGCCAATAAAACCTACATTAATCTACACTGTTCAACGCCAACATCAGATACACTTAGAGTGTTACTCCGACATGCCCTTGCCTAGGTTTGAAAAAGCCACATGGGCCAGCGATAGTGAGTAATGGGTGCAATAGCAGACAAGGAGCCAACTAAGAGTGCTTCAATCTATTAGACCCTTTAACGTATAGGGAGCTTGTTTGATGGTCAGTGTTGAGCAAATGGCTTTAGTGCTGGACGCGCTACCCGATCCGGCGTTTATCCTGTCACAAAGCGGCCGCTATGTTGCTGTGTTTGGTGGTAAAGATGCGCGTTATTACCACGACGGCAGTGGATTAGTTGGCCTTTACCTGAGCGATGTACTCAACGACGAAAAGACCACTTACTACCTCAAGATTATTCAGCAAGCCTTAGATAGCCGTAAATTACTGATTGAGGAATATGAACTCAGTAATAAGGATGTCAAAGGCTTATCCGATCAAGGTCCTTCAGAACCCATCTGGTTTGAAGGGCGCATTCAGGCGTTAGATTTTCTAGTGGATAACGAACCCGTCGTCCTCTGGGTCGCCAGTAATATTTCCAAACGCCATAAGCTAGAAATACAACTGCGGCAATTAAGTGATACTGACCAACTGACTGGACTCTATAACCGCCGCCGCTTAGACCGTGACTTACACTTTCTCTTCGACACCTTTAGCCGCCACCGTATTCCGGCCTCGATCTTAGTGCTCGATCTGGATCACCTGAAGCTTATTAACGATCAACTGGGGCACCAAGCGGGTGATCGCGTCATCATGGCGGTCGCCGAAGCCTGCCAACAGCAATTTCGCAAAACCGACAGCGCCTACCGTTTTGGTGGCGATGAATTTGTGATTGCCCTGCCCGGGGTTGACCATGACCAAGCCATAGTGTTTGCCGAATATCTCTGTGACTGTTGCTTCAAGGCATTGCAGCAACTCTCGGTAAAAGGATTATTTGCCACCGTCAGCATAGGTGTCGCCAGCATAGAAGCGGGCGATAAATCCTATGAAGACACCCTAAAGCGCGCCGATGCCGCGCTCTATCAAGCCAAGCGGAATGGTAAGAATCGCGTAATAGCCAATACGGCTTAATTTCCGACAATAGGATAGTATAGAGCTTGATATGAGTTCACCTTGCAACATATCACCCACAGAATTTATGACCTTATAATCATAACACATTGTAATAAAACAAATTCACACAAGCCTAATATACAAAAACATTTAAGATAAATATCAAAAAAACCAGTTATTGTAAGATTAATAAATTGATAGAGTGAATAAACTCATTTACAATTATTAACCCTATTTTACCTTAGACGACATGATTGCTTATACATAATCAAGTCAACAGAAAAATATTTACACTCAAAATTTAAACAAGGCTAATATAATGAGATATTCTCAGGAAGAGATGAAAACAGCATATAATAATGTTATGAAAAAATGCAAACCTATGGGTGCTATTTTTGGCGCATTGGTCGGTACCATTCCGGCGCTAGCAATTTATATATCATTTGTTTTTATGAATGTTAATGGACCTATTTGGATTTTATGCATTTTGCCTCCAGCTGTAATTGGCATGTTTTCACGCTTTGTTGGAAGAACCTTTAGACCAGAGCATCGTATCCCCACAGGGCTAATCGGAGCAATAACTCATATTTTAGGATGTTACATATTAGGAAGTGGAATAATTTTTTATCTATTAGCACCGATTAATTTTGCGATAGCAATGATAGCAGCAAAAACAAAGCTAAGCGAAGTAGAAGAATGGGCAATTTATCAAGCTGATATTGGAAAACTATCCTAAAAACATAATAAATAAAAATAAGAAAATGAGATTACTAAATATAGCATTATTCATTCTACTCCTTTGTAGTTTCCATGCCGACTCTACGGAACATTCTGTTAAAAGCTCAACGATAAGCTCCAGAATACAGATTAAAGATATCAATCAAGTGTTGTCAGCTCAAAGCGTAGGTACTCTGGTCATTACAAGAAATCGATTTAGCAAAGATACTCAATCACTATGTACGGGTATTCTAATTGCTGATGACTATCTTATGACAGCGGCGCACTGCATTATCGACCATATGACTGGTGAGGGTGTGCTCAATGCAGAATTTATTCCACAATACCTTGGCGATGGTAAGCAAATTCGTTCAAGAGTGTTCATTGAAAAAGGATGGGTTCACAAAAAATATTTAACCACTGATTATAAAGATATTTTACAGTTCAAAAATGGTTTAGTCTCACTCAATCGCAAACCAAATACGAGTGATTTAGCTATACTAAAAGTCACAAACAGCCAAACAGGATATGGCTTAGGGAAGCAGTACGGATATGTTTCCCCTATTGCAGCAGAAGATGTGTTAACCACTAAAAAACCTAATGTTAGTTTACTAAGTTATCCAGCAGATAAAAGTGGTAATACATTATGGTATCAACAATGTCACTTAACAGAACACAAGTCATTAATAGGGAAGTTTGACTGCCAAATCTACTCGGGTTCTAGTGGTGCAGGATTGCTAATAAAGGCACCTAATTCTGATAAAGATAGAGTGTTAGGGATAGTTTCATCTTCATCGGATAATGGACTATCAGGTGCAGCGGTTCTTTTTTCTACTGAAATGATACAGGATATTGAGAATATTATTAAAAATCGCACTGAATCGATTAAACATTTTAGCGCCGTAAAATTTAAAACAACACCTCGAACTTATGTGCATATTGAAAATCTTTGCAAAAAAGAAATTATTGCCATGGTATATTCAGAAGAAAATAATCAGGGAATGGTTTCTGAGAGTAAAATACCAGTTAATACATCCGTAATTTTTAATAGCATACAATCTAGAATATGGTACAGTCATATTAGAGATCTAGAAGGAAAACCTTACAATTTTGGCAATGATATATTGCTAGATGTTAATAACAAATCATATTACTTTAAAAAAAATATTATTCCATATAAAAATATTGGCAATGGAAGTGTTTTTTATGGTGATTATTTTCTAAAAGTATACTGTATTTAATACAAGCTGCGTTTATTAAACACAGTACTGTACGATGGCCTATAACATCAAACTAGGAACTACGATTTAGAGGCTTGCATCAACACTGTTTAGGTTAGTTTGATGCAAGCCTCTGTTGAGTCTTACTTAACCGCGTTAGCCTTGCGGGCGGCGTGCAGTTTTTTATAGCTTTCGATAAGTCTTAGGTGCGGTTCAATCCCTTCGAGCTGCATACTGGTCTTAGTTAAACCGCTGAAACGGACTTTACCCGTAACGCTGCCGACCACTTGTTCCATCACTTCTGCGCCAAACATGCGGGTAAAGTTATGGCTAAAGTCTTCGAGTTCAAGGTCTTCATCCAGCGTCACTTCCAGTACCGCGCTCATTGCTTGGAAGAACAGATTACGCTTCACGGTATTGTCGTTAAATTGCAGGAACTCACCGACTAATTCCAGCGCCTCTTCATGCGCGCCGAGTGCCAGATAAATCAGGATCTTAAGTTCGATAATCGTCAACTTGCCCCAGACGGTATTTTCATCGAAGACGATACCAATCAGGGTACGAATATCGGTGTAGTTATCGAGCTGACTTTCTTCTAAACGATTGACTAGGTTAACCAATTGCTTAGTGCTTAAAGAATGCAGATTTAGGATATCTTCACGGTAATCCAGCGCCTTGTTGGTGTTGTCCCAAATCAGGTCTTCAACTGGATAAACTTCAGAGTAATCAGGCACTAAAATACGGCAAGCCGATGCGCCTAATGCGGTAAATTCGGCGACATACACCTCTTTACCTAGATCTTCTAAAATGCCGAATAAGCGGTCCGCTTCCTCTTGGTTAGTGCCAGAGAAATCCCATTCGCAGAACTCATAGTCATGCTTGCTGCTAAAGAAGCGCCATGAGATCACCCCCGTTGAGTCGATAAAGTGCTCAACAAAGTTTTCAGGCTCGCTCACCGCCATGCTGTTAAAGGTCGGTTTTGGCACATCGTTTAAGCCTTCGAAGCTGCGACCTTGGAGCAATTCGGTCAGACTGCGCTCCAATGCCACTTCAAAGCTTGGGTGGGCACCGAAGGAGGCGAATACCCCGCCGGTTTTCGGGTTCATCAGCGTCACGCACATCACAGGGAACTGGCCGCCTAAGGAGGCGTCTTTCACCACCACTGGGAAGCCTTGTTCTTCTAAGCCCTTAATGCCCGCAAGAATGCTTGGGTATTTTTCTAATACCGACATAGGCACGTCTGGCAGAACGATTTCCTGCTCGATAATTTGGCGTTTCACCGCGCGCTCGAAGATTTCAGACAGACACTGTACTTCGGCTTCTTTGATGTTGTTACCCGCGCTCATGCCATTGCTTAAGAACAGGTTTTCAATCAGGTTTGATGGGAAGTACACAGTCTCGCCATCGGATTTACGCTTGTACGGAATCGCACAAATGCCACGGTCACGATTGCCCGAGTTAGTGTCAATAAGATGCGAGCCACACAGCTCCTCATCGGGGTTATAAATCTCTAGGCAGTAGTCGTCTAACAACCCCGCTGGCAGAGCGTCGTCTTCCTCGAGAGCAAACCATTTTTCGTTGGGATAATGCACAAACTCGCTGTTAGCAATCTCAACCCCAAAGAATTGGTCGTTATAGAAGAAGTTATTGTTTAAACGCTCGATAAACTCACCGAGGGCCGAGCACAGCGCGCTCTCTTTGGTTGCGCCTTTACCATTGGTAAAACACATGGGCGATGCGGCATCACGGATATGCAGTGACCACACATTGGGCACAATGTTACGCCATGAGGAGATCTCAATCTTCATCCCCAGCTCAGCCAAAATGCCAGTCATATTGGCAATGGTCTGCTCTAGCGGTAAGTCTTTACCCAAAATATAGGTGCTGCTGTCGTCGCCTGGGTGACCCATCAACATGGCATTGGCGTCGGCATCGAGGTTTTCAACGGTTTCGATTCTAAATTCTGGGCCAGTCTGCACGACTTTTTTCACGGTGCAGCGGTCGATGGAGCGCAAAATACCTTCGCGATCTTTATCCGAAATATCATCGGGCAATTCGACATTGATCTGGAAAATCTGGTTGTAGCGATCTTCTGGGTCGACAATATTGTTTTGCGACAGGCGGATATTGTCCGTCGGAATATCGCGAGATTTACAATATACCTTCACAAAGTAGGCGGCGCACAATGCCGAAGAAGCTAAGAAGTAGTCGAAGGGACTCGGCGCCGAGCCGTCGCCCTTATAACGGATGGGCTGATCGGCCGTTACCGTAAAATCGTCGAACTTGGCTTCGAGTCTCAGGTTGTCGAGAAAATTAACTTTGATTTCCATTAGAATTTTTCCACTCAATATGCTCAAACGCGATAATCGCATTCGTTACCGCACAGCATTGCCCTTGGGCGCTATCGTCTTGGGGGGAATTATCGGTGTTTTTCGCCCATTAGTCTTGGGTTAATTATGTTAAAAAAACACCAGCGGGATTTTTATGCCTTGGGCCGCAAGCAGAACGGTAGGATTAATTGCGGCATTCACTGTGGGTTAGCCAAGGGTTAATGCTCAGCACTGCCTTGCTTATCCGCCTCGCGCTTAACCAGTAAAAAGGTGAGATACATCTTTGTCGGCAGGGATAACGCCATGCCAACGGCAACGCAAACGGCGCTGATAATTATGCCTTTTACGCCCATGGCTTCGACGGTTTCATTAAAGTTATGCAGATAAATCCCAAGCATAATCAGGCACAGCCCAAGGCCAATGCAGATTTTTAACAGCGTTATCAGCCTTTGATTAGTCACAGTCCTGCCTTTAGTTGCACGCCTTGATTGAGCTAGAGTCGTCTTGTTTAAGCTTGCGTCGCACCGTTTAGCCACTCAAACAAACAAGCGCCGCCTATGCATAAAGATTAACTAATATAATGAGCGCATTGGCTTATTTAGGCTTTGATTAAGATCAACGAAGTGACTCAGCCTTTCGCCCTCATCCTTAAGTCAAATACCACTTTGCACTTTTGTCGGTTACATTAGATTTTTGTTAACTTAAGCACTTAAGAATATTGGGGATTCGTTATACTGCCCTGCAATAATAAAGCGGCTTATTCCGGAGTTGTTGAACATGTCTAATTTCAGTTTACGTAACAAATTGCTCCTACTCGCACTGTTCCCGTTGATTCTGACCCTCATAGTGCTGATGACAGTTTCCTACCATGTCGAGCAATCGGCGCTTGCCGATGAAGTCACCACATTTAGAGAAAAGTTAATCGGTGAGCGTAAAACCCAAATCAAAGAAGCCACCCAAATCGCCGCAGGCATAGTGCAATACCAGCTATCGTTAAAAGAACAGGGCAATGTTAACCAAGCCCTACGTGATATTCGCTTTGGCAGTTCGGGCTACTTCTTTATTTACGATTCCCAAGGTAAAAACCTATTCCATGCGGTCATGCCCAACCTCGAGGGGCAGAATAAAATCGATATGACCGATCCCCGTGGCACCAAGATCATTGTCGGCCTACTCAATGCCGCCAAAAACGGTGACGGTAATTTCTCGTTCTATTTCCAAAAACCCAATACCAACGAGCAAATCGAAAAAATCGGCTACTCCATGATGATCCCAGGCACAGATTGGATGCTCGGCACCGGCGCCTATATCGACGATATCGATGCCGTGGTTGAGGATTACCGCACCACAGTGACCGAGCAGATGATCGATAAGTCCTACGCGATTTTATTGATCGCACTGTTATTAGCGGCCATTACCGCCGCCGTGATCTTAGTGACCGCCCAGCGCATGGTCACACCGATTAAAAACATGGCAGATAACTTAAACGATATCGCCAAAGGCGAAGGCGATTTAACCAAGCGCCTTGCGGTGAAGGGCGACGATGAAATCGCCCAACTCGGCCGCTCCTTCAACCTGTTTGTCGATAAACTGCAAACCATTATCGGTGATGTGGCCGATGCCACCGCTAAGGTCAAAACCGCAGCCAATGCGATTCATGACCAAACCAAGGTGATGTCGCGCCAGCTTATCAGCCATAACAATGAAACGGATCAAGTGGTTACCGCCATTACTGAGATGTCTGCCACCGCGAGTGAAGTAGCGCAAAACACCACCCAAGTGGCCGAAGCGACCCACGCCGCCACGGGCGATGTGGCCAATGCCCAGCGTTGTGTCGATGCCTCGTTAGAGGAGATTTCGGCGCTGATGGCGCAAATCAACAATGCCGCCAGCAACATTCAATCCTTGAGTGAACAATCCAAAAAAATCAACAGCGTGCTCTCGGTGATCGGCGGTATTGCCGAGCAAACTAACCTGTTGGCATTAAACGCCGCGATTGAAGCCGCCCGCGCGGGTGAACAGGGTCGCGGCTTTGCCGTGGTGGCCGATGAGGTACGCAACTTAGCCAGCCGTACTCAATCAAGCACATTAGAAATCAACGAGATGCTATCTGAACTGCACAAGCTGGTGAGCTTAGCGGTTAAAACCATGGAAGAGAGTCAGCAGAGTTGTATACGCTCGGTGGATTCGTCCCGCGCCATCTCCGAAAGCTTAGGCTCAGTGACCTCGGCGGTGACCGCCATTAACGATATGAGTACCCAAATCGCCACCGCTGCAACCGAGCAAAGCTCAGTGACCGAAGAGATCAATCGCAATGTGTTTGCTATTCAAGAAATTGTGAATGAGCTACTGCACTCCAGCGAAGAGGCGGCGAGCGTGAGCCAAACCGTGTCGCAGGAAGGACTTAACCTCGGCAAACTCGTCGGCCAATTTAAGATTTAACGCTAAGGCGTGATATCGGCGCTCGCTGTTAGTCGATTAGGTGTTCATCACCTCGGCGTAAGTCGATTCAGTGTTAGTCGATTCGGTATAAATCGCTATCTTTAACCGCCTAAGGCCTCAAGCAATTGAGGCCTTTTTCTTGGTGGCTGCTTGCTAATAACCCAACATAATAGAGTTCGGTATCAAAGCTCGGCCTCGAAGCGAGCAAGGCGCGCCTCGCTCATCGTGCATTGGGTTTGTTGCATCAGTTCGCCCAAGGTAATGGCGGGGTTTTGGTTGATCAGGCGAACCAATTTTGCGCCGAGTGGTTCAAGCTTATCGGCATGTTGTAATAAGCCGCTGTCGATCTTTTTGATCATAAAGGCAAATTCGGCAGTATCACTCTGCCCTTTTAACTCGACGCAACAGCTTTGAATCGCGATAGCCTGCCCAGTGATGCTCCAATTACGGGAGCGGCGCACCCGCTTAAGCTCGCAGCCCTTTTGCACAGCAATCGCCTGCGCCCGCTTGACCGCCTCGCGGCCGATGCGATGGATAAGGGATGGCAAGGGAATACTAATATCATCATGCATGGCAAGTTAACTATCGGGCCTTGGGTCGAATATGGGTGAATAACGGAGCGCGGCGCTAAGTCTTAAGCCTTAAGCGCGAAACCTATAGCCAACGCCGCCAGAGTTTACCCTGCGGCGGGTGCGAACAAAAGACGATACAAACTCATGCAACAACTCACGCATCAACTCACGCTAAGCGCCCCTCGCCCAAGATAGCGGCTCAGGCGTCACAGACTGACAACAACAGTCCTTGAGCAAGGCGGCGGGATTGCCTACAATAACGCACTTTTTGTTCACTACAGATAACGACCATGACTGACACAACTTCACAACCCGCATTACCGGATCGTCTTTCGGTTAACCCACGCAGCCGCCACCATGTAGCTGAAGTCTTTCAATACGATGTGGGTATCCGCGTGAACGGTAAAGAACGTTTCGATGTTGAAGAATACTGCATCAGCGAAGGCTGGGTTAAAGTACCAAGCAAATCTTTAGACCGTCGCGGTCAACCTCTGCTGTTAACCATCAAAGGCACAGTAGAAGCATTTTACCGTTAAGCACCCACTGCTTAATGGATAATAAAAACGGCCAATTCGATTGGCCGTTTTTATTTGCCCTGTATAACCCCAAAACCCTCAGTAATTCATCTCCCCAAGTATTCACAAGTTGTTATTTAAAATAAGCTTTTGTGATAAAACGCATTGATTACACCGCATAACGCGGGTTAAAGTGTGACCACTAAGGGAAATGCAGAGCCACACTCGAACGCCACTATCGAGCACGCTATTTAAGGACAAAGCAGCCAATCTGTACCATGCCGCCCCACTCTTAACAGCCTCCTCTGCCACCAAGGTATCAAGCACATTCATCATGTGTGCGTTATGGAATTAACGATAAACCTTTCTATTTCAAGGATGTAAATGGTAGATTTTACAAACAATCTTTTATCGATAGTGATCATCCTCTCCAGCATGTTCGTCACAATTGGAGTGATGTACGCGCTGCTCAAGTACCGTGATGCTACTGTCACCCTGCCCGTTGATCGCGAGCAACTCAGCCGTATTCCCGCCTATGGCTTACAAAAGCAAATCCAAGATCTGCAATTAGATTTAATCGGCAGCATGATGATGGGGCTGATGATAGTGTGTTTCCCCTTTGCAATAAGCAGTATTCAAGCACATATTGCCGTCGGGAAATTCCCTTGGGTTTACGCCCTAACAGGTTTAATGGGATTAACTTATTGCGGTATTAAAACTTGGAAAAACTTTTCCAAACTCACCAAATTACGTCTAGGGCATACGGCTGAAATCGCTACCGCCAATGAACTTATCGGCCTACAAGCCTTGGGTTATCAAGTGTTTCACGATGTGCAAGCCGACGGCTTTAATATCGACCACCTCGTAATCGGTAAAAATGGCGTATTCGCGATTGAAACCAAAGGCCGCCATAAGCGCAATAAAGACCTACGCCAAACCAATGGCAATGGCGGAGGCTCTAGTTCTAGTTCTGGTAAGAAAGGCTATGAAGTATTTTACAAAGACGGGCGCTTAAACTTCCCCTCGTGGACAGAAACCAAACCCATCGAACAGGCCGAACGGCAAAGCAAATGGGTCAGCCAATGGTTAACCAAAGCCACAGGCTCCCCCGTCGCCGCCACCCCAGCCCTCGTATTCCCCGGCTGGTATGTCACAAGCCAATCGAAACCACCGTTCCCGATCCTTAACCACAAACAATTAGTCGGAACCATCCCGAAACTGAAAACCCAAGATCTTAGCCAGCAACAAGTAGACACCATCATCTACCAAGTCGCCCAAAGATGCCTAAGTAAAAGCGAGGTGGGGAAATAACGAGAATTAACAGTAGTTAATAACTTAACTCTGACTTAGATTTGCTGAATCACATAAATCCTGAGAACACAAAAGTGAAACCTTTCATGAATTAAAAATCAACATCTAATAAAATAGTTAGACTTTAATTAATTTAAAGCTTCCATCACTCATCTCTATCTTTTTAAAATCAAAGAAGATTGATGGTGCATCTTGATAAACTAATTCAAATAAAGCACAAGCAACTCTTCTCATTTCCCAATCACCTTCTAAACTACCTCTTACTGTGAAAAAATGCCTCAAGGATCTTGCATTAACAGTTATTACTATCTTGGTTTCAGTTGCATTTGGTAAAATAGATCTCGCTGCACTCCTTAATTCTCTTAAATGTTCTTTCTTAGATAACTTCGTATTTTCAAATGTTGTGATTATTTTCCTGTAAGTACAAATGCTTTTATACATGTTGTCTGACCACACTGAAAACAATTCTTTATTTTTCTCTATTGTCGGAGGCACTACAAATAAAGCCTCAGATTCATCATGATATTGCTGAGACAATTGGCTAAATGAAAAACCTACGCGATGACGAACAAGTTGATGAGTAAAACCTCTAGAAACTCCGGACAAAATGATAGTCCAACTTACATGCTCCAAGACACTTTCATGACCTTGTAATATTAAATTTGCTATATACTCTTTATTATTACGAGGTGACTGTCTATCTTTCCCAAATGATAAATAACAAAGCCTTCCCGAAACCTCAACTAGTTCCTCAGCCTCTGTGCCGCCGGTTCTAATCCATTCCAAGCATTCATCTTTCAAAAAACTAAAAAATTCTTTCTCATCAAAACTTGGCCTGCTTAAAATCCGTACATTAAATTTAGCGCATTTTATTTTCATTTTTCATCACTTCTTTGCTGGTCAGATCAAAATCTTCACATTTATTAATCCCAAAGTGACAATAAAGTTTTTCCACATTGGAATTAAGCTTTTTAATTTCCAACTCCTTAACTTTAATACTAGTGTTTAAAGATTCTAAAGCTGCTGATTTTTCCTTCAACTCACTTCTTAACAAACTCAATTCGACTTGATATTTATCACTAGAAATTTTCAGAGGGGATACATATTCCAATCTAAACTTGTCAAGCATTGAATTAGTGAATATCTGCTCACTAACAATAGGTATTATTGTAAAAACAACACTAAGCACAACACTTAATAATGCAATAAAAAAACCACTCCAAATAAATGCTTTCTTACGAATTACTGATTCCAATAAATCTGGCATTCTTATGTCTAAATTTGCAAAATCTTTACTTAGAGTTAATACTTGCTCTTTACTTACCCCTGCTCCAGATATTGATTTAAAATCACTATCACATTCACCATCAATAAAAAATAATAATAAAGTCGCAACCTTGTCACCCTTGCGCAACTTTACTGGTGATTTACCCATATTGACTAAATACACACTAATATAACCAGAAAACAGCGGATCTATATGCCCTGGATTAGTCATAATAACCCCTGATTTTGACATCGAATTTGGTGGAAAAATAACCCCCCCAACATCAAAAGGAAAATTGAATTTTTCTGCGACTTGAATAACAACCGTTTGACCAGGATGCAGATCAATCACATCTAATCCAGAGACATTTACATCAACATTCGACCTAGATATATCATTATTAGCTGCATAAATCGATTTAATTGTCAAATCAACTGAGGATGCTTGAGTTTGATTTATAATGTCATTAAACGAGCCATCATCTAAACTCAGTATTTTCTCACTTTGAATTAGCTCAACAATTTGATTACGTCCTAGCACAATAGCTCCAAATATAAATTATAAAGCAACCATTTAACCCAAATACCTAATCAACCATTAAGTTACAAAAAACACAGACAGCACTAACGTATAGGCTTCTAACAATTTGATTTTATACTAAATATAAGTAAATGGCCATCCATAATAAATCAACAACATAACCTACTTGTGGCTTGCCTACGTCTGTACAAATGACAGGACAGGCATAACTCTTCACTCAATGATTACGCCAGAACTAGCATTGTTGCACCAGTGACCTTCTAAAACAGGATGTTTTAGTAGAGCTTACAGGGACGACTAATGTTTACATCATGGGCGGCGAGTCACTGGTGTAACTTATATAAGAGAATGCAAAAGCCTGCAGCAGGCAATTGGGAAGTACAGTTGCCAAAAGCTACAAAATAACCCATTCGCAGCACTAAGTTCGCCAGAGATAATACGCATAAAACAAAAAAGCGACCCTAAGGTCGCTTTTGTATGTCCATAATTGCGTTGCTGGCGAAGCTAATGCAAGGCGGATTGAAAGCTTTCGCGCGGAGTTGACTCCTGTCAATGAGCACGAAAGCTGAGATTCAACGCCGCAGTAGCGAGCCTAAGCAGCAATTATTATTCATAGTCTGATAACGGCACACACGCACAGAACAAATTACGGTCGCCGTACACGTCATCAATACGATTCACGGTCGGCCAGAACTTGTTAGTACGCACTGCGGCACTTGGGAACACGGCCACTTCACGGCTGTATGGGCGTGAATCGAACGCTGGATCCATAATATCGGCCATAGTGTGTGGCGCGTTGTGCAGCGGGTTGTTGTCCGCTGGCCACTCGCCTGCTTCAACCTTAGCGATTTCGGCGCGGATTGACACCATAGCATCGATAAAGCGGTCCAGTTCAACCTTAGACTCAGATTCGGTTGGCTCAATCATCAGCGTGCCCGCTACTGGGAAGCTCATGGTTGGCGCGTGGAAACCGTAGTCGTTCAGACGCTTAGCGATATCCATTTCGGTCACGCCAGAGGCTTCTTTGATTGGACGCAGGTCGATAATACATTCGTGCGCGACGCGATCGTTACGGCCACGGAACAGTACTGGGTAGTGTTCAGACAGCTTCTTCATCACGTAGTTAGCGTTTAACAGCGCGGTTTGAGTCGACTTTTTCAGGCCGGTTGAACCGAGCAGCTTAATGTACATCCAGCTGATTGGCAGAATGCCAGCACTGCCGTATGGCGCGGCAGAAACCGCACCGTTGTTATCGCTTTCGCGGCCTGGTTTCACCACTACGTGACCCGCTACGAACGGCGCTAAGTGCGCTTTCACGCCGATTGGGCCCATACCTGGACCACCGCCGCCGTGTGGAATCGCGAAGGTTTTGTGCAGGTTAAGGTGCGATACGTCGGCACCGATAAAGCCTGGAGAGGTTAAGCCAACTTGGGCGTTCATGTTGGCGCCGTCCAAGTACACTTGACCACCGTGCTGGTGCACAATGTTGCAGATTTCGCGGATAGATTCTTCGTACACACCGTGGGTCGATGGGTAAGTGATCATGATACATGACAGGTTTTCTGCCACTTCAGCCGCTTTGGCCTTCAGATCTTCTAAATCTACGTTACCTTGCTTGTCACAGGCAGTCACAACCACTTGCATACCGGCTAATTGCGCCGATGCTGGGTTAGTGCCGTGGGCAGATTGTGGGATTAAGCAGATGTTTCTGTGGGCTTCGCCGCGAGACTCGTGGTATTTACGAATCGCCAGCAGACCCGCGTATTCACCCTGTGCGCCAGAGTTAGGTTGGATACACACGGCATCGTAACCTGTGACATTCACTAACCATGAAGACAGTTCTTCAATCAGTTGAGTGTAACCCTTGGCTTGATCCAGTGGGCAGAATGGGTGCATGTTAGCAAATTCTGGCCAGCTGACTGGGATCATTTCAACCGCAGCGTTTAACTTCATGGTGCATGAACCCAATGAAATCATTGAGTAGTTCAGTGCTAAGTCTTTGCTTTCGAGACGCTTGATATAACGCATCATCTCGGTTTCGCTTTGGTAGCGATTGAAGGTTGGGTGGCTCAGGATGGCATCTTCACGCACTAAAGAAGCCGGAATCGATTGGCTACCTTGCGCCACGATTTGCGCGTCTAATGCGGCAACGTCTAAGCCATGACCAGCACCTAAAATCACATCGAACAGGGCTTCGATATCGGTGCGGATAGTGGTTTCATCTAAGCTCACGCCAACGATGCCGTCAGCATCGAAACGCAGGTTCATTTCAGCGGCCAGCGCGCGAGCATTGACTGCTGCAACGTCTAAGCCTTTGATGCTGATCGTATCGAACCAAGTGCTGTTCACTAAGCTCACGCCTTTAGCTTGTAAGCCAGCGGCTAAGATATCGGTGAAGCGGTTAATGCGTGATGCGATGGTTTTCAGGCCTTGTGGGCCGTGGAATACGGCGTAGAAAGACGCCATGTTCGCTAACAGAATTTGCGCGGTACAGATGTTTGAGTTGGCTTTTTCGCGGCGGATATGTTGCTCGCGAGTTTGCATCGCCATACGCAGTGCGCGGTTACCACGGGTGTCCTTTGACACACCGATGATACGGCCAGGCATAGAGCGTTTGTGCTCGTCACGGGCCACGAAGAAGGCCGCGTGTGGACCACCAAAGCCCATCGGCACACCGAAACGCTGCGCGCTACCGAAGACCACGTCGGCGCCCATGGCACCCGGTGATTTCAGTAATACCAGTGACATGATGTCGGCAGCCACAGTCACAACTACGTTCTTCGCACGCAATTCGGCGAATAAGTCTGTGAAGTCAGTGATTTGACCGAAACGGTTTGAATACTGGAACAGGGCACCAAACAGTTCGTGGTTTACCGCTTCATGGGCAGGACCTACCACTACTTCAAAACCAAAACACTCAGCGCGAGTCTTCACTACGTCTAAGGTTTGTGGGAATACGTCATCGGCTACGAAGAAGATGTTGGCTTTTTTGGCTTTAGACACACGCTTAGCCAGCGCCATCGCTTCGGCAGCGGCTGTCGCTTCGTCCAGCAGTGAAGCAGAGGCTAAATCTAAGCCGGTTAAATCCATAGACACTTGTTGGAAGTTTAGAATGGCTTCTAAACGGCCTTGGGCGATCTCTGGCTGATAGGGCGTGTACGCCGTGTACCAACCTGGATTTTCGAAGACGTTACGTAAAATCACATTAGGCACTTGGGTACCGTAGTAACCCATACCAATGTAGCTTTTGAAGACTTGGTTTTGTTTGGCTAAACCACGAATGTAAGCAATGCCTTCGGCTTCGCCGCAGGAATCACCAATGCTCAACTCTTGGCTTAAACGGATCGACTCAGGCACGATTTGCGCAGTCAGATCGTCCAGAGACTCAGCACCAACGTAGTTCAACATTTCTTGTTGTTGGCTGCTATCCGGGCCGATATGGCGACGTAAGAATAAATCGTGCTGTTCTAACTGAGTGAGGGTTTGCTTGGTCATGATAAACCTTGTTCCAGATTTGCCGTAGCTCAGAACTGTAGGGTACTGATAAACGGGCTATTGTTATGTCAAACTTGCGCTAAAACAAACGAAGCCCCTTGGGGCTTCGTTAGCGTCGACGATTATTCCTCGTCGATGACAGCTTGGTAACCTTCTGCATCGAGCAGAGCGTCAACTTCTGATTCATCAGAAGGCATAACGCGGAAGAACCAGCCTTCGCCGTAAGCGTCGCTGTTTACGAGCTCTGGAGAATCTTCCAGTGCTTCGTTGACGGCAATCACTTCACCAGAGATTGGCGCGTAGATGTCAGAAGCCGCTTTCACTGATTCTGCCACTGCACAGTCGTCGCCTGCAGTCACAGTGTCGCCCACTTCTGGCAGCTCAACGAAAACCATGTCACCTAACAGCTCTTGAGCATGCTCAGTGATACCCACAGTGTAGCTACCGTCTTCTTCCTTGCGGATCCATTCGTGTGAAGAGGCGTATTTCAGTTCTGTCGGAATATTGCTCATTGTTCTTGTTCCTTGTTCCGTTTTTTTAAAATGCTTGTTTACCGTTGCGCACAAAGTTTGGCGCTACTACTCTAACAGCCACGCGCTTTTTACGCATTTCGACTTCCGCCGTATCCCCAATCGAGTTAGGAACACGCGCCATCGCAATAGAATAGCCCAATGTTGGCGAGAAAGTACCGCTAGTGATCACGCCTTGCTGCTCAACACCCGCTGCATCGGTGAAAAATACTGGCATATCATGGCGTAACACGCCTTTTTCTTCCATCACCAGACCGACTAATTTGTCGGTACCCGTATCGTGCAGGGCTTCAAGCGCCTTACGACCGATAAAGTCACGGTCAGTTGGCTCCCATGCGATGGTCCAGCCCATGTTGGCGGCCAGCGGGTTGATGGTTTCGTCCATATCTAAGCCGTAGAGGTTCATACCAGCTTCGAGACGTAATGTATCGCGAGCGCCTAAACCACATGGTTTAACGCCTTGATCTAACAGAGCTTGCCACAGTGCTTCGGCTTCAGTTTCTGGCACGATGATCTCGTAACCCACTTCACCTGTGTAACCTGTGGTGGCAATAAACAGAGAACCAGTTTGCTTACCGAAGAAAGGTTTCATGCCTTCGATGGCGGCATTTTGCTCGCTACTGAATACGGCGGCGGCTTTGGCCTTAGCGTTAGGACCTTGAACGGCGATCATCGCCAGCTCAGGACGCTCAGTCACAGTGACATCAAAACCTTGGGATTGTTTGGCAATCCACGCTAAGTCTTTTTCGCGGGTCGCGCTGTTAACAACAACACGGTAGAAAGTGTCGGTGAGGTAGTAAGTGATCAGGTCGTCGATGATGCCGGCATTGTCATCTAACATGCCGCCGTATAAGGCTTTACCAGGAACTTTAAGTTTGGCCACATCGTTTGCCAGCAACTTACGGAGGAATGCACAAGCGTCGGTTCCGGTCACATCAACCACAGTCATGTGGGACACGTCGAACATACCTGCGTCTTGACGCACGGCGTGGTGTTCTTCGATTTGTGAACCATAGTTGAGGGGCATATCCCAACCGTGGAAGTCGACCATCTTAGCGTTTGATTCTAAGTGCTTGTTAAACAGAACAGTTTTATTAGCCATTGTTATCCCTTTTTTGCGGCCTTTTTCAGGTCTCTGCCTAGCGTAGGGTGATACAAATCCGGCTAAATATCTGGCTAATCGGCATTTCACTTCCACGATGCATCAATTTGAAAGGTGATTCTTTCTGTATCAATGCGTCTGTCACTGCAACGCCTGATTTGCTCTGAATTAATCAGATATTTATCGTGATTGGTATAAGTACTAGGGTCTAAAATGCGGCGAAATTATACCTTGCGTCACAAATTTGTATACAGGAGATTTTTCTAATCCGAAGCCAGTGTCATTAGATTTTCTCATCTTCAACATGTAATTTTTTTACATACGAAAGCGAGATTTGCGCAGCCTGCAATCAAAAGATATACCCAAATAACCAGAAGATGCCGGATTCAGCGGGAATTTAACGCACTTTAGGCAAGGCGGTTATTTGAGGACCTAGTGGGCTAAGTTAAGAATAACCAACACAGCATAAAGTGCGTTAAAACCCGCCGGGACGGAGCGTCTAGGGCGCGCCACTTCTGCGTTGCATCAATTCAAAAGGTACCCGACATTTTCTCATTGATGCGCCTTGAATTGGCGCACCTTAGGCGCTCTGAAACTCGTATCTGCTGGTTATTTGGGTATACGGATATTATCAGCAATTATGATTACATTAGCGCAACCGAGGCTAGCGACATAACTTGGGGAGTGAGGACTTATTGCCCATGGCCTGTTGCATGAACACTGTTTTCAGCCCAGCGACATTATCAACGAGGTTGAGTCCCAGATCGCGAATGGCTTTTTTAAGAGGATTGCTCCCCTCGAACAGGCGCTTAAAGCCTTCCATCGCCGCAATCATCTCCATCGCATCGGCCTTGCGCCAACGCTCAAGGGCGCGCAGCTGGGCATAATCGCCAATATCCTTACCCGCCTCGTGTAGCTCGCCGATGACTTCGATAATGCTGGCAGCATCAAGGAAGCCTAGGTTTACCCCTTGGCCAGCTAATGGGTGAATAGTGTGGGCCGCATCCCCCGCGAGCACTAAACGGTGGCGGGCAAAATGGCGGGCGTAGCGCATCCGCAGTGGAAAGGCTTGGCGTTCACTCTCAAGCTTGCAAATACCGAGGCGGCCATCGAAGGCGGCGGTGAGATTGCGCTCGAACTGCTCTGGCGCCATCTCAAGTAATTCGGTGGCGCGCTCTGGCGGCACTGACCAGACGATGGAGCTGAGGTTATCTTCATATAAGGGCAAGAAGGCCAGCGGGCCGTCCTGCAAAAAGACTTGGCGGGCGGTGGCAAGGTGCGGCATTTCACTGCGAATGGTCGCCACGATCGCATGATGGCCATAATCCCAGAAGGTTAACGGGATCTTACATTGTTCGCGCACCCAAGAATTGGCACCGTCGGCGGCAATCACCAGTGCGGCGCTAACACTCTCAATGTCAGCATCGGCGCCATTGGCTAAGGTCAACCAAGCTTCGCGCTCACCAAAGGCGATACGCTCTATGCGCTGGTTTTCGATATGGGTGATATTGTCAAATTCACTGGCGCGCTTGGCGAGGGCGTAGCTGATGGCATCATTTTCGATAATGGCGCCAAGGCTAGGTTCACTGATGCTGCTGGCATCGAAGGCGATTTTACCAAAGCCGTCTTTATCCCATACCGCCATTTTTTGATAGGGCGTTGCACGGCTGGCATCGACATAGTGCCAAGCGCCGAGGTGCTCGAGTAAACGCTGGCTCGCCTTGTTGATCGCGCTGACCCTAAGCCTTGGCTCACCGCTCACGGCTTGGGTGCTTTGAGCATCGATCACGACGACATTCAAGTTGGCCTGCGCCAATCCTATCGCGGTGGCGAGTCCCACCATGCCGCCACCCACAATGGCAATGTCATAGGCTTGTGAACTTAACATGGGTACATCCTTTTCGCGTTGCGATACCAGTAATGATTATTTCCAGCCCATCGCCTTCTGCGCGACGGGGGTTTTCAGTGGCGGGAACCAAGATAACAGACGCAATCCCAGATTACGCCCAAGGGCCAAAGGCCAATATTGGTTAGAGAAGCCACGGACTAAAAATTCAATATTGCGAATAGTGCTGTTTCTATCCGCCTCACGGACCTGCAAATAGCCATGGGTAACGGCGACACCGCCGATATCTTCGCCCTGCGCCAGCGCTAGTTGCAGCACATCGAGCAGGCTGACGACATCCCGAAGGCCCAAGTTAAACCCCTGCCCCGCAATTGGGTGCAGAGTCTGCGCCGCATTGCCGATAAACACACATCTATGGTGAATCGGCCTTGGCATGTAGGACAGGTTTAACGGATAAGCATGGCGCTCACTAACGTCGATAAACTGGCCTGCGCGATAGCCAAAGGCTTGCTGCAACGCAGCTAAAAACTCGGCCTTGGGCGCGGTGAGCATCGCTTGCGCGCGGTGATTATCGAGTGCCCAGACGAGGGATAAACGTGGTTGGCCTTGGCTATCAGCCATCGGTAATAATGCCAGTGGGCCAGTCTCGGTAAAGCGTTCATAAGCCCAGTGCTGATGCGGCTTATCGGTTTGCAGATTAGCGATAATCGCGGTTTGCTCAAACGCCACTTGGGTAATGGGCAGATTAAAACTGCTGCGCACCTTGGACTGCAAGCCATCGGCCGCAACCACCAGCTTGGCGCAAATCCGCTCGCCGGAATCGAGCACTAAGGTGTGACTCTCGTTAGCCGGAATTAACTCTGACAGTTTGGCAGGGCAATACAGCTTAACCTGAGTTTTATGAAGCTCGCTAAAGAGCACTTGGCCAACTCTTTCAAGCTCGACCACTTGGCCCAGCGCATCTAAGTGAAACTGACTGGCGTTGAGTTCCGTCATCCCAAAATGGCCGCGATCGGATACGTGGATATCCCTAATCGCCGTGCCTAAATGCGCCAGTTTCGGCCATAAACCTAAACGGGATAACTCGAAGATGGAACCATGGGCAATGGCGATGGAGCGGGCGTCAAAGCCGGGGTGGCTATTATCGGGAAGATGCGCCTCGATTAAGGCAATAGATAAAGGTTTTTCAGTGCCAGACAAACGCGCTAAGGCCAGCGCAAGGGTCGCCCCCGCCATGGCGCCACCAACAATGGCAATATCGACATTTTGAACTGAATTATCCATGTGCTCTGCTACCGTCATGGGGTTCTCATTCAAGCTATGGCATGGCTAAAAGCGTTTCGCCATCAGGATGTTAGATTTGAAACTCATTAAAGGCGGAATCGTTCCGCCTTTCTCTTTCTACGATTAGTGGATCACCGCAGGATCGTCGCCCTCTCCGTGGCTCGGCTCTGGGCCAAACTCGGAGTAACACAAAATGGCGGCAATACGGACAAACTCCAGCAACTCAGTGTAAGCCGTTTCCGATTCTTCATCTTCGGTCACGTCAAACTCAACCTGAGCAATCTCCGCCAGATCTTTGATCACTTCACGCACTTCGGCCGAGGCTTTATTCAGCTTTGGCTGGATAATCGCGATGCCGGTTAAGAAGCTTTGCGTCCACAGTGATAACGCTTCAACGCGTTGACTTAACGGTTCTTCCTCTTCGGGAAGCAGTGGCATAAAGCCAAACTCAAAGTCGCCTAAACGGGCAACCGAGTCTTGGAATAGCTCACACACCAATTGATGCAGAGGCGCTGGTAAAGGTTGACCATCATTCATCAGGTCAAATAAAGGTTTAATCCACAGATCGCCAGTTTGATCTACGCCACCGCAGATTAACCCCACAAGGGCACCGTGCACTTCCACGGGATGCTGACCAATTTCAGCCGCATCGAGGGCGATTTTTAAGCTGTCGATACGTAACGAAGGAGGGGTAGCCATATCAGGTTCCAATCAGAATTTTCCAGCAGCAATGCTAGCAGAGATAAAGACTTGAACCAACTCTGATCCGGCATTCTTGGGGGCGAAGATAAAAATTCCGGCAACTGCTCACACAAGCAGCAAACAAAACGGCGAATGTGCAATCCATCGGCGGCTCACCTTGCACTTTTAATATCAGCCCTATATAGTCCGCCCTATCGATGCCAACGAAAGGATCATCTTCGAATGAGTAATAGTGCAGTTGAAATCACCCTACTGGGGCGCACCTACTCTATCGCCTGCCCGAAAGGTCAGGAAGATGCCCTACGCGTTGTGGCGCAAGGTGTTGAGCAACAGCTCATCTCGATGAAAAATCGCACCAACAGCTTAAGCCGCGAAGAAATTGCTATTATGGCGGCGCTGAATATTGGACACGAGTTGTACCAAGAAAAGCAAAAGAATAAGCACTATATGAAACAAATGGATGACCGCATCAGCCTGTTGCAGTCAACCTTGGAAAACGCCTTAGTTGAGCGTTCAACCAAATAGATTTAGACTGTGCCACTCGGTGCCAAGCACCATCTATCTGAGAAGAGTTGCACAGTGAATGGCTAAACTGGCCTATACTTTTTAAGCCAAGATTTTAGCGATTCAATACCGTTTTTGCTCCCTGGGGTGCAGGCCAACTGGTAATGTCCCTGTGCCGATAATTTTGATCTCAGGGTGAATGCTTTACTGACATTGAGCATGCTCGGCTCGTACCGAGAAGCCTTAGGAGGTAATCATTTACCCGCCTTGAACCTACGGTTCAAGGGCTACACCGGTAGCGGCATTCTGGGGAGCATCTTATTTATGTCTATCACTTCACCTGTCTCGAACACTTCGGCCCCAACAGTCAAGGGGCCACACGGTACTCAGTCTGCAATTGATACCCAGTCGCTAAGCCCAACTCTAAGTCCAACGCTAAGCCTAAGCCCAACGCTAAGCCGCGCCGAATTGCGTAAACAGATCCGCTTAGCTCGCCGCTCGCTTTCGACAGAGCAGCAGGCAGAGGCAAGCCTTGCCGCGGGTCAGCGAATGCTCGAAAAACTTAACGCGCTGAATGCCCAACATGTCGCACTTTACCTCACCCACGATGGTGAACTGGCAACCGCTCCGCTTATCGAAGCGCTTTGGCAACAGGGGATTCACACCTATCTGCCACGGCTCCACCCCTTTAATGCTGGGCAATTATTGTTTTTACATTACCACGCCGACTCGCCAATGCTGCCGAATCAATTTGGTATTTTAGAGCCTCGGCTAGATGTGCGTAACGTTATGCCGATTGAGCGACTCGATGTGGTGATCACCCCGTTGGTTGCCTTTGATATCCAAGGTAATCGTATGGGCATGGGCGGCGGCTATTACGACAGAACGCTAGCTAATTGGCACAGCAAAGGCAAACCACTGCCCATGGGGTATGCCCATGATTGCCAACAAGTACCGAGCCTGCCATGCGAACATTGGGATGTGCCCTTACCGACTATTATCACCCCAAGCCGCGAATGGCTGTTCGACTAGGCCCTTTAGTTGAATCAGCCCAGCTACTCGTTTAAACCCTGCTAATCGTTTAAATCCAGTGACTTTTTTAAACTCAGTACTTGATTAAGTTCACTGCTATTACGCCGCCTTACTTTAAATGCCGCCCACCATCGACATTGTGGCTACGCCCTGTAACGTAGCGGCTCGCCAATAGATAATCCACTAAGGCGATAATCTCCTGATTTCCAGCTTCTTTTGGCAAGATGGCCTTAGCCAAGGTCTTTTGCCGGTAGGCTTCATCATCGCTTGGATTAAAGAGGATCATTGCCGGCGCAATCGCATTCACTTTGATCTCAGGTGCCAATTTTGCCGCAAAGGATAAGGTTAAGTTATCCAGTGCCGCCTTACTGGCCGCGTAAGCCATGTGCTTGGCGCTGCCCTTTTCGGCCACATAATCGGTGAAATGGATAATATCGCTGGCGCCAATCTCGCCCTCGGCTCCCGCTCGCAGCTGTGAGGCAAAGGCCAAGTTCATTTGATAGGGCACGCTCACGTGCACCTGCATCATGCGCTGCATGACTTCATGGGCGGCAAGGCTTGGGCTGTTGTCTGGCAGCCAGTCAGAGGCATTATGGATAATGGCGCGGATTTTGGGATATTGGCTCAATTGCTCAATCAGGGTTTGCAGCTGCGCATTATCGTAGAAGTCGCATTGGATTAGAGTCGCGCCCAAAGACTGCAACTCATCGATGCTGGGATAATGGCTGCGATAGGTGCCAATCACCTTGTGCCCTTGGGCGAGCAAGTGTTTCGCGAGGGCGTAGCCAATGCGTTTACCCACACCAGTGATAATAATGGGAGCTGTCATATTCATCCTGTTATTTGCCGAGTACGGGCTTATGTGTTCAATGTAGGGCAAATCTAGTTAGCCAAATCATCAATAAAACAGTGTAATACACAGAATGTTACTGTCTTTATCGTCCTGCGCCTAATCATAAAGGCATTAAATGCTGCATGATTTAGATCTAAAATGATGGCGCCCGCGTATACTCAAGGCCAGCTTAATCGAGGAAGCCCTATGGAACTGCGGATTTTTTACGACGGCAATTGCCCTTTATGTAGCGCCGAAATGCGTCAGCTTAAAGCGCGCGATCCCGATGATCGCATCGAGCTTGTGGATCTTAATGCCGAGCATTTTGGCGCTCGCTTCGGCTATATCGATAAAGAGTACGCCAATGCCATTCTGCATGGTGAGACGGCGTCGGGGGAGATTTTGCTTGGGCTCGATGTCACCTGCAAAGCTTGGGGATTAACGGGTACGCGCCCTTGGGTGCAGATGCTACGCTTACCACTTATCAAACCTATTGCGGATTGGTGCTACCTGAGATTTGCCAAGCACAGATACCGCATCTCTTATTTACTGACAGGCAAGGCGCGTTGCGACAATCAATGCCAACTGCCTAAGTAACTAGCCTCAAGTAAAGACTCACATTTAGCCCATAAAAAAACGGAGCCATTGGGCTCCGTTTTCTGATAATCCAGATGGATTACTTAACGAAATCAACGCCTAGTTTGATATCACCTTTCAGCGTATCTAACATAGAATCACGGGCGTTAGCTTCGAATGCGCTCACTTCACCGTAAGGCAGTACTTTTTCGATACCGTTTTTGCCTAACAGCACTGGTTGAGCGAAGAATTCAGCGTGCTCGCTGCCGCCGTCAACGTAAGCACATTCAACGATGTTAGCTTCGCCTTGCAGACCACGAACCAGAGACATACCGAAACGGCAAGCCGCTTGACCCATAGACAGAGTCGCGCTTCCGCCACCGGCTTTAGCTTCAACCACTTCAGTACCCGCGTTTTGGATACGCTTGGTCAGAGAAGCCACTTCTTCATCAGAGAAAGTCACGCCTTCAACTTGAGACAGTAATGGCAGAATAGTCACACCGCTGTGGCCGCCGATTACGTTCACTTTAACGTCAGCAACGTTTAAGCCTTTTAATTCAGCGATAAAAGTTTCAGAACGGATAACGTCCAGAGTAGTCACACCGAACAGACGGTTCTTGTCGTAAACACCCGCTTTCTTCAACACTTCAGCCGCGATAGCAACAGTAGTGTTTACTGGGTTAGTGATGATACCCACTAACGCTTTAGGGCAAGTTACTGCCACTTTCTCGATCAGGTTACGCACGATACCTGCGTTGATGTTGAACAGATCTGAACGATCCATACCAGGCTTACGCGCAACACCAGCAGAAATTAGAACAACGTCAGCACCTTCCAGTGCAGGCGTTGGATCTTCACCAGCAAAACCTTTGATTTCTACCGCAGTAGGGATGTGGCTCAAGTCAACCGCAACACCCGGAGTAACCGGTGCGATATCGTATAGAGACAGTTTAGAACCCGCAGGTAATTGAGTTTTTAACAGTAGGGCGAGAGCCTGGCCGATACCACCAGCAGCACCAAGTACAGCAACTTTCATAGTTATCTCCGTTATTTCTCGGATATGTGTGACATGGATCTAATTTCCGTTGGCGTCACATTACTGGAATGTCACGTTAATTTCAATTATCCCTTAGTCGTGGAGACAAAGTTTTAGCGAAACTGAGCATTCCAATGTTGAATATTTACTCTAGTTCAATATCAATACCGACAACACGGCTATCTAGCCATCCGTAATTTGCATTTTTATTCAGTCATAATGGTTATTTGTTGACACTTTGACCAAAACTATTCAAAATACGCCTGTTTTTTTGAATAAAGAATAAGACTATGCAAACGACCAAGAATCAGGATGACCTTGTTAGAATTTTTAAGGCGATTTTAAAAGAGGAGCGCTTTGGCTCCCAGAGTGAAATTGTCGCCGCTTTACAAGCAGAAGGCTTTAGCAATATTAACCAATCGAAAGTGTCTCGGATGCTGAGCAAGTTCGGTGCAGTGCGCACCCGCAACGCTAAGCAGGAGATGGTTTATTGCTTACCCGCCGAACTCGGCGTGCCTACCGCAGGCAGCCCGTTAAAGAACTTAGTACTCGATGTTGACCATAACCAAGCCATGATTGTCGTTCGCACCAGCCCTGGCGCCGCGCAATTAATTGCCCGTTTATTGGATTCCATCGGTAAACCTGAAGGGATTTTGGGGACCATTGCCGGAGACGACACTATCTTTATCTGTCCATCCAGCATCCAAGATATCGCCGATACCTTGGAAACCATCAAATCTTTATTCAACTACGCAGAATAAAAAAACAGGTCAGCTTGCTGACCTGTTCTGTTTTATCTGTACGCTTTTCAGTCCAACATTGCCCTCGTTTCAGGGCTGGTGTCCCGATTACGTTACAGAATAAGACCTATCTGTTGGTTTGGATGACGCACACCGAGAACAAACACTCGTCACCCCAAGCTTACAAACCTGAGCACTCAGCCACAGTTCGTCAGCCTTAGTAGGCCACACTGATCCTTTGATTAAGATGCGCCGCTTTTTCTGCTTCATCGAGCATCGCTTTGGCGTAGTCGGCTACTGAAATCTTGCTCTGGCCATTCGCATCGGTAAAGAAGCTATCGCCACCTAAACGGTAAGGGCCTTCGCTGGCGCCTGGGTAGATTTCTGCCGCTGGGCTAACAAAAGTCCAGTTAACAGTAGTATTGGCGGCGCGAAATGCCTTCAATGCCTCACCTTGAGCCAAGGCCTCATCCTTATAAGCGGGCGGGAAATCTGGCGTAGACACTAAGGTCACTCCCGGCGCGACTTCTAAACTCCCCGCACCACCAACCCACAATAAACGTGGCACTTTAGCCTGTGGCAACACGGCTAATAGATTATTAACTGTTTTCGCCACTAAGCCGTGATTCTGCTCGGCGCGGCCGCCCACTGAAGCAATTAACACATCCACGCCTGCAAAGGTTTCAGCGGTTAATGGCTGAGTCAGGTCAACACTACGCACTTCTGCTGGCGTTTCACCAAGCTTGCTTGGGTCACGCACTAAGGCAACCACTTCATGACCACGGCTCTGCGCCTCGTTAAAAATGGTTCCGCCAATCCAACCTGATGCACCTAATACTGCAATTTTCATTTGATAAGTCTCGCTACTGATTTAAATTGAGACCAGTTTACTTGCGACACTTCACGTGATAAATATCGATAAATGAGCATGATTGTTTCAGATTGAGATACTAATGGATAAAATCGCCGCCATGCGTAGCTTTATCGAAGTGGCCAACTGTGGCAGCTTTACTAAGGCCGCAGAACACCTCGATCTGAGTCGCCTACAGGTTTCACGTCATATTCAAGAAATTGAGCAGTGGCTGAGTTTACGTTTACTGCACCGCACGACCCGCAGCGTGAGCCTCACTCTGCAGGGTGAAGAAGCACTGCAATATTGTCAGCGAGTGCTGAGCGAAGTCGCCGCAATGGAAAGCCGCGCCCATAGTCATAACACCGAATTAGTAGGCAGTATTCGTATTGCCACGCCCGTCGGGCTTGGGCAACACAGTCTGTTTGATGTGGTCGATCGCTTTATAAAATTACACCCCAAGGTCAATATTCAGCTGTTAATGTCAGACAGTTTTGCTCAATTAGTGGATGAGCGGGTGGACGTGGCACTGCGCTATACCGAGCAGCCCGATGAGAATTTGATTGCCCGCAAACTGATGAGCATAGATGCCGTGCTGTGTGCCGCACCCAGTTACTTGGCTCAAGCCGAGCCTTTAACCGTCCCTAACGATCTGCTCCGCCATAATTGCCTTATCCATAATTCGCAGCAACATTGGCAGCTACTCAAGGAGCAACAGAGTGAGCTGATTAAACCTATGGGGAATCTGATGGCGAATGAAATGGGAGTGCTTGTCAGCGCCGCGTTGCGCGGACATGGGATTGCCTACTTGCCCTGCGACTTAGCCAATCCCTATCTGGCCAGCGGCCAACTACAAGAAGTGCTCCCCGAATACACGGCGCCAGGGCAAACCCTTTGGGCTGTGTATCTCTCCCGCAGTTATCAACAAGCGCTAGTGCGCGCCTTTATCGATTTTACCGCCCAGCAGTGGCAGCAGGATTTCAGCAAGTGGACGGCATCGAGCTAAGCCCACAAACAAAAACGCACTGAGGCTTTAAGGCTCAGTGCGTTATCTAAGGTTTTACGCAGGCTTAATTATCGAATTGCATCAAAAAATCTAAGCTTGGGGCGAAGAAAGAAGAGCCCGTCAAGGCGCTGGTGAAGTGCATCAAATGGTCGTGATTACCCGCGCCATCACCAAACACCATGCTGTGGAGCATCTTCTCGAAGTGCTCTGGCGTACGGCAGGTTGAAATAAACATCAGCCCCTGCTCCTTGAGCGAACCGTAAGGCATGCTCTGGCGCAAAATCTCAATCGACTTGCCGTTGTCATCCTTGAGGTTTACCCGCTTGATATGGCTGGTTAATGGCTTATCTTCGGACTCGTATTCGATATTGTCTTGCTTGGTACGACCGATAATATCTTCTTGCTTTTTAAGCGGTAATCTATGCCACTTACTCAAGTTGTGGGCGTACTTTTGCACGTGAATGTAGCTGCCGCCTTTAAATTCAGGATCTTCATCCCCGACTAAGGCGACCTCTTGACGATGGCGTCCTTTAGGATTTTCGGTGCCATCCACAAAGCCCGTTAAATCGCGACTATCCATAAATCTAAAGCCGCGCTCCTCTTCGACTAACTCGACTAAGTCTTCGAACATTTGGCTGATTTCGTTGGCGACTAAATGCAAAATGTCGTAGCGGTCGCAGCGAATATGCACAAACAGATCGTATTCGATCGCAGGCGCCTCACGGTTACCCGCTTGCATCGCTGGGAATGGTTTGAGCATTTCGGGGCGAGCATCGGGATAGAGGCTGTCCCAATAGTTGGCGCCTATGCCCACAAAACCATTGAATGCGCTGTCGGAATATTGATCCGTCAACTCATAAATATACTGCGCAACGTTGGCAATACAGGGACGCAATTGCGATTCAACGTTATCGTTGTCGCTCGCATTAAACATCAAATAGACGCTATGTAAGTTTCCCTCTGCACACACACCCAACTGTTCACGCGGCATATTTTGAATATCCATCTGGTTATCACCCTTTTGTCGATTCATTTTCGGCAATATTATCCGCAACTTTACCTGAAAATGACATTAAGTAACGCACAGTTTGTCCGTCTTTGTAATGTAAACACGTTTGTAGACTGGAATATAAAAATTGACGAGGCCATTACGCCTCGTCAATCAGTCTTACGCAAGCTTCGGCGCTCATTACGCCGCAAGCAAATTATGCCTTAGTAACCCGCGGCATAACCGTCTTTACGGCTTTCGGAGGCGCCGCGGTAAACGCCCGTTTCCGCATTAAAACCAATGGCTTGATATCCGCCAAAATCACCAAGCCCATCGCGGAGCACATGGCCTTTCTTAATCAGCTCACGGCGAGTTTCAACGGGGAAGCCTGATTCTAAGCTCACATAGCCACCGTCATTCATCACCTCGCCCGTAGGCTCGGTCGAACCTGTGTGCAAAATTCTGGGGGCATCGCCCGCTTCTTGCAAGTTCATTTTAAAATCAATCAGATTAACAATGATCTGCGCGTGCATTTGCGGCTGCGTTGCACCGCCCATCACCCCAAAACTTAGCCAAGGTTTACCGTCTTTAGTTACAAAGGCGGGAATAATGGTATGGAAGGGGCGCTTACCAGGCGCGTAGGTGTTGAAACGACCTTCGGTGAGATCGAACATCTGCCCGCGATCCTGCAGTACAAAACCGAGATCCGGTGGCGTCATACCTGAGCCCATGCCGCGGTAGTTACTCTGGATCAGCGACACCATATTGCCGTCTTTATCCGCGGTAGTGAGATACACAGTATCCCCATGTTGCAGCGCAGGATTACCCGCATCGACACTCTTAGCCGCCTTGTTTAAGTCGATAAGTTTGGCGCGATCGTAATTGTATTGCTGCGAAATCAGCTCTTTAACAGGCACTTTGTTAAAGGCCATATCGGCATAGAATTTCGCGCGGTCGGCAAAGGCAAGTTTTTTAGCCTCTACGAATAAATGCACATATTCGGGGCTGTTAAAGCCCATGGCCGCGACATCGAAGGGCTCCATGGTTTTTAAGATCTGTAGTGCAGCAATCCCCTGCCCATTGGGCGGCAATTCCCACACATCATAGCCACGGTAGTTGGCTGATACGGGTTCAACCCAGTCGCTAGTATGGCTGGCTAGGTCTTCATAACTGAGGTAACCGCCTTGAGCCTTCATGTATTTATCTATGCTCTTGGCAATGTCGCCCTTATAGAATGCGTCGCGACCGCCCTTGGCAATTTTCTCGTAGGTGTTTGCTAATGCAGGATTTTTGAAGATTTCTCCTACCGCAGGCATTTTGCCATTGGGCATATAGGTTTCTTTAAAACCGGGGAATTGACCGAGTTTTTTACCACTGCCATTAAGATAATAAGCAATCAGCTCAGAAACGGGGAAGCCTTCGCGGGCATAACGAATCGCTGGCGCTAAATTATCGGCCATCGGCAGTTTGCCGAACTTATCGTGCAGCTCGAACCATCCATCCACCGCGCCGGGAACCGATACAGGCAGCGGCCCAAAGGGCGGTAAGTAATCTAAGCCGAGGGATTTAAGCTTCTCTAGGGTTAAGGATTTGGGGCTACGACCCGAGGCATTGAGGCCATAGAGCTTTTTATCTTTAGCGCTCCAGACAATGGCAAATAAATCGCCGCCAACCCCGGCACCAGTAGGCTCGACTAAGCCCAGCATGGCATTGGCCGCAATCGCCGCATCCACAGCACTGCCGCCCTGTTTTAACACATCAATCGCCACCTGTGTCGCCAGCGGTTGGCTGGTCGCCGCCATCCCATGGGTGGCATACACTTCTGAGCGCGTCGCAAAGGCTTTACCCGTTATCCTATCCATGGCCAATACTCCCGATGACGACATTGCTGTCGCCACTGTGACTAAGGTACAAATTGATTTTATTGTTTTTATCATAATTCCTCCCACTCTGGAGGAATTAAGGTAACAAGGAAGGCTGAAAATATCAGCAATCTAGAGGTTTTTTGCCCAAGTTAAACGTAAGCAAAGATGTCATACTTTATGCTGATACAGTGACATATCCTCTGCGGCCTGCTTAAGACTCAAACAGCACCAGAGAATGTGGCTCAGTGCTTAACCCCACTCGCTGGCCAACATTCAACTGCATGATTTGACTGCGCACTTCAACATAATGGGCGTGGGACGCCGCCTCGACTTTCACCCAATAATGGCAAAATGCCCCGAGGAAGCGCCGCTCGGTAATGGTCCCCACACCCGCATCATCGGCGCTAAGCGCCAATTGCTGTGGCCGCAAAAACACTTGGCCATTGAAAGCATGGGATTGCGACAAGGGCGTCAGGCTGCGCAGCTCACCAATCGGGGTGGCAACACTATGGCCATCGAGCACTTCGGCGGGTAAGTAGTTACCACTGCCAAGAAAATCCGCCACATAGCGGCTATTGGGCGCGGCATATAAGTCCTCGGCGCGGCCATGCTGCACTATCACGCCTTGGTTGAAAATAGCCAAGGTATCGGCAAAGACGAAGGCCTCATCCTTACTGTGGGTCACAAATACCGCGCTGACATTACGCTGTTTGAGTATGCTGCGGATCTCCGCCATCATGCTGTGGCGCACTTGGGCATCGATATTCGAAAAAGGCTCATCGAGTAACAGTAATTGCGGCTCATAGGCTAGTGCGCGGGCAATCGACACCCGCTGCTGCTGTCCGCCGGATAGCTCATGGGGATAGCGTTTGGCTAACCCTTCGAGCTTCACTAGGCCGAGCATGTCATCTAACCGCGCCTTGCGCTGCGCAGGCGTTAGTTTTGCCACACCAAAGAGAATATTCTCGGCGACGGTCAAATGGGGGAACAAGGCATAGTCTTGGAAAATCATCCCGATCCCCCGTTGCTCACTCGGCACAAATTGCCCTGCGCCGCTAACCGTCTTGCCATTGATTTTAATTTCACCTTGGCTGATGGCCTGCAATCCTGCAACCGCCCTCAGCAAAGTCGTTTTGCCGCAGCCACTTGGGCCTAACAGCGCAAGGATTTCCCCTTGAGCCAAGGTTAAATCTAAGCCTTTGAGTACCTGTTGGCCCTGATAATCGCTATGAACTTGATGAAGATTGAGGGTGCTGGTCATCGGCTATCTTGCTCCAAGGAACGGTTTAAATAAATCAGCGGGACTAAGCCCACGAGCACAATCACAATAGCGGGCAAGGCGCCATGTTCAAGCTTTTCGTCTGAGACAAACTGGAAGACATGGGTCGCAAGATTCTCAAACCCTATGGGACGCAACAACAATGCCGCCGGTAATTCTTTCATGCTTTCGATAAATACCAACAACGCCCCAGCAAATAAGCCTTTGGTGAGTAGCGGTAAATGCACTCTTTGCAATAGTCGTCTTGGGCTCTGCCCCAGAGTCAGACTCACCATGTCCAGTGACGGCGAAATGCGTTTATAGCTGGTCTCAACACTGCCGATAGCGATAGCCACAAAGCGCACACAAAAGGCAAAAACCAGTGCGGCCGTACTGCCCGTAAGCAGGAGCCCAGGGCCTGTCATCCCCAACCAATCGGCTACGTCATTGATTGCAAAATCGAGCAGGGTTAATGGCACCAATACGCCAATGGCGAGCACTGTGCCAGGCAAGGCATAGCCAGTCGATGCTAAGCGTGATGGCAGCGCATCGCTCGACCTTGGGCTCACGCGGCGAATAAACATCAATATCAATGCAATCGTGCAGCACACTAGGCTAGTGATGAGTGCGAGGCTCAAGCTATTCACGCTCAATTGCCAGAAAATCGGATCCCAGCTCTGCTCAAAATAATCGATGGCATAGGAGAGTAAAATCCCGCTTGGCAGCACAAAGGCCAGCACTAACAAGGTGATGCAATAGCCGAGAGCAAACAGGGTTTGCATCGGTGAGAGCCGATATAAATCGCTCGCTTGAATACGGGACTGCTTTTGGAATAACTGCTGCTTACGGCGAGCAAAACGTTCCATTCCAATCAGACTAAACACTACCAAGAGAATAATGGCCGAGAGCTTAGCCGCCGCAGTCAAATTGCCATAACCCAGCCAAGTGTCGTACACGGCAGTGGTCAGGGTTGGTACGGCAAAGTAGTTAACCGTAGCAAAATCCGCCGCGGTCTCCATCGCCACTAAGGCTACGCCCACGGCCAAGGCGGGCCTTGCCATTGGCAAAGATAAACGCCAAAAACTCTGCCACGGCGAGCAGCCCATAATTCTCGAGGCGTGGGCCAAGCTTAGGGATTGCTCCATAAACGCGGTGCGCGCCAACAGATAAATATAGGGAAAGAGCACCAGCGACAACACACATGCCGCGCCGCCTAAGGTACGAATATCGGGGAAAAAGTAATCCTGCGGTGAACTCCAACCAAACACAGAACGAAGCCCAGTTTGTACTGGGCCGGCGTAATCGAGTAAATCGGTATATACGTAGGCAACAATGTAGGCAGGCATGGCCAAGGGGAGCAATAATGCCCATTGCAGATAACGCCTAGCAACAAACTCACAGCGCGCCATTAACCAAGCGCAGGGCAGTGCCAACAAGAGTGAACCAATACTCACCCACAGGATCAACCATAGGCTGTTGGAGATATAAGTAGGTAATACAGTGGAGAGCAGATGACCAAAGACGGCCTCATCGGGCTGCGCCGCCTGAAGAATTAACGCAAAGAGGGGTAACACCAGTAGCGCGGCTATGGCATAACCAGTAAGCGACCAGCTTCTGGCTAATCCTAAAATCATGTGGATCCTTTAACCTAAGTGCGCCAATCAAGGCGCACTTTTCACTTTTACTATTTCTAGTCGTTATAAGCGCTCAACTAGAGATCGAACTGAACTTCATCTAACAGTTTCACCGCCGCTTGATGGTATTCCGCCAGTTTGAAAATCGGTAATTGGTCGGATTTAAACTCGCCCCAAGAGGCGACCAAGGTTGAAGGCGCGACATCGGCTTTGACTGGATACTCCATGTTCACTTCGGCATAGGCTTTTTGTGCCACATCCGCAGACAGAAACTCCATCAACTTGATTGCATTGTCTTTATTCGGCGCATGGCGAGTGAGCACCATACCAGAAACGTTCACATGGGCACCGCGATCGGCTTGGTTCGGGAAGTTAATCACCACTGCCTCTGCCCAGCTCTTTTGCTCTGGATCTTGCAGCATATTGCCATAGTAGTAGCTGTTACCAATGGCGATATCACATAAGCCCTCTTTAACCGCCTTCACCTGCGCCCTATCGTTACCTTGAGGCTTGCGTGCTAAGTTGGTTTTCACACCTTGCAACCAAGTCTTAGTGTCGGCCTCACCGTGGTGGGCGATCATAGACGCCACTAAGGCGATGTTATAAGGGTGCTTACCACTGCGCGTACAGATCTTGCCTTTGTACTTAGGATCGGCCAACTCTTCGTAGCTGATGGCTTGTGGGCCGAGGCGATCTTTTGCCGTATAGAGATTACGCACACGCATCGTTAAGGCATACCATTGTCCATCGGGATCGCGGTATTGCGCGGGGATATTGCTATTGAGCTGCTCACTTTTCACGGGAGCCGTCAGGTCTTTGTCGACCAATTCAACCAAGCGAGAGAAATCTGAAGTTAACACTAAATCCGCAGGGGATAAACGGCCTTCGCGGGCGATACGCTCGGCAATACCGTCTTTCGCAAAGACAAAATTGACCCCAATGCCCGTTTCCTCCGTAAAGCGCTTCAGAATAGGTTCAACCAGAAACGGCTGACGGTAGGAGTAAACGGTTAATGTCTCATCAGCGCTAGCCGAATTCGCAACCGACATTAACCCAAGTAAAGCGGCACAAGTTACCCATTTCATTCGCGATTTCTCCCCAAAATGATGACAGCAAGCGTGAGTCAATTCTTAAGACTATTAATGATAATAGTTATCAGTTGCGCAAGAGTAATAGATCAAATGAACTAGGGCAATAGGTTGATTAACTTTTTGTTTTTAATGAAATAAAACTTAAAACTGGTGATTATCTCAAACCAAACTAAACTGAACCTTAATTCGCTTAAAATACATGAGGAGGCGGTATGTTGGGCGTTTTACTACTGCTGGTCATCGCGGTAGCGCTACTCGCATTGCTGACACTCAAGCGAGGCCCTAAAAAGCGCAAGCACTTTGTCAAACTCATGGAAACCGCAAAAAATAAAAATCAACGAGTTGCAGGGCAAGATCGCCGCTTCCACTGTGTCAGTATCGAAAATGACGGCAGTTGTTGTGATCAGGTAGATGAGCTCAAAGGGAAACGTTTTCTATCGAAGGAAGCCCCTGAGCTTCCCATGGAAGAATGCACTATGGCCAATTGCCAATGCCGCTATCAACACTATGATGATAGACGCCAAACGGGTAATGATCGTAGGGTCGATTACGGCATAACGAAGGATCTCTACGGCGCGTTTGGTGAACATAATCGCCGTGAGACCCATAGAGGCCGCCGCTCGACAGACCATTAAACGCCTTTTACGCTGGGCGAGTTTCCACAAACGCTGGGAGATCGCGCATCTCACTAAACCAGAGCGAGGTCGCGGGAGCCACTTTACGCCAATCAAGCTCTGGATGTCTGAAATCCACATAATCTAATAAGCAAATTAAGGCTAATTGTGGCGCCTGAATCGTTGCCTGAGTGATCACGCTCTGATGTTCCATTTGCATCAAACCACGCAGCAGCGCTTGCTCAAAACGCGATGTCCAAAAGGCCGATCTTACCCCTTCCTCTTCACGCATTTGTTCTTGGCGCAATTTTACTGCGCTATCGATAAGACCTTTGATCATCGAATATTGGCACTGTAATACCCAATTATTCACTTGGCCACCGAACATCTGCTGCTCACCTAATTCGGCGTCTAAATAGCGCATAATCACTTCGCTATCGAAGATAGGCACACCATCGTTGGTGATGAGGCAAGGGATCTGCCCAAGCGGGTTAACATCGAGCAGCTCGGCGGTGTTTTCCATCGGATTGACTAAGACTTCTTCGATATCCTTAATCCCTAAATAACGGATTAATGTGCGAACACAGCGAGCATAGGGTGAAGCGAGGGAGCAGAGCAACTTCATCAAAAAATCCTTCTATATGACTGACATTAAAACGATTAAGACTAATTATTTGTCATTAACACTCAACCAATTACCAATACTTCTCGACGGTAATTTGTCCCGGAGCGCGGCGTAAATTCTTTGCGAGTCCCTTGTCGAGCAACGCGGCCTGTGCGCCACTGATCATCCCCGGATTACCACAAATCATTACCTGTGAATCCGCCGCGCTGAGCGCTAAACCGACTTTAGCTTCAATCTCTCCCGAGACTAAGCCATCGGGGATACGACATTGCAGTGCATCGTCAAGCTTTTCACGGGTGACGGTTAAACACAGGATAAACTGATCAGGATATTGCACCGAATAAGCCTTTAATTTATCAAGGTAAGCTAAATCTTTAGCTTCGCGGACACCATAGACGAGTACGACTTTTTCGAAACGCTGCCAAGGCTCGGCTGTATCGAGCATAGATAAGAATGGCCCCACGGCCGTGCCCGTGGCTAACAGCCATAAGTGACGGCCTTGCCCTTCCCCCTTAGGGATCTCATCTAAAGTCATAAAGCCTGTGGCTGTGGGGGTGATCTCGATTTCATCCCCGATGGCAAGATTTTGTAATTGTGGGGATAACTGGCCCTCTTCTACGGCCACAGCCAAGATTTCGGCATAGGGTTTATCGGGGGAATTAACCAGGGAATAGGCTCTAGCGACACGCTTATCATCTTGCAGCTGACTGAGTTTAATAAATTGACCCGGAATAAAGGGCGCCAGTTCGGCCGCTATCCGCAGCGAAAATAATTTATCACTCCAATCAATACGTTCAATAACACGTCCCCTAGTCCACATAACTCGCCCTCAAGCAAAACGTTAAATAGACCCCTAGCATAGACTGTTCTCTGCGCAACAAAAACCCCTTATTGCAAGGGGCTTAAGACAAGGGAAATGGCAACAACATTGAGTGCTAAGCGCGGGACATTATGCGCTAGCCATTTGTGTCTCATCTGGTTTCTTATTGAAGCTATCTCGGAAGGCCTGCAATCCCTCTTGCACCAATCCATAGGTTTTATCGACGCCATCGGCGATATCCCCTTGCAGCACTTTAAGGCCAGACAAAATATCTCGCGCCTCCTTAAAGCCATTATCGATAGCGCCACCTATGATGCCCATAAAACTGTCGAGCTGATCATTTAGACTCATATTCGAATTTTGCTGTTGGTGAATGCTAAAAAATTGCGTCGCAAAACTCACAATCCTATCGGCCGTCGCCTCGGGAGAATAATCGACCTGATTGTCATAGTTAGTTTGAGTCGCATTTGGCCCCATCGAAGGCGCTAATTCTTTATCTATCGCTTCAATTGCCGCGCGATAAAGTAACGCCATGGATTGATCACCGGATTTTAGACTCACTTCTTCCTGTGCCGACAAAATAGCCTGGTTCATTAGCTGCTTACTGGTTTGGTATGCAGTCTGTTTGCCGGGCGCTTCCACATTTTTCGTCTTTTCACTATTAGCAGCGGCATTGTCAGCATACTTCTTATGGGGCGTAGAAGGAGTCTGTACCTGTGCAGGGTTGTTGATTTCCATGATGCTAATCCATTCAATTTGGGATGACTTTATTATCGACCAAAAATTGAGCAACTTTAGTAATTTTATAAATTGCAGTACCATCACAACCTAAGGCAATGATACCCATGATGAATCTACTCGCCTCAGTGTCACACTTGCATACCCCATTAGATAAGGATATACGGCATGGCAATTCCCCAATGGTTAACAGCTGTTACCCACTCCTTACGCATCAACAGCTTCAATGCCCCTCGGCTATTACACACTCAGCTGTTAGGCCTGTTACTCTTTACTAGCATTGGACTCAGCGCCAACAATCAAGCTTTTGCCGATAATCGATTGATTATTTTGGTGAGACATGCCGAAAAAGCCGAAGCTCCAGCAGGCGATCCTACACTTTCAGATGATGGCCATGCACGTGCCCTCGCGCTGGTTAGCGCCTTGCAAAGGACACAGATCTCGCAACTGATCGCGACCCAATATCAAAGAACCCAGCAAACCTTATTGCCTATGTCTGCGGAGCGGCATTTACCCATTACCGTGGTCGCAGCAGAAAAACTAATCGAAGTCCATATTCAGCAGATAGTTGAACAAGTACATGCCGTTAAAGGTAACAGCTTAATCGCGGGGCATTCCAATACCGTCCCACTGATCATCAAGGCCCTTGGCGGCCCTGAAATCCCCACCATCGCAGAAGATGATTACAGCCAGCTGTTTTTACTCTCCATCCATGATGGACAGCCAGCGAGCCTTATCTCCACCCGTTATGGACACGAATAGAGGATAACAAGATGCAAGAACTCAATTGGTTTATGTGGGGACTGGATCTCTTCTCAGGACTCTTTTTAATTCTCATTGGTTTAGGCGCCCTCGCTGTCGTCTATATGTACATCGCCGACAAGCTACAAACCAAACAGGCCGTGCGCCACAACTACCCTGTGATAGGTCGCTTTCGGTATTTATTTGAGAAACAAGGTGAGTTTTTTAGACAATATTTTTTCGCACAGGACAGGGAAGAATTGCCCTTTAACCGCGCCGAGCGGAGCTGGGTATATCGCGCCGCGAAAAATGTCGACAGAACCATCGCCTTTGGGTCGACACGCCCACTAGACAGCACGGGCGCCATCATGTTTATGAATACCGCCTTTCCGACTCAAGATGAAGATATCACTCCAATTCTGCCTCAAACCATTGGCCCCCATTGCCGTGAGCCTTACACCACTAAGGCCATTTGCCATATCTCCGCCATGAGCTTCGGCGCCCTATCACGCCCTGCCGTCACCGCCTTATCCCACGGCGCAGCGCAGGCGGGATGTTGGTTAAATACCGGTGAAGGTGGCTTAAGTCCTTATCATTTAAAAGGTGGCTGCGACTTAGTCTTTCAAATTGGTACCGCTAAATATGGTGTACGTAATGAGCACGGCCATTTAGACGATGACAAGCTCAAAGAGATCGCCGCACACCCTGAAGTTAAAATGTTTGAAATCAAAATGAGCCAAGGCGCCAAACCAGGCAAGGGCGGTATCTTACCGGGAATCAAAGTCACCGAGGAGATCGCCAAAATTCGCGGTATCCCGCAGGGCCATGATTCCATAAGCCCCAATGGTCATATCGAGTTTAAAAATGTGGCTGACATTCTGGATATGATTGCCAGAGTGCGTGAGGTCACGGGTAAACCCACCGGCATTAAGGCCGTACTTGGGGACGTGCAATGGCTCGAAGATTTTTGCGATGAAATTGAGCGCCGTGGCGAAGCATCCGCCCCGGACTTTTTTACCTTAGACAGTGCCGATGGCGGCACAGGCGCCGCCCCTCAACCCTTAATGGATTATGTGGGACTGCCACTCAAGGAAAGCCTGCCCATACTGGTGAATATCTTAATTCAGCGTGGGCTACGTAAACGCATTAAAGTGATCGCCTCGGGTAAACTCATAGTGCCATCGCGGGTGGCTTGGGCGCTGGCCTTAGGTGCGGACTTTATCGCCTCAGCCCGTGGCAATATGTTTGCCCTCGGATGTATTCAAGCACTGCAATGCAACAAAGATACCTGTCCAACGGGTATCACGACTCACAATAAGAAACTCCAGCAAGGTCTTGCTCCTAGAGATAAATCGACGCGTGTCGCCAACTATAACCATAACCTGCACCACGATTTAGCCTTGATAGCCCACTCCTGCGGTGTGACAGAGCCAAGACAACTCAAGCCATCCCATGTGAGGATTGTACTCGAGAGCGGTTTGTCGGTTTCATTGGATAAGTACTATTCCCATATCAATCAATAAGTAACCTAACTCTGTATGCATTTTGTACGACTTTAGTCTAAAGTTAATTTAGCAAGAGGTAATTTGAATGCGTATCACAAAAGGGGTAAGATCCGTGATGCACGCATGAGATTAAACAACTGCATATTAAGTTAAGGAAACACTGTGAAAGCAAGCTTTGTAAGCCATATGCCCGACAGTAAGACTGCCAGCACAAGCTGTAAGAGCTGTAATCGCTTGACCGAGATCGAAGGCGAACTAGTGTGTTTTCGTGAAGGCCAAGTCATTCGGCTCACGCGAATCGACGAATCGACCACCAAATTCAATCTGTTGTGTGAAGGTTGGAAGGCAGAAAAACCAAAGGGAATATAATTTCTTATATTCCCTTGTTTTGTTTCAGCAGTGATACTCTCTAATACCCACCACGAATATCTGCATTATATTCATTGGTTTTACGGATAATCCCAGCTAATTCAAGTTCTTGATTCAATTTTGCCAGAGTTAAACGTCTTGTGGTCACTTTAAGGCCTGCATTTAACTCTGCGTGAATGCGTTGTAGCGAATCATAATCCACACCGCGTTTTTTAAGGGTTGCCATAATCGCAAACCAGTCTGTGCTTACTTTCTCTTCTCTGCCTTCAATATTGACTCTTAATGCCATATTTTCCATGCCAAGCACCTCTTATCATTATTTGCTTGGATTTGAGTATAGAGAGCCGAACCTGAATAAAAACTGAATTGTCCCAACGCTGTTACACTTCTACCGAAAGCTGCTGTTGCTCATTTTGTATGCGCCACAACTTAGCGTATAAACCATCCTGAGCCAGTAAAGACTGATGATTCCCCTGCTCGACAATTTCCCCTTGGCTTAAGACCACGATTTGGTCGGCGTCGACTATGGTCGATAACCTATGCGCCACCACTAAGCTGGTATGCCCTTTCGCGACCTCGCGCAGTGCCGACAGAATAGCTTGTTCCGAACGGCTATCGAGGGAGGATGTGGCCTCATCAAACACTAACACTGGGGAGCCTTTTAAAATCGCCCGCGCAATGGCCACACGCTGTTTCTCTCCGCCCGAAAGCTTTAAGCCCCGCTCACCCACTTTGGTATCCCAACCTTGGGAGAGCGACGCGATAAAATGCTCTAAATGTGCGAGTTTGATGGCATGGCGCACTTCTTCATCTGTCGCATCGGGGCGGCCATAACGAATGTTCTCCACTAAGGAATCATTAAATAACACAGTATCCTGCGGCACTATGGCAATAGCACGGCGCAGTGCATCTTGGGTTAAGTGACGAATATCTTGCCCGTCAATCAAAATGCGCCCTTGCTCCACATCGTAAAAACGGAACAACAACTTGATGAGTGTTGATTTTCCGGCGCCGCTATCTCCAACGACGGCGACTTTTTTCCCCGCCGCCACCTTAAAGCTGACGTTGCGCAAGATGGGCCTGTCATCGTAGCTAAAACTCACATGTTCAAAACTAAGCTCGCCGCGCTTAGGCTCAAAGTCTAAGGCATCGGGTTTATCCACTATACGAGGATGCTTATCGAGCAGACTGAACATCCGCTCAATATTGGCTAAGGCGCCACGGATTTCACGGTAGACAAATCCCAAAAAGTTGAGCGGCATAAAGAGCTGCATCATAAAGGCATTGACCAATACAAAGTCACCTAAGGTCATCTCATTATTGGTCACTTTATAGGCGGCTAACGCCATCATCGCCGTCATCGCCAACGCAATAATCAGCGCCTGCCCACCGTTGAGGGCAAATAGCGATAAACGATTCTTACGTTTAGCCACTTCCCATTGATCTAAAGCTTGGTCATATCGATCCGATTCATACTTTTCATTATTAAAATACTTCACGGTTTCATAGTTGAGCAGACTGTCGATGGCGCGGGTGTTGGAGAGTGAGTCGGCCTTGGCCGCATCGCGGACGTATTCGGTGCGCCACTCTGTCGCCACCACCGAAAACCAGATGTAGGCCATCACTGAGGTAAAAGTGATCGCGGCGAAGGCAATGCCATAATTAAAAAAGAAAATACCAATAACCATGGCGATTTCGAGCAGGGTCGGCACTATGTTAAACACCATAAAGCGCATCAAGAAACTCACGCCACTGGTGCCGCGCTCAATATCCCTCGACAAGCCGCCTGTGCGCCGCTCTAAGTGAAAATCCAAATCGAGTCGATGTAAGTGATCGAACACCGCTAAGCCCAAACGGCGAATGGCCCGCTCAGTGACACGGCCAAAGAGTGTGTCGCGGATTTCACCCGTGATCACAGTTAATAGTCGCACCGCGCCATAGGCTAATACCAACCCGATGGGCACACTCAATGCCTGCGCGGTCTTATTGGCATCCAAAGTATCGACTAAATCTTTAAGAATAAAGGGCAAGCCCACGCTGGCAAGCTTAGCAACGATAAGACAAGACATGGCCAATGCCACTCGGCCCTTGTACTCGAGCAAATAAGGCCAGAGCAACTTAACTACGTGCCAATTGAGCTTATCGATGGGACCTTCAAAATACAGTGTTGGGCGCATATGTCTAAACCTTTGCCAAAGTCGCTCAATTGTAGCAGCATGGCGCACGTTAAGGCGAAACCAAACAGGGAAAGTTTGAATAAAATCAATCAGATTTTTCTGACAGACAAAAAGCGGCCATCTTGGCAAAATCTCTCTGGCTTATCGAAATAAAAATGTCATGCTAACGACTTACGCTCAGAGAGTTCGCAACGCGAATATTAAGGTAAAAAAATTCTGAATCAAGCTTGGCTATATCAGAACAGTAACCGTTAAAATAGGCCTAACATCAAGGGTTCTACTGTTGAATATTTTGTCGGTTTTACCCAAAATGCCCTATGGACTTAAGATCGCTAGCAGCAGGATTTGCAAATCTCTGGCCGTAGATCCGTGTGTATATGCCGTGCTGCACTCGTTCTGCGATAACACTAACGATAATTCTAATAAATTAAGATCGAAGGAAGCTTTATGTTGGATTCCGCTAAAGTTCAATACCCGCCATTACCACTGATCCAAACTTGGGTGTGGATGATGATCGAATCTGGCAATCCAGAAATTCAGGACAAAGGCAGAAATAACCTCATTGCAGCTTTTGGTAGCTTGGCCAAAGCTAACGAATACTTAGCCGAAATGAGCAAAAAATAATAAAAATAAAGGCGCCAGAATAGCGCCTTTATTTTTGAGCTTTTCAGGACTTAGACCCGCTGGCGGCGTGCAATAACGCTCTGATTTAACACATCTAACAGACCCTCGGTATCATCCCAGCCAATACAGGCATCCGTAATACTCTGGCCATAACATAACGCCTGGCCTTCAATCAGATCTTGGCGACCTTCCACTAAGTGGCTTTCAACCATCACACCGAAAATTGCCTTATTACCCGCGGCCACTTGCTCGGCCACATCGTTCGCGACATCCATCTGGCGTTGATATTGTTTGCTGCTATTGGCATGGCTAAAGTCGATCATAATGTTATCGACAAGCTTGGCCTTTTTCAGTTGTTCGCTGATCTGCGCAACATGGCTGGCACTGTAATTAGGCTCACGGCCGCCACGCAAAATGATATGGCAATCAGGATTACCTTTGGTCGACACAATCGCCGAATGGCCAAATTTGGTTACCGATAAGAAGTGGTGCGGCGCATTCGCGGCGCCGATAGCATCAATCGCCACCTTGATCGTGCCGTCAGTGCCATTTTTAAAGCCTACAGGGCAAGATAACCCAGAAGCTAATTCACGGTGCACCTGCGATTCTGTGGTGCGCGCACCAATCGCGCCCCAGCACATCATATCCGCCACATATTGCGGAGTGATCATATCGAGAAACTCACCTGCGGTAGGCATGCCAGAGTCATTCAAATCGACTAAAAGTTTACGCGCGGTACGTAAACCATCGTTCAGCTTGAAGCTGTTATCCATATAAGGATCGTTGATGAGCCCCTTCCAACCCACTGTAGTACGCGGCTTTTCAAAATAAACACGCATCACCACTTCGAGCTGATCTTGATAACGTTCTCTGAGCGCAACCAGTCGCTGGCCATATTCCAATGCGGCCTTAGGATCGTGAATTGAGCAAGGACCAATGACCACTAACAAACGATCATCTTGGCGGGCAAGAATGTTATGAATGCTTTGACGGGCGTTAAACACAGTTGCAGCAGCGTTTTCGGAGGCAGGAAATCGTTCTAGAATCGCAATAGGTGGAAGTAACTCTTTGACTTCATTAATGCGAACGTCATCATTTTGGTAATACATAATTTACTGCTCCAACTCTCGTGTTTAGGCTATTTTTATCGCTGCAATAGGGGATCTCAACTGCAATACTGAGTTCAATTTATCCAGTCTGCGCCGCTAATGCAACCAAGTTGTCTCCATTTCAAGAAATCAAATATAACGTATTGTTTTAACATATTTTTAAAAAATACAAATTCAAATATTTCAATGTGATATGCAAACTAAAGCCAAACGAGTGTTGGGGTTGGAAGCAAGCGGTGGTGAAAGCGGAAATAAAAAACCTCCTTTGCCAGTAGTCAAACGCAAACAAAGGAGGTTGAGTAAAGGATTAATGTTGCTGCATGGCCTGCAGTTTTGCCTGATAGCGATGTTTATCTGTGGCTTCGCGGCTTAGAGCCATGGCTTTTTCCATATTGAGTTTGGCGCGCTTTTCATCCCCCAGCGCCCAATAGGTGCGTGACAGGCCAAAGAAAAACTCATGGCGATAATCGGCTTTATCCACGGCCCTTTGATACCAAGCGAGCGCCTCGCTGTATTGGTGCTCGTCATAGGCCTGCTCACCCATATCGTAGTAGTAATAAGGATTACGAATACGCGCTAACTCCAGCACTTTATTGACCTGTGCCCACTCTTCCAAACGGCCCTGCTCACCTAAAATCACCGCCAAGTTATAGAGCGTCGTCATATCATCGGCATCATATTTGAGTGCATAGCGATAGACTTGCTCGGCCCGCTTTTCATCGCCCTTGTGGCGATAAATCACGGCTAAGGTGTTGAGCGCTGGAATAAAGTGTCCTGATTTTAAGCCCGCTTTAATCAGCGCATAGGCGCGGTCTAAATCCCCTTCGACCAAGGATTCGGCGGCCATATTGTTATAGAACATACTGGTTAAGGTCTGGCGATTGATTTGCACTTTGTTGTAGCCTCGCAGGGCGCGCTCGGGCATAAAGTCGACCAGAATTGCATGGGCCGACACATACACAGTGTGCACGCTCTCGGCGGGTAGCAAGCGTAGATTGACATGGCCGTTAATCAGATAAAACTCGCCCTGTTTGTCCCATACGGGTTCAATCGCAATATCCTGAAACTCAGTGCCAATTTTAAACACATCCGCGAGTGCCGATGTCATCACCACCAGCGACATACAATTCCCCGCGCGCTGGGCGTAGGTTTCGCTGGCGGTTTGAGTCAAATTATCTTGATAGTGAAAATCGCTGTGGCCGCCGAGCTGATTGGCATTGATATAACTGGCTAACCATTCATGCACCGCGACGGGGTTTTTAGTCGATAAGCTGTAGCGGTCGTAGGCGCGCCGGACATCGGTTGCAACCGAGGGCGGAAGGCTGAAAATATCCTCGACACTAGGAATATTGCTGACAGATTTAAATAACGAATCTGCCAATAGGGCATCTATCTCATCATCATTTGGTTTGGGGGCAGTCGAGCTACAACCCCATAATAGTAAAAGTAATAATGAGCAGAATATACCGCTAGAGATGGTGCGCAGTTGTATCATAATACGTCCCCCAGACCATAAGGCTCCTATTTGAGCTTATTACACTTGGCCAAAAAGACGTCATAAAATGGTTACAAAAAATAATGGCCTGCCACAAAGGATTGAGGCAGCTTAAAGGTTAACGCTGCGCCGGAGGGTCAACCTTGATATACACATCCTGCTGCTGATAACGATAGGGGCGGTAGTTATCCTGACCACAAGTGAAGTAAGGGTAAGGCTTTACCTGGGCAATACAACCGAGTGGCAAGGCCTGCAGAATTTGAATTTGCTCCTGTCTTCGCAAAGATTCCTGCCATTCATAATCTTTCAACACTTGATCGCGCACGGCAAAAGCATCGAAAGGCTCATCCGAGCGGGTCACTACGACTTGCCCCGCCAAAGCGGGCAAGGCTATGAGTGCACTCAGAATGCCACCAAGCAAGCAGGTGCGTCTGAGTTGTCCAGTGGAATCAAAGATTAAGCGCATCATTCGCTCCTTGTGGTATCAGCATGACAGTCGAAGACCCATAAAAAAGCAGAGCACTAGGCTCTGCTTTACTATCCTCTTATCCCTTAGAGGCATCAAGTGATATCAATACCCGTTAGCCTGCACTTTTGACAGTCACAAACTCTGGGTAAGCGTCGATACCACAGTCAGATGCATCCATACCGTTATATTCTTCTTCCTCAGAAACACGGATGCCCATAGTCATCTTCAGTACAAACCACACCGCAAACGACGCGCTAAATACCCATGCGAAGATAATCGCTGCGCCAGTTAATTGCGCTGTGATAGTGGCGTCGGCATTCGATAAGGGGACACACATCAAACCGAGGAAACCCGCAACACCGTGCACAGAAATCGCGCCCACTGGGTCGTCGATCTTGATTCTGTCCAGACCCACGATAGAGAACACCACTAAACCACCAGCAACCACACCAATTACCCCAGCCATCAGCAGCGAAGGCGACAGCGGATCGGCAGTAATCGCCACTAAGCCCGCCAGAATGCCGTTGAGGATCATAGTTAAGTCCGCTTTACCCCAAATCATTTTGCACACAACTAGGGCAGAGATAGCACCAAAAGCGGCCGCGGTGTTGGTGTTCACGAAGACTTTAGCGACAGAGCTAGCGTTGGCCGCATCTGAAACCATTAATTGTGAGCCACCGTTGAAACCAAACCAGCCCATCCACAGGATAAACATCCCTAAGGTTGCCATTGGCAGGTTAGAGCCTGGAATCGGATTCACTTGGCCGTTAGGGCCGTATTTGCCCTTACGAGCACCGAGCAATAACACCCCAGCGATAGCCGCCGCAGCGCCTGTCATATGCACAATACCGCTACCCGCAAAGTCCACAAAACCTAAGCTAGAGATAAAGCCTTTACCCCAAGTCCAGTAGCCTTCAACAGGGTAGATAATGCCTGTCATCACCACGGAGAAGAACAGGAAAGCCCATAACTTCATCCGCTCCGCCACGGCGCCAGAGACAATCGACATCGCCGTTGCCACAAACACCACTTGGAAGAAGAAGTCAGATTCTAAGGCATGGTTTGCATCTTCGGCTTGTGAGCCAATCAGCGTACCGAGTGAAGGCAACCAACCGCCTTCGGCATTGTCGACGTACATAATGTTGTAGCCAACCAATAGGTACATCACACAGGCAATCGCGTATAACACCACGTTTTTAGTTAAAATTTCGGTGGTATTTTTAGAGCGTACTAGGCCAGCTTCGAGCATGGCAAAACCCGCCGCCATCCACATAACCAAAGCGCCTGAAATCAAAAAATAAAAGGTGTCGAGTGCAAAGCGCAGTTCAGAGACTGTCACGCCTAATTTTGTTAGTTCTTCCATCTTCCGCCCCCTATAGCGCTTCAGTGTCGAGTTCACCCGTACGAATACGGATGGCATGTTCTAAGTCGATAACGAAAATCTTTCCGTCACCAATTTTTCCCGTATGAGCCGCACTGGTAATCGCCTCAATCAGCATGTCGAGATTTTCTGCTTTAGTGGCAATTTCTAGTTTTACTTTTGGCAAAAAATCCACCTGATACTCGGCGCCACGGTACAACTCCGTGTGCCCCTTTTGACGGCCAAAACCTTTAACCTCGGTCACCGTCATCCCCTCAATACCAATACCGGCGATAGCTTCACGGACATCATCCAATTTAAATGGCTTGATGATAGCGCTGACTAGTTTCATCCTGACCTCCAAAAAACGCGATTGTTATTAACTTGTAGCCAAGATAATTCAATCATTAGGCCAGAATTTTAATTTATTGATTTAAAAGAAATAACAAATATTCGCCAGGAATAGTTCGATTAAAAATGCACCAGACTTGTGCAAGTAGGAGAGCGACGCACTCTTTTAGTGAGCAATTTAAGTGCACGCCATATTCGACCTTTGCCCTATTGGTGAGGCTGCCCAATTAGGGTTTACTAACAGTGCAAAAAACACACAACTCACAAAATAAGCAGAGCAATCGCTAAACGATGCCTTTATCCACCCGCGCAGAAGGAACGCCCGATGTTAAAACCCGAAGAATGTGTACTCGTTATCGTCGATGTGCAGGGAAAGCTCGCTCAGATCATGGATAACTCAGCCAAGCTTCATCAGCAGTTGAGTACACTTATCCAAGGCGCACAGCTGTTTGAAATCCCCATCCTCTGGCTCGAGCAATTGCCCGCTAAACTAGGCTCGACCACCGAAGAGTTAAAAACCTTGCTCGAAAGAACTGGCTCGCCCATTGCCAAGCAACATTTTAGCGGTTGGTATTGTGATGAATTTGCCAATGCACTCACGAAATCTCGACGCAAGCAGGTGTTGCTGGCGGGGATAGAAACCCATGTCTGCGTGTACCAAACTTGCCGCGATCTGCTCGACCAACACTACTCTGTGCATCTTGTCGCCGATGCGGTGTCTTCTCGCAGCGTTGACAATAAACAGCTGGGCATTCAAATGATGACCGCCAAGGGAGCCACTCTCACCAATGTGGAATCACTGTTATTTGAACTGCAACACGAAGCTCAAGGCGACCGATTTAAGGCGCTGATTAAGTTGATTAAATGAGACAAGAAGAGAGCTTATTCAAGCTCTCTTTAGTATTCAAAACGCGGCGACACAAACAGCAAATTTGGCACTATTGGCATAACTGCGAAAACTATAGCCGCTGGGGGCGACCGAGATAATGCCGACCTCGAATTCGGTCTCATACACTGTGCGAGACCAAGAAGGGATTGTCGAGCTCCACTGCGCACGTTGATAGGCTGCGCGACTCTCGCCGTACCCATAGAGAGTGTTTAACTCCTGCTCTGTTGGCCTGCGCCAATTGTCTTTACCAGCAAACTCGATTGAAGCCATTTTTTGGCACCAGCGGTCAAACTGACCGTTAACACCAACCTTGGCCTCATTGCCCTTGGCCGCTTCGGTGCCAGGTAAGATGACCCCTTTAGCGTCCTGCCGAAACAGGGCGTATTCGCCTCGGCTCGGGCCAAATACAAACTCCTCCTGTACGTTAAACGTCATCGCATAGCTATCGCCACGGTTGTTGGCATCATCTTGTTCAAGATAACCCAAGGCATTCATCACGGCGATGGAGGGCGAGCTGCTAAACCATTTCGTCTGGCGATCGCTTTTATCGTAAAGCGCTTTGATTTTTAAGCAGTTGGTTGATGCTAGAGTGCGGTCGTTATTATCGAGGCCGCCATCAAAGCTAGTATCGATTGGCGTACCTTCGACGTGGCCACACAGGGGAATTTGCTCTTTTTGGCGACATTCTGTCAGTAAAAACAACAGCACTATGGCACTGCTGAATATGGCGATTTTAGTGGGATTAATCATGACAACAAACCTTAATCCAGTGGTGGTAAAAAGACAGTTACAGACAAGCTTGATGGTATTCGCTTCAGGGAATTAGCCTTAAGCGAATGGCCAATTAAGCTATAACGCCTTAATCACAGGCTCCTGCACCAGTAATTGGTCGTTCTTGTAAACCAACAGCTCACCTATGGGTCTTTCTTCGGCGCTTAGCACTATCACATCGCAGACATAAAGATAGGGACCGCTTTTAAACTGGAAGGAGTGATTACCGCCGTTACCATCGAGGACTAACTTCCCCTTTTTGAGGACTAAATCAGGTTTCTCGCTCAGGGATTTACCCTTTGCCCAAGCGGCATAACGGTATTGCTGACGATCGAGGGCATCGACACGTATGATGAATCGCTCGGTTTCCCACGCCAGCTCAGGGCTAGCAAACTCGCGCACACTCTCGTGTAGCATCGCTTTTTGCTGCGCGATCAGTTCATCCCTTAACTTAGCTTCCTCTGGGCTTTGATAATTAATGCCCGAGATTTTGCCATCGAAATCCAACCAGACACTGCCGTGGTCGAGCATAATACCGCGCCAGCCCATAGTCTGCCAGTTGTTCTCTGTGGTCGAATTGGCGATTTGACTCAGCAACTTGCTATCAAAGACTTGCTGAAATCTTGTCAGCAATTGCTGTGGATTTTGCACATCGGGGAGCGGGTATTCGCGCTGGAGGGGATAAGAAATTTGCTCGGCAATCGCCTGACGATCACCCGCCTTGGCCGCATCAATCAAGGCTTGCACCTGCGGCACGTACTCCGCCTCTAGGGCTGCCAGAGCCTGTGGCGTTGCGCTAAGACTCCCCAGCAACAAGCCCGTATAAAGCCCTAAACGCGAGAGTCGATTAATCGCTGAAAAACCTTGAAAAAACGGGCGACTAGACATGATTTATTCCTTTAAAGTCAAAAACATCCAAATTAAGACTTGGCAAGGATACCATAGCTAAGGAGGGATAAACACACACAATCCCCCCAAGCTTATGTGCTGTAAGCCGCATCACTGCCCCACTATCACCCCGTCAGGCCAGCAGCAAATTAGACACTATCGCTACCGCCACCGACATAAAGATCACCCCAATAACTCCATCGATGATAGGTGTGAGTCGTTGCAGCTTTTGCTGTACTTTGGCTTTAGAGAGCATCAGCGCCAGAAAGCCAAACCAGAGCAGTGACAACACAAACAGCATCAGCGCGGCGGCGAATTTAGTCACCGAAGCCACGCTCGGGGTGATCAGGGCAGAGAATAAGGTTAAGAAAAACACTAAGGCTTTAGGATTCAATAAATTGGTATAAAGCCCCCGCATAAACCCCTGTTTAGGTGATAAGGCGTCTACCCCGCCCGCCGTAGGCATCTCAAGGCTGTTTTCCGAGGTTGTTGTAAATCCAGTGGGCTCTGCGCCCTCGCCGTTTAATACGGTTTTGGGTTTACTGAAAAAGGCGACCGCAGCCTTAAGCGCGCCAAATCCCATCCATGCCAAATACGAAGCGCCCAGCAATTGCACTAACAGATACAAGCTATGGGAGCTTTTAATCACTAAGCTGACGCCAGTTAAACTCAAAATGGTATGGGCTAAAATCGCTACCGATATGCCAGCCGCCGTGGCAATTGCGGTGTTTCGCGGCTGTGAGGTAGCAATCTTCACCATAATGGCAAAATCCGGCCCAGGGCTGACTAAGGCTACGCAGTGAATAACGGCTAAGGTGACTAACAGGGATACATCCATCAATAGGGCTCCGCAAATACATGTAAGAACGCCAGTATGCCCAAGCCTTCAGCACCTGCATTGTAAGAAATTGCACGCGGCTAATTTACCTTAAAGCATGCGCCGCTGAAATTGGACCGGTGAGAGTAAAAAGGCCTGTTTAAACGCCTTATTTAGATGACTCTGGTCGAAAAAGCCTAACTGCTGCGCCACATCCGCCACTAAGGCGCCATGGGTTAAGGACTTTTTCGCTAACTCTAATCGCACTCGCTTCAGGTAGGCGTGGGGTGTCATCCCGGTCGCCAGTTTAAATTGGCGTAAAAACTGAAACTTACTCAGATTAACCTCATCGGCCAGCGCCTCAAGCTGAGTATTTAGCCACGGCTCATCGTGAATTTTCTGTTTGATGCGATTTAACTGCTGCCATGATAACCCCCTATCCTGCCGCAAATTCAGCATTCCCGTGGGGTGGCGCGTCAATAACAGCTGCATAAAGTTCAGCAGATGGGACTCGGCCGCAAGCTCAGAGCATTGGCCTTGAATGAGTAGATCATGCAACTGGATAAAGTATTGATATAACGCGGGGTCATCCACCATGGGCGCATTAAAGAAATGGGCCTTGAGCCCCATTTCTTGGCTAATGCTGTTCATATACTCCACGGGGATAGACATCACCTTAACCCGATACCCTTCGGCGTCGCGGCTTTGTCCATCGTGGGTTTCATCGGGATTGAGGGTCGATAGCCCATGTTGCCCGAGCTGATAACGACTGCCCTTATTGATAAATTGCTGCGCCCCTTGAGTCACAACCCCTAAGTGGTAATCCAGATGCACGTGTTTATCAAAACTGAAATGGGTAAATTCGGCCTGACTCAGTTCAATGCCCGAGAGGCTGGGATGGCGCCAGTAATTGATATTTTCAACGGGAGTCACACGGCTCATAGGGCAAGCTTAATCTCACAGGCAAAGACAACTTTAGATACGACTCATTCTAGCCGCCGAGAACTTGGCTCGAATAGTAAAATATTGCAGCGTGCTCCCTAAAAAGCAAAACGCCCAAATGCGGGCGTTTACTGTTGACTCAAAAAGTCGCTTAGTGCGAATGACTGCCGTGGCCGCCTTGTGCCTCAATGGCATGACCTTCACTGTTATAAAAACCACTGCTACCGTGCTCGATAAAGCCTTGGTTAATCATCTTGGCGATAAAGGGGTCGGACTCACTGTCGCCCACATCGGCAAAATCAATGTCTTGATAATTCTGGGTTAAAGCGGCAAACGCCTCGTGGCTGTAGGGCTCAACCTTGAGCAATTGGTAACTTAATACATCGCCTAAGTTAAATTGCTGTGGCAGTTCAATGCTGGCAATCCAGTCGAGCTGGCTGTCCATACCATTCACCTTACCTGCAAAGCCCTGGGCCGCAAAACAAGGCAGTAGTTTTTGCTCGGTTTTAGTCAAGTTAGCTGGCAATGCAGGAGACACCACATGGTACAACTGATCGCGGTCGTGCTGAATGTTTAGCGCCCTTAAGTCACCCTTACGATAGGTGACTGAGCGTTTTTCAACGGGGAAATAACGCACATATTCGCCATTGGGTGCCCATTGTTCGAAGGTGGTGTTATCCCGTTGAATAATAAAATCTTGTCCATCTCTTAGCAGGGTCATCTGCCAGCTTTGCCCCTTAGCATTGGTGACTTGGTACTGGGCTTTTAAATGGCTGGCCTCAAGTGTTGCGCATTTTGCATTGGCCTGAATGGCAGAAGCAGCGCTAACGGGAGTGGCTAAGGCCATCACAGGGGAGGCTAATGTCGATACCAGAGTGACTAAGAGGAGTTTGTTCATGTTATATCTCACTTACACGCTAATTTTATGACTCGCATTACTGACTAACGTCTTTAAAGACAGTTAGATAAAAGCCGATGGCAGGACAACCCACCATCGGCATTTGGCTTACTTCGCCGCCATTGCAGCTTCCGCTTTCGCGACTAAGTTCGCCGCACGGTTCATCACGTGGAAGATATGGTTTTGTTCAACCGTACCTTGAACCAGATCCGAGCTTGGGCCGCGGGCAAAAATCGCCACGTCTTCACCCGCATGGGTTTCATCGCTTAATGGCACTAGGGCTTCTTGATGGAATCCAACGTCTTGGGTATCCACAAAGTTCAAGTCCTTACGACCAGCATCCACAGGGAAGTTATAACGTTCATCGCCACCTGTCGCTAATGACGCATAACCCATGCCGTTGGCATAACCTACTGTTGTGTAAGGCAAACCGTTAGCGTCGGTTGAGTTAGTCACTTCGGCGATACCGTTCGCATCGTTACTCTTCACCAGACCTAGGATCGGGTTACCACGGGTTGGATAACCTGCAATGGTGAACACATGGCTGTGGTCAGCCGTCACCATTAACAGAGTGTCGTTGGCCGAGGTTTTTTCCATCGCAACACGGACTGCTTCAGATAGCGCAACTGTGTCGTACAGGGCACGAGCAGCGTTACCCGCATGGTGCGCATGGTCGATACGACCCGCTTCGACAATCAGCACATAGCCTTTGGTGTTTTTCTTCAGAATATCAATCGACTTGGCTGTCATCTCAGCAAGTGATGGCTCGCCCTTCACGCCCGCTTCGGTGCGGTCATAGTCGTATTCCATATGGGATGAGTTGAACAGGCCCAATAAATGGTCAGTGCTGGCAACATCCACATTGAGGAAACCATCTCTGTCCTGAACGTAGGCCGCATTAGTGTACTTAGCTAACCATTCGGCAGTCAGATCGCGACCATCGTTACGCTTACCCGCTTTACCTTCTGGATCAATTAAGGTTTTTGGAATAAAGCTGCGGCGACCACCGCCCATCATCACGTTTAAGCCATTGCCATAGTTAAAGTCGAGCATTTGCGCGGCGATATCTTTACAGCCATTGGTCACGGCTTCGGCTGGCAGGTTTGAGTCGGCTTCCCAGTCACGCTCAGGCACGTGGGCATAGGTTGCCGCAGGTGTTGCGTGGGTTAAACGCGCTGTGGTGACCACACCAGTAGACATACCCGCCATGGCGGCCAGTTCCAGTGATGTCACTAAGTTTTGATCTTTAGTCGATGCGCAGTTAGCACGCACTACGCCTTCGGCCTGTGAAATCACGCCCACATCGGTTTTCACCCCTGTCATCATCGCCGACATAGTGCCCGCAGAGTCTGGTGTTTGACCATCGACGTTATAGGTCTTAGATAAACCGACGTAAGGCAGAGTTTCGAAGGATAAAGAGTTTTCCTCACCCGTCTTGCCCTTTAATTGGCCTTCTAAAATACGTGCCGCAGTGATAGTAGAGACGCCCATGCCATCGCCAACAAATAGGATCACGTTTTTCGCCGCGCCCACATCGTTGTTCACGCTCAAGCCATCGGCCTTAGTCACACGTGCTTGAGCATCGACATACCATTGGTTGACTGCGGTCCAGTCTTTACCGTCGCTGCCATTGGAACCGTTAGAACCATTCGAACCCGGCGTACCTGCAGCGCCGTTGTCACCATCGCTACCGCATGCGGCTAAACCCAGCATGGCAGAGATTGCGAGTACCAGTAATTTCTTATTCATTTTTAACTCCAAAAGTGAGAACTGTAGGTCGCAGACGACCTATTAGTACTTAGTGCCGCCAAGCTGCTGGGCTTGGTTGATAATGTGGAAGATCACGTTCTGCTCAATCACGCCCTGTACCAGATTCGAACCTGGGCCCATTGCGTGTAAGCTGATGTCTTCACCGGCGTGAGTCTCACTTTCCATTGGGATAAGTGCTTGTTGCATGAAGTCTTTGTCTTGAGTATCGACCGAGGTTAAGTCGTCACGCACGCCAACCACAGCGCCAGGGCCGTTAGTGTAAGCCAGCGTGGTGTAAGGCTTGCCGTCGTTAGCGAGGGCTAACGAACCATCCACATCGTGGACTAAACCTAAAATCGGGTTACCGCGTTTTGGGTAGCCTGCAATGGTAAATACATGGCTGTGGTCAGCTGTTACCATGATCAGGGTGTCATCGCTGCTGGTTGCATCTACCGCGGCTTTCACTGCGTTAGATAACTCAACTGCGTCGGTCAAGGCGCGGTTAGCGTTGCCCGCATGGTGGCCATGGTCGATACGACCCGACTCCACGATCAGCAGGAAGCCTTTATCGTTTTTCTTTAAAATCTCGAGGGATTTCGCGGTCATTTCTGAAAGTGATGGCTCACCACCAACGTCATCTGCACGGTCCGCTTCGTATTCCATATGGGATGGGTTAAAGAGGCCGAGTAAGTGATCGGTATTGGCGACATCGATGGCATCGAAGCCTTTTTTGTCCCACACATAAGCCGCTTTGCTAAAGTTTTCGACCCACGCTTTAGTCAGGTCTTTGCCGTCTTTACGTTTACCGGCTTTGTTCTCACCGTCAGTGACTTCTTTTGGTAAGAAATAGCTGCGACCGCCACCCAGTGCAACGCTAAGTGAGTTTGCCTCATCGCGCATCACCAGTTGGCTGGCTATATCGGTACAGCCGTTAGCAACGGCTTCGGCAGGCAGGTTAAAGTCGCCTTCCCAATCACGCTCTGGTGATTTAGCGTAAGTCGCGGCAGGCGTCGCATGAGTTAAACGGGCGGTCGTGACAATCCCGGTCGATAAGCCTTTAGCATTGGCAAGGTCAACCAGAGAAACGAGTTCATTACCTTTAGAAGACAAACAGTTACCACGTAAACTGGTGTCAGAAATCGAGATGATACCGGCTTTGGTTTTTACCCCGGTCGCCATGGCGGTCATGGTACCTGCCGAGTCGGGCGTTTGCTGGTTAGTGTTGTAGGTTTTTACTAAGGCCGTGTGAGGAAACTGCTCGAAACTTAAGAAGTTTTCTTCACCGCCTTGGTTACCCCTTTGCTGCTGTCCTTGCAAAATACGGGCGGCAGTTAAGGTTGAAATACTCATGCCGTCGCCGACAAAAAGAATCACGTTTTTAGCTGTTTTCTTGGTTTCAAGCTGCGCTTTAGCCGCGACATTGGCTGCACTGTCTTTAAACCACTGACTGTCAGTTTGGGTTGCGGGTAAGACTGCAGCGTGGGCTACAACCGTCATTAAACTGCAGGAGATAGCTGCAGCGATCCGTTTAATATTCATCACGTTCATCACCGATTTTATTATTGAGTGTATGAGGGTATTCCCTTAAGAGGCGCCCACATTTTCAATGCTATATATGACGAACTGGCGTGATTTTAATGGCGTTTTTATTGCAACTAGATGTCGGAATGATTGCAGTAAACAGAATAGAAAACGCTAAGTTTATCCTAGGTGCGGAACAAACTTAGCGTATCGATTGGCGCTAGCCGTGGTCACTCAAGAATGGTCACTCAAATTAGAAACGATAACTGACACTCACCCGCACCATGCGCGGCTCAACAGGATGATAATGCAAGTCTTCCACGCCTTCAGCTGGCTCACCCGCGAGACGAGACTCGTAGAAATAATCGATATCGTGGTCTTTGCTATCAAATATATTCAATAGCTCGAGCTTAGTATCGAAGCCCGATAACTGATAACCCAAGGCAAGGTTCACTAAAGTTGTGTCATCGGCTTTATGCTCATCAAAACTATCGAGAATTCGCTCGCCTAAATATCTCAGCCTGACACTGGTATACCAACCATAGCCATCGGGACGGTAGGTAATGCCCGCACTGCCAACAAAGGGCACTGCACCATCGACATATTTGCCTTCATCGAGTTCATTTTCGGTAAAACGGGCACGGGTCCAGGCCAGTTCCATATCTAAACTCAAATCATCGTTAAGCCAATAATAGGCCGTGACTTCAACACCGTAACGCTCAGAGGCGCGGCTTGGTTCGGTATTGCCCGCATCGCCGACGAAGAGTAGTTCAGAGTCGAGTTCCAAATACCAAAGCGCCGCCGAAAAGTTAATAAAGTCGCGATCATAGTATTTGACGCCAAACTCGCCGCCATTGGAGCGGACTAACAAATCGACCTTTTCAACCTGATCGCCCGTGACTGGGTCGACCTTAATGGTTGCACCGCGGGCATCGTTAGAATGCAATCCCTGCCCCGCATTCATATAGAGTTCCAGATTATCGTTCACTAGGTAGGAAGCGCCCGCCTTTAAGCTCAACATGCCATCGGAAGCATCGCCGCTATTGAGGGGATTATCACTATCGACCTGCACATCGAAATAGTCGTATCTCAAGCCTAAATTCAAACGCCATTGATCAGCTGGTAACCATTCCAGCTTACCAAACAATCCCGTAGAGAGTTCCTGCACTTCATCGAGCCTCACAGTGCTGAGGCGTTCTCGTGCTTTGGTGTTATATAAGCCTACGGCACCAATATCGTCGTAGCGTACATCGGCACCTAGGCTGTAATTGACTTGTGTCCCCGCCAGACTCATTTGCCAGTCGCGTTTAATATCGCCGCCCCAAATGGTGCGCTCATCGACCTGTTCAAATTCATCGCCATTGATGGGATCGTTTAAGAAGTAAGTAAAGTTTGAAAACAGATCCATGGTCGAGCGAATGGCATAGGCATTGGCCTGCCAGTTGCCAGCGTCATAATTCGCCGAAATACTGTAACGACTGGCCTCTCCGCCCACATCGGTATCGAGTGAACCGTAAAAATCAATCAGCCCAGACTCCACCGCACGCGCCGGAATTTGATCCGCAGAATTCCAGCTATTGTCGTAGGCCATCATAGTGAGGCTAAAGTCCCCGCCATTAAGCTTGGTAAGATAGCGACCAACAACATTGATCTTGCTGACATCTTCCTTAATATCGCTCCAAGGGCCATCGTAAGCCTGTAATTCGGTTCCTAAAATAAACCGGCCGACCTCGGTCTTCATATCCTGAGTCGCCACCAGCCGTTGATAACCGTATTCCCCTATGGTCACCCCAACTTGGCGATAAGCGAGTTCATCGGCGAGTAGAATTTGCGCCGCACCCGCGCCAGAAAAGTCTGCCACTTCAGGATAATAAGCTCCTTTGGCGTAACGGATTTCCCCTAACAGCTCGGGGATCAAAAAATTAAGATCCGTGTAACCTTGACCATGGCCGTGGGTCCGCATATTGACCGGCATACCTTCGACACGGGTATTAAAATCTGTGCCATGGTCTAAGTTAAAGCCACGCAGAAAATACTGATTCGCCTTACCCGAACCACTGTGCTGAGTGACTATCATCCCGGGGACAAACTCAAGGATCTCCCCCGTGCGCAGCAGCGGACGACTTTCGATTTCCGCCGCACCCACTATCCCTTCCGACGCCGAAGTACTATGGCCTAAGGTATTGATTTGCCTGCCACGCACTTCTAAGCGTTCAATATTATCTGCGCTGTCGGCCAAGCTTACACTCGATAAACCATAGAGCGGCAATAACCAAACTCCAGATAAATAAGCCTTGGTTCGCCATCCTGCAACCGTATGGAATAACTTCATTTTTCCTTCCCGCATCAACGAATGAGTGACACGGATTTAACGCTGTCTTCACGGTTAAAAAGCGGATCAAGCTCAAACTCTGCTGAGGAAAAAATCACCAATGACAGTTATCTTTCTATTTTACGTGCTGTATCGCACGTTTTTATCCGCAAAAGGACAAATTGTCCTCATCAAGATCACATTTTATTCCGCGATAAACAAACTAAGGCAGCTCACATTACCAACCTCAAAATCCCCCCACTTTTACGAGAGTGTCTATACTTTAAGCACTTAAAAAGGTTAAGGATACCCTATGCAAGCTCCCTGTCGTCCCAACGGAATAAAGGCTTTTTTCTTGAGCATCTGCTTAGGCTTACTATTTAATCCACTGTTATGCCAGACACTCAGCGCTAATCCCTCCCCCGCAACCCAAACGCCCACCACAGCCGATATGCCCGTTATTACTATGGCGTTTTATGAAGATCCTAAGGACAACCTTTATTTTCGATTTGGTGAACTGATTTACACCGAGGCGTTTGCTCGCCTTGGTTATCGATTTAGTTATCAAGTGGTTCCGCCGATGCGCGCCAGCCTAATGGCCGATTCGGGCAAAATCGATGGTGAACCAGCGCGGGTATTTTCCTATGGACTGAAATTTAAGAACTTAATCCGAATCGAAGAACCCGTGATCGAGACTAAACTCATCGCCTATGGTATCCATCCCGATATGCAGATTCAGGACTGGGCTTCACTGCTGAATCATCCATATCGTATTGAATATTATCGAGGGATTTTTTATATCGAACAAAAACTTGAAGGGCTAGTGCCCCAGGACCGTATCACCACCTCTTCTTCTCCCGTAAATTCCTTTCGCCGTATGCTGCGCGATAGGATTGATATCTACATAGATACCGAAGCGATTGGGGAACAAGTCCTTAAATACACTGAATTTCAACACAGTAAAATCCATTCCGTGGGCGAATTGGACGACCTCATTAGCTTCGGCTACCTGCATAAACGCCATAAAGCACTGGCGGCCAAACTCAGCACTACCCTTAAGCAAATGAAACAGGAAGGCTTATTCGAACAATACCGGCAGCAAGCCCATAGTGAACTCGACCCAAGCCTGTCCCCAAACGAACCGTCAGAGGTTAAGGACTGAAATTTGATCTAATTGATGGCATTTCATTCGGTTAACTTGAAAGCACTTTAGCCTTTGCTACAGTCATACATAATTCCTAACTAATAAGGAGGCCAAGAAAGCTCATAACATAGGCATACATCGCGTATCACGACACATTTTCCAAGGAACAGATGAGAAACCCACAGGTTAACGACCTCATAGGCCAAACTGACTCGCCTTTACTCATCGGCACTCCCATGGCGTTGGGGAGGAAGGATGGGTAGTAAATTAAGGCAATTCATCAACATATTGCAGCAACAGTCCCGTTCAACCGTCGCTAAGGTACTGTTGATTATTGGCATGTTTATCACTATCTGTATCGTGCAGGTTGCCCTCGTCTATGTTCAGGGCAATATTTTCGATGGCGTTCGTACCTATGTTAGAGGTGAAGGACTGTGGGCGAAGGCGCAAAAGGATGCCACTTTTTATCTGATCCAATATTCCTACCATAAAAATGAAGTAGATTATCAACGCTACCTGGCGGCAACCGCCGTTATGCAGGGCGACAAACAAGCTCGCGAGGCCCTACTCTCCTCACCGATTAATCAGCGTAAAGCAAGGGAAGGCTTTATCCAGGGATTAAATGACGACAGGGATACAGAGTCCTTAATCTGGTTTTTCCGCCATTTTAACCGTACTCACTATATGCAGCAGGCCGTCAAGATTTGGGGCCTCGCCGACGATAAATTCAGTACCATGATGTCCCTCGCCAGCGCGATGCACCAAGAAATCAACCTGTCAGGGGGCAACGCGGCAGACCTTAGCCAATATCGAGAAAAAATCATCAAACTGAGCGAAGAGTTACTCAGTTTAGAGATTGAATTCTCCGCCGTACTCAGTGAGGGCGCCCGCTGGGTGAAACGAATCACTTGGTTAATCAGCCTAAGCGTGTTGCTGTTGTTTATCAGCATTGGCGTGTTGGCCAGTAGGCAGATTATCCGCAACATTGCCAAATCAGAAAAACTCTTACTTATCAGTGAGTCACGATTTAACAGCCTGAAAGACTCCGACACCATAGGCATTATTTCATGGCAGCTTGATGGCACCATACACGATGCTAACGATCACTTTCTCAATATGTTGGGATTTGACCGTGAGGATCTCGCCTCAGGCCGAGTCAATTGGCGCTCGCTCACACCGCCTGAGTTTGAGGCCAGAGATCAAATCGCCATCGCCGAACTCATCGAATTAGGCCATTGCAATCAGTATGAAAAACAACTCATTAGTAAAACAGGCGCCCATGTTTCCGTGATGCTAGGTGCAAGCTTTTTAAACAGCAGCACCCATGAAGGGGTCGCCTACTTTATGGATTTAACCAGCAGCAAGCAGGCAGAAGATAAACTGCGGCTCGCCGCAACCGTGTTTAATGCCAGCACAGACGGCATTATCATTACCGATCCCCTACTGAGTATTATCTCTATCAATCAAGCCTTTACCGATATCACTGGCTTAACCGAGCAGGATTTACATCAAGACGCCTCACGCTTTATCAATACTGGGCATCCGAGCGAAGATGCCTATCAAGCCATGCTCAATCTGCTCCAAAAGGGAGAGCAATGGCAAGGAGAGCTGATTAAAGAAACCGCCTCGGGTTATCTGCCCCTTAGCGTGCGGATAAACACTGTACGTAACCAAGATAACCGACTGACTCACTTCGTGATTGTGATAACCGATATTTCTGAGCGTAAAGCCGAAGAAGAACATTTACGCCACATCGCTCACCACGATGCCCTCACCAACCTTCCCAATCGGGTGCTATTCCATACCAAATTGGAGCAAGCGATCGTCCATGCGCAGCGTTCAGACGGGATCTTTGCCATTTTGTTTCTCGATTTGGATAACTTCAAACCGGTCAACGATGAATTTGGCCACGATGTCGGCGATAAGTTATTGCAGGAAGTCGCAAAACGACTCACGGGCAACATTCGACAAATCGATACTATTACCCGCCTCGGCGGGGATGAATTTGTGATTTTGCTGGAACACTTACCCAACGAAGAAAGCGTGCCCGTGTTGACTCAAAAAATCACTCAAGCGGTCACCGCGCCTTATATTATCCATGAACACAAGTTACGCATCGGAGTGAGCATTGGCTCGGCAATTTTCCCCTGCCACGGCACCGATGCTAAGACCCTGATCAACTATGCGGATCAAGCCATGTATGCGGTCAAAAAAGCCAACAAGTTGATGCAGTCATCCCAGTCATAATCCGATTAACGCCATTGACCTTAAGGCCAATCCCACATATAAAGAACATAAATTAAGCACTTAGAGCAAACTCATGGAAAGAGGCATTTTAGTTCGTTGGAACGATGAGAAAGGGTTCGGATTTATTCAACCAGAAGATTCAAAGGGTAAAGACGTTTTTATCCATATCACTGTGTTGAAGCACATGGCTAGAAAACCCCAAGTCGGCGATAGTATTTTGTATCGAACCGAAATACAAAACGATGGCAAAGTGAAGGCCATCAAGGCCTCTATCGAAGGCGTCGCCGTGTTAGCGAACACAAATAAAAACCCACGACGCAATGCGAATCCCCCGAGTCGCTCCCTATCAAATACGCTGCTACCGCTGTTGTTAATCTTGGGTATTGGGATATTTGGTTTTAAGAAATATACCGAGTTCGAGATTGCTCAGGCGCCTAACAACGCAGAGATAGAGACAACGCCCCTGTATGAGCCTCAAACTCAGTCTCTGTCAGCACCTCAGGCTCAGTTTCGCTGCGAGGCTGGTAAAACCCATTGCAGCCATATGAGCTCTTGCGACGAAGCAACGTATTACATCAATCACTGTCCGAATACCCAAATGGATGGCGATGGTGACGGCATCCCTTGTGAAAGCCAATGGTGTAGTAAGTCTTTGTTTTAAATGTTACACCATTCAATTTTGAATCGAACTCAAACGACGCTAATACGCGAGATTCTAGCGAACGAACAAGCGACGCTTATACTTTACCTATCTGAACTAAGTACATTTAGCTTGGGTTGTGTAGTAACCTTGGAACGATAGTTATCTTACCCAGTTTATTTGAGCCGCATTCCACAGGACGCGCCATGCCTAACGCCCAAATCCATACCATGGAAACGCCAGAGCAACTGGATGCCGTACTAAAGCAATTTCCAGCGGTATTACTCCTCTTTGGCGCACCAAGCTGTGGCGTGTGTCAGGCCCTTAAGCCTCAGATTGCGGATTTGTTGGCGAGGGAGTTTCCCCAAATGGCGCTGGCATATATCGATTGTGAGGCCCAAGGCGAGATTGCCGCCAGCTACCAGGTCTTTAGTTTGCCAGTAGTCGAAACCGTGTTTTATGGCAAAACCTTTGGGCGTTTCTCGAAGGTGTTTTCCCTTGGCGATCTCAAAGGGGCGATTGCTCGCCCCTATGAATTACTGAATGCAGAATAACTGTCACCAAGTAATAAAGAATCATACTGAAAAGGCAGCGATCACATCGGTGTACTACCTTTTCTAAAACATTTTTGCCCCAAACGAGATAAGTTTGTCGTCAGGTGTGCAAGACGAATTGTCATTGTTTCCCCTGTGACACGCCACCCTTTTATTTCACAAGAAGCATCCCTGAGGGCTCGACGGCGGCATCTGCAACACATGGAAGTGTAAATGCCGCGTTCACATGGATGTGAAAGAGCGGCCATGCCGCCAACGGTCACAGTTGCAACAATGGCAATCTTTACGATCATTGAACTGTTCATTGGCTAAAAGCTTTTTGCCCCAAAATGATTTTTGTGCCACATCAGCACTTTGCAAGTAATTCGTTAGTTGAACAAATTTTAGTAATGCTTCAAAGTGACCAAAGTAACGGTGGCAATTCAATTTTGGATAAATTATGACTCGTAGATACCTCACTATTGAAGAAGCGAATTCCGCACTGCATCGCGGAAAGTTAGTTGAGATATTCATCGGAGGGTTCACTCTCAATGATGACAGGTGCATTCGTTGGGCTTCGTTTGCAAAGACGGAGAAAGGTATTAGCGGTAGTCTTTGGGAAGTTTATGACCAAGGTTCAGAAGATTACCTAGATATCTATAGCTTTGACTCTCCAACAGGTGAGTACTATGAGCCGGTCAAAGTGGTACATTCTGAAAATATCGAGGATGCGACTAAAGAGTTGGGTATAAGTTCGCTCAATTTTGTAAACCAAGGCGTTGTTCAAGATGAATATGGTTCTTACCTTCTATCACACATATAACAAAGCCAAGCATCTTTGCACCCTGGACCTCGCTGCGCTAGTCGACTGTAGGCGGCATTAATCCATAGAAATTTTAATCCGAACTCCACGGATTAGAATAAAAAACCTAGCTCGCTTTTGTCCCAAAGCATGCTGTGCGTTTCTTTAAAACCTGCAAGCTACACCGATGCTAAAAGGGTTAGTTATGGTGATTAGCGAGACGATCGTCCGCACCATGGCCGCTCTTTGGCATCCATGCCATCGCGGCATTTGTGAATCCATTCACATCAGACGGGCGGTCGAGCATCCAAGGAAGGACTCGCTGCGCGTCGTTGAGCAAATACCATGACTCACCCATCAATCAAATCCAGCGTTTAAGCTACAACGAGTATGATACTTTAAAACTCGGTTGTAGCTCGATTCGGACTGAGTTGTAGCAATTAGTATGAATCTTTATTTTTGGTCATGTTTAATATAAAGCGGTACTCGCAGGGGTAATTGATTGTTTAGTATGAGACTTTATTCCTCTCCTACTATTACGCCATGACTATTTTGATAATCTAAAACCACTGTATTGAATGGGCTTACTTAAGGTTAAGCTTGGCTGCGCTTGAGTCAGGCTCAACAAGGTTTGAGTTGTCTTTGCCTTACCACCGCAGCCACAACTTCCTTTAGCACCACAGCATCCGCCCTTGGCTAAATGTTTAAGGGATGCACGCCCCTGTGATGCAGCAGTTAGACGCAAGTTCAGATCCCGACTCTGGGCGAGCAGAGCCGCTATCGAGAGTTGATTATCCCCTCGACTCACACTAATCCCTGCATCGAGCAATTTACCTAACATACGCTCCCCAATATGTTGCACCACCACAATGCTGGTGTGTTGGGCGCGAATGGCATCTAACAAGGCCTTTTTATCTTGGCAATTACCGCCAAGGGCGGGATTAGGGATAGAGAGTAAAAGCTGATGATTTTCATCGTAAAAGCTCACTTGCTGCGCCTTAGTAAAATGGCTGGCAAGCCGTCCACGACTAATAGGAAGGGCGATAATCATATTGGGTCCTTATCGTTTGAAACAGGTAACTTCAGTACCACCCCTTGAGTGACAGCTGTTGCCACTTTTTTACGGGCACTGGCGAGTAAATAACCAAAAGTTTGCCGTGAGATCCCCATTTGCGCGGCAGCCTCAAGCTGACTCAGACGCTGGACATCACCAAGCTCTAACGCTTCAAACTCATCGGCAGCTAAAAGGATCTGAGGTAAGTTAGCCGCAGGTATGCCATTGGGTTTAAATAAGCTACAGGGCACACAGCTCGATAATTGGCGGCACTTTTTGGGTCTTGGCATCTGTGATTGCACCTCAGGGGCAAATGTCGGTGCACAGAAAATAATATTCTGTTCACATCAAATAGTTTCTGGCATACGCCAAAAACTATTATTGTCATTTAGAGCATCTAAACCGAGGGAGTCATCACAGTTTTGTTTATAGAAATGATAAGTTTTAGTTCGATAGATGAAAGCGTTTATAAATCAGTAGCGTAACTCACCTCTACCGAATAACCTTCATCCTGTTTGATAAAATCGACAAAGTTTTTGATGGCGGGCAAGGCATCTTCCCTATGGTGGGAGACATACAACAATTGGCTAAGATGGTGCTCGGCAATCATATCCAAAGCCCGCATCACTAAGGTGCGATTGATAAAGTCGAGCCCTTGATATGGCTCATCCAAAATCAATAATAACGGCTGTTTAATCAAGGCTCGACCTATGAGCAATAACCGCTGTTGACCGTAATCCAGTTTTTTAAAGCCCGTGCTAGCAAACTCACTCATGTGCAAAATCGCCAACCATTCCTTGGCCAGATCCAATTGGGGTTTAGTGGGCTTGTGATACAGGCCGATGGAATCGTAAAAACCTGACAATAAGACATCGAGCGCCGAACAACTGACGCGATACTGTAAATGCAATGCCGACGATACTATGCCAATCCGTTGTTTAATCTGCCAAATACTCTCGCCGCTACCACGGGGTCGGCCAAAGAGGGTAATGTCATTGCTGTAACACTGGGGATGGTCGCCCAAAATCAGTCCGAGCAGAGTACTCTTGCCACAACCATTGGGCCCTCGCACTTGCCAATGCTGGCCAGCACTAATCCGCCAATTCACCCCTTTAAAAATCAAGCCGCTCACATATTCGACCTTGCCGTTTTTAATGTCGACTATCGGGTCAAACGCCTCGGCATTGTGGCGTTGACGCGCCATCAATGCCAAGAGTTCGGCGCTGCGGCTGGCCGAAAGCGCATTAAGCTGCGCCATCACAGGATGTGTATGCCACTGCTCAATCGACATGGGCGCGCTCAGTTGATGCACATGCTGACCCGATTTGAGCATATCGCTATTAAACAGCGCCACATGGCTAATACAGGGCGGTAATTCTTCTTGGCGTGAGGTAATGATTAGCAGCTGCGTATGTTCGGCAACCTCCACCAGCAACTGCGACAGGCTAAGTTGATGCTCGATATCCAGCCCTGCATAAGGGTCATCTAGAATCAGCAAGTTGGGCTCAGTTGCCAGCGCCCGCGCTAACATCACTCGCCGGGTTTCACCGGTCGATAACTGCCTAAACCCGCGATGCTTTAAATGGGTTAATTCGACTTTCTGTAAAATGGCCGCCAAGTGTTCATCGTTTAGGCAGCATTCCTGCACCAATGACTCGACCGTCGAGCCGTAATCGAGTTCGTCCTTTTCTAATTCCCGCTCCAGCAGCGCCTGTTGCAAACCGAGAGACACCCAGCCAATTCGCGCGGGCAAACCCGTAATTTGCCCCGCATCTGGCTCAACATCCCCCGCCAATATTCGCCCAAGCAATGAGCCGCTATAACTGTCGGTCGCAAAAATCGCCCAATGCTGCGCAGGCATTAGCTGCCAATCTTCAACCACTAACAGTTCATTACCGCGGCCGTAGCGTAATCCCTTAACGGCTATCGCCTGAGAGTCTGTCGTGCGATGCTGCATTGAGTACGTCCTTTGGGGTGATTTTTATCCAAGTCTAACAAGCTGTTATCGTTTTTGTCCCTTCGACTTTATGCAAAGGGCAGATACAAACAGGGATCAGGGGCGTAATTTGATATACAACTCACCCTCGCGAATTTGAATATCTTCGACGCCGTCGGCAAAGGCATTCCAAAAGCCTCTGTCGCCGAACTCACTGACAAGATTGACATTCTTCATATTGCCTAGCCAAGCATTAGGAATAGGCACGCCCATCAAGCTAACGCCCACCAAAGACACACTCGGGCGGCGATTAGCATCGAGATGGATATCGAGTCCGGCATTGACCCGTAAAATCTCCCCCGCCATCACAGGAAAGTCCCGAGGGATCGGTACTAGGATTTTGGCACTGGCTAAATTATCTGAAAAATCAATGGCAATACGCTGCGCAAAGTCGGGATTACGGCCAATGATGGCATTGACTTCGCGCTCGCTAAAACTCACTTGCCGATCTTCAGGCCGCTCGCGGTAGGGCTCGGCTTGTAAATCGTCACTCGAAGACGACTGAGCCGAATCCTTAGTATGAGTCGAGGCCTTGCGCTCTGACTGCCAACCTAGCTGACTCAGTTTATCCTCAAGCTTTGCCTCTTCTTTGGTTGATAAACTCACAGGCGTCAACGGCTTAGGGAAGATATAACTGCGAACCACAAAAAAGGTAATCCACACGGTGAGCACTATGGTCACCAGTATCATCAACAAGACTTGCACACCGGTAAAACCCTGTTGCCGTAGCCCCATATTAAAGGGCTTACGTGAGCGGCGCTGCGGCCTTGCCAAATAGGGGCGAGATGTTGAGAGCATATTCGTTTCGCTGCAAAGAGATTTCCCCCGATACTACTTGGCAAAGCGGCATAAGGAAACGTCTAAGGCCAACAAGCGAGGTCTTAAGCGAAAACTCATTTCAAGTTAAGTGAGGATAGAAAAAGAAAAGTCCACCCATGCACAGGACACAGGGCACGGATGGACTTATGAGAGTTGAACTCACGGGTGATAAAACCCAGAGTCAACGCCGCTTAGATATCGAAGCGATCGGCGTTCATCACCTTATTCCAGGCTTTGATAAAGTCCTGCACGAATCTGTCTTGTCCATCTTGAGCTCCGTACACTTCAGACACTGCGCGCAATTCAGAGTGCGAACCGAAGACTAAATCGACGGGAGTCGCGGTCCATTTCAGTTTACCGCTCTTACGATCTTGCCCTTCGTAGATACCTTCTTGCTTCTCTGACTTGCTCCACTTGGTTGACATATCGAGCAAGTTAACGAAGAAGTCATTGCTTAAGGTGCCAGGTTTATCGGTAAACACCCCGTGTTTCACGCCAGCGCTGTTGGCATCTAAGGCACGCAGACCACCTACCAGTACAGTCATTTCCGGTACGGTCAGATTGAGCATGTTCGCACGTTCAATCAGCATCTCGGCAGGAGAATGGCTGCTATCCTTCGAGTAGTAGTTACGGAAACCATCCGCCGTTGGCTCAAGAACCGCGAAGGATGACACATCGGTTTGTGCCTGAGTCGCATCCATACGTCCTGGAGTAAATGGCACAGAGACAGCCACACCCGACTCTTTCGCAGCCTTTTCTACTGCCACGCTACCGCCGAGCACAATCACATCGGCCAGCGAAACCTTCTTGCCACCTTTCAGTGAGCCGTTGAAGTCTTTTTGGACTTTTTCCAATTTAGCCAGCACCTTAGCTAACTCTTTAGGATTGTTCGCCTGCCAGTTCATCATAGGCTCTAAACGAATACGCGCGCCGTTTGCACCACCACGCATATCGGTACCCCGGAAGCTGCTGGCCGAAGCCCATGCCGTTCTCACCAATTCGGGAACCGTTAAGCCGGAAGCCAAGATTTTGTTACCTAAGGCTTTGATATCGGCGTTATCGATTACAGGGTGGTCAAGGGCGGGAATAGGATCCTGCCAAATCAACATTTCCGCTGGCACATCGGCACCTAAGTATCTTGCCTTGGGCCCCATATCGCGGTGAGTTAACTTAAACCATGCCTTAGCGAAGGCCAGCTCAAACTCCTGTGGATTTTTAAGGAAACGGGTCGTGATCTCGCGGTAAATAGGATCTTCCTTCAGCGCGATATCGCTGGTGAACATCATAGGAGCATGGCGCTTATCCGCAATATGCGCATCGGGGATCAGATTAGCGGCCTTACCGTCGGCAGGTATCCACTGGATATGGCCTGCTGGACTCTTGGTTTGTACCCAATCAAAGGTATACAGCCAAGTTAAGTATTCCATGGTCCATTTGGTTGGGTTGGATGACCAAGCCCCTTCTAAACCACTGGTAACAGTGTCTTCCGAGTGGCCTTTGCCGCATTTGTTTTTCCAGCCTAAACCTTGTGCCTCAACACCAGAGGCGGCGGGATCGGCACCGACACATTTAGAGGGATCATGCGCGCCGTGCGCCTTACCAAAAGTGTGACCACCCGCGATCAGCGCAACGGTTTCTTCATCATTCATCGCCATACGGCCAAAGGTGTCACGAATTTCCTTCGCCGAGGCTAATGGATCTGGCACACCATTGGGTCCCTCTGGGTTAACGTAAATTAAGCCCATTTGGGTCGCGCCCATCGGCTTAGTCAGTTCGCCCTTTTCGTTGCGGCGTTTGCTATCGAGCCAGGCTTTTTCTGAACCCCAGTTCACCTGTTCCGCTTCCCAGTCATCGACACGACCACCGGCAAAACCAAAGGTTTTAAAGCCCATAGACTCCAGCGCCACGTTCCCCGTGAGCACCATTAAGTCGCCCCACGAAATCTTGCTACCGTATTTTTGTTTGATAGGCCACAGCAGGCGACGCGCCTTATCTAAGTTCACGTTATCTGGCCAGCTGTTTAATGGCTCGAAACGTTGCTGACCACCGGCACCACCACCACGACCATCAAAAATCCGATACACACCCGCGCTGTGCCACGCCATACGAATAAAGAAAGGACCATAATGACCGTAGTCCGCTGGCCACCAATCCTGAGACTCAGTCATCAGGGCTTTGATGTCTTTTTTAACGGCGTCGAGATCTAAGGATTTAAAAGCTTCGGCGTAGTGGTAGTCGCTACCATAAGGGTTTGATTCAACTGCATTTTGACGTAGCGGGCTTAAATTTAGCTGTTCTGGCCACCAAAATTGATTACCCGTGACTTGCTCTTGTGCGATAGCAGCCCCACCAAATGCCAACGACATCGCCAAGGTCAGCGCTGACAAGGTAGGAATAGTAGTTTTCTTCATGATGATTACCTATTTCTTCTAGTAAGGACATATCTGCCTGCACAGATGTGTGTCGTTTGTTTGCTGCTCAACCCCATGTCTCGTTGTGTAATTCTCGGGTAATGCATGAAACCGTCACCACAATCGATGCCAGAAAGTGTAGTGATGCGAGCTAACTATATGAAATGATTAAAATCGATGATTGGAATCGCCAAAATAGATTAACGATTGTTAATTTATGAAAGGATTATCAAAATCCCGACTTACGGCAATCCATGCGGTATCGGGGTAAACAGCGATTAAGCCGTTACTTCACGGCCGTACCACCACTTAGGCGTAACTGTGATAAAATGGCCGCCGTTTTCTGTTAACTTCGACAAGGTATTGCAATGAATCCCATTATTGCCATCTTAAAAGAACACAATGTCACTGATGCAAAAATTAACGAGCTTTTTCAAGCATTAACCGATAATCCTCTCATGGCGATGGGCATTATTGGTCAGCTTGGGATCCCGCCCGAAAAACTGCAGCAACTGATGGCGTTGGTAATGCAAAATCCGGCGTTAATCAAAGAAGCCGTACTCGAGTTAGGTCTTGATTTCGCTAAGGTTGAAGCAGCCAAGGCACAGCTACAAAAGTAATGCTGCTCCAGCCCATGGCTTAAAAAGGTAAAGCGACGTTCGCTTTACCTTTATCTCCTGTTCCACGCTGTTACATAAAGATATAAAAACCTTATCCCCCCTCGCGAATAATATTTGCTAGAGTGTTGTGACATCAGTGACAACAAGGAAGCAAGATGCGCCCACATATTCCCCTATTAGCACTACTATTGCCCGTATTCTTGTTGGGTTGCCAAGAGCAGACTCAGGCGCAAAATCCATCCAATGTGGACAACACCGCCGCGCAAAGCACCGCCAAAACGGACACCGCACAAGCAAGCACAGCTCAAACTGACACGCCCCCAAAAGAGACGAGCGAGGACAAAACGGTCACAGTGGATAAGCGCAACAGTCCGCAGCTTCACACGTCGACTGATAAAGGTTTTATCAAGCCAAGTATTTCACCCCAAGGAGAAGGCGTAATGCTGCAAGGCACTGTGAGATATATGAATTTAGAGGGTGGATTCTGGGGCATTATCGCCGACAACGGCCAAAAAATACTGCCAAAAAATCTGCCGCAGGATTACCGCAAAGACGGGCTACGCTTGAGTTTCACCGCGCAGGAAATCACTGGCATGATGACCATTCAGCAGTGGGGCACACTCTCGAGTTTGAGTGACATCACGGTTATCGGCCAAGTCGAGAGTCAATCGGCGGATCCACGACTCTAACAAGCGTTGGCCTGAGTATGAGCCGCAAGCTTCGGGCAAAAACTCAGGCCACACTTATTGAACATTGAACATCGAGCGAATAGCATCCCCTCGTTCTGGCAAGGTATCCTAAGTACGCGCACATCAGGTGATGGTTCCACACCCGATGGCTCAAAGGATACATGCCACAGGGGGCAAACATTAAGGCTGCCCCGACACCTTGGCCTGCTCAGCCTGCCACTCTTCAATCACTTCTTTTGCCGCCCGAAAAGCCTCAATGCCCGATGGCATGCCGCAATACATGGTTGAATGTAAAAGCACTTCTTGGATTTCTTCCACAGTGCAACCATTACGCAACGCGCCGCGCACATGGCCTTTTAATTCGGTCGATGCCTTTAACGCGGCAAGCGTCGCTATGGTCACAAGACTGCGAGTTTGCCTGGAAAGCCCCTCACGCACCCAAACCTCGCCCCAGCAGTTCGCCGTCACCAACTCCTGTAATGGACGCGTAAAATCCGTGGCACTGCTCAAGGCCTTATCGACAAAACTATCGCCCATCACGGCGCGGCGCACTTCCAGCCCCTTCTCGTATTGTTCATCATTCATCAAGGCGTCCTTATTTCGTATCATCAGAACTTATTACTACTATCACCATCACCAGCACAACATGGAATGGCATGGTTCACTCCAAAGAATTTAACGTGAATGCTCCGATTGTTAAATATGGATGAGTGAAACATCGATTATCAAGTGCAAAAAACACAAATCTGAATGTTGTCGTCCAATCTAAATATCTAACGCCATAGCCTTAACGCACAACTTGTTCGTAGGTATTTGAACTTCCTTTTGACAACCGTTCCTACACTTTCAATATGGCTTCATTATGCAACAATCACCGAATATTTTTCGATTGGGTATAAATTTATATGTTAATCTAAAACCAGTTTTATATAGGAGTTTACTAACATTATGAATCAACAAAAACTAGAAGTAATGATGCCAAAGTTTGTTAGTGACTTCGCATGCGTTGGTAGTGACTGCACTGCACACTGCTGCAATACCTGGGCTATTGAGGTCGATAAACAAACCTATAAAGCTTTAAAAAAACACGGTGATATTGAAATTCGCCAGCTAGCATCATCAACTTTCAAACTAACTAGGCAATCAGAAAAAAATTACGCTACTATCAAAATGTCTACCGATGGTGATTGCCCTCTTTTAGATGAAAACAATTTGTGTAATATCCACAAAAAATGTGGTCAAAACCTATTGCCTCACATTTGCCAAGACTATCCACGCACTCCCCGTTGGTTTGGCAAACATGTAGAGATGAGCATGGCTATATCATGTCCTGAAGTAGTTAAAAAGGTATTATATGATCCTGACGCTATGATGATATCAACCGCGATGCAATATCAACATGAGTTAAGTCATGGGAATATTAGGGGGCTAACTTCTGCCAACTTACCTACATATTTAGAATTTATACGAGACTTTTGTTTTAGCGTCGCCTTAAATCCAGCACTTGATTTTGAACAACAGCTTTTTACTATTGGATTATACTTAAAACAGTCAGACAGTTTTTTATATAGCTTACCTCGTTTATTCGAATTAGCTGATAATTTTAACACTATGATTTGTGATGGTACTTTACTGGAGACCTTTCAATCTATCCCATCAGCACCAGCAATAAAGTGGCACTTCTTTGCAAATCAAGATATAGCCCTTGTCACTAACATATATGAAAACAGAGATATTCCATTATCTAGTATTAAGAAGTTTGATGACTTTATAGAATGCCAATTAATGCTCATGAAATGTCTGAACAATGTCGAAAAAACTGATGATAATACTGTGGTTGTAGCCAATCCACAGCAAGAACATCATGCATATACTGATACGCTAGATGCTGCACAAAAATCAATCAACGAACATTTGAGCGAACATCCACAACTTTTAATCAACTTCTTACTATATAGTATTTACAATGACCAATTCATGGCGCATTTAGGTCAGCGACCAATCGAGTATTTTAAGTTTTTCATACTTGATGTATTAATGCTAAAAAGCTATTTATCAGGAATAGCTATACAGCAAGAAAAATTAAGTCAAGAATCTGTTATAAGATTATTTCAAAGTTACTTTAGACGTCGACAGCATTACCCTGGCATATTAAATTCCATGAGAAACATAATAAAAGAGGCTGAAAAACAAAGTGAATATATTATTTTCTCATTATTGAAAAGTTAAAGACGTAAAAGTTGGCAGCATTTATAGTCATAATAGCACTTTGGGGATGACTGGTGACTAAGTTCATTTATTTGGCAATTTATAATTGAGCACATAGCAAATGCTAATATAAACCTTATAAATGAAGGTGATACCAGTTGATTGATAAATCGGATAACCATTAGATGTATCCGATCGCAGTCAAAGATCATTTATTCAATCCCTGTGTTATCCAATCTCAGTTAGCCTACTCTAGGGAAGATAGCGTGCTCGCGCCATACTCCTTAGGTGGATGCTAGGGCGCAAAAATAACAATGGGTTTATCCCGATTGGATAAACCCATTCACGACGAACTGTTTTCAGAAGATGAGGTTAAGAGCCCATCAGACAATCAGAAGCCTTAGGGATAAATACGCTTCCAATCGGCTTTCATATCGACCATGGGCCAGCCTTTGGCCGTTGCCTCATCTAAGCCTTTGTTTAACTGACCGATATGGGAGTCGCGATCATATTTCCACTCACGCTTGTCATCGGTATGGTGGATGTACATAGGTAAGCGTAGGCCGTCACCCGCCGCGGTCCATTGCAACATGGCTAAGTCGCCATCCGAATTACCAAAGGCGGCTATGGGTCTGCGGCCTATACGTTCATATATTTCCTGCACTTTCATTTCTTTATCGTCGTTCACTAAGAAATTGGGCATGCGTTTTAATGTCGGCTTACCGTCAACCAAGCTGAACTCGGTCTCAAAGGTGCTGCCCACCACTTGCTCAGGGGGAATATGGTAAACGCCTTCCACCCAAGCCCGCATAAAACCAGTGCCGCCGCCGGAGACGATAAAGGTCTTAAAGCCATTAGCACGCAGGTAATCCAACAGCTCTAACATAGGCTGGAACACCATTTCGGTGTACTTTTTCCCTGTGGTGGGGTGCTTGGCCGTGGCAATCCAGTCCTTCACTATGGCATCGAACTCATCGGTGCTCATACCGGTATGGGTCGCATAAATCACTTTCACTAAGTCTTCGGAATGCAGCTTGCTCACATCGCCCTTAAGCACGCTGGCGAAGGGTTCCTCAGTTTTCCATTCGGGATGGCTTGGAGCCAGGGTTTTGAGGCGGTCGAGGGCAAACAACACCTGAAAGTACATGGGCTGCTCAGACCATAGGGTGCCGTCGTTGTCGAAGGTCGCGATCCGCTCGGCTTCTGGCACAAAATATTGGGAATTCTTATCCGTCACTTGCTGCACAAACTGTGTAATGGCCGCCTTGGCCTTGCCATCGTTCCAGGATGCCAAAGGGTCACTCTGGGCCGCGTAAGCTTGCCCCACCAGCAACATACTAACGAGTAACAACATCCAATTGCGGTATAGTCGTATGATTCTCACAGGGTATCTCCTTATTACGATCGGTAATGTCCCTCTATGACTCAGAGGCTTTGGGTTCGGATAACACTTTTCCAGCTGCTACGTTTTCGGTTAGTAAGGGTTGTTTCTCTAATGCGACCAGCGCCTTAGGTAAAGCCAACCCCATTCTGGCTCGCTTAATGCGCTTCCAGAGGTAGATAAAATCCGCCCGATGAGTCGAATGGGTTTGTAACCTCAGGGCAGCAGCTTGCCAATCAGGCTCTGTGGATACCGCTGTCATCGACAGTAATTGTTTGCGCCGACGTAAGCGTCGGTACAAGAGTGCTCGACAGGTTTGCCATTCACCGCGGCGCAGAGCGCGGTAAAACACTAGCCACACAGGAATAGGATGGGTTTGGTAATACGCTTTCCCCCAGCGTATCAATAACCCCAATAACGCCGCGCTTAATAGCAGGATGAAAAGTGTCCATACGTGGTACTTCAACCAAGAACTCAGGGTATGCTTGACCTTAATACTCTTTCCTTCCAACACTATCAGCTCCAACTGGCCGCTTTGGGTGTTCCACCACCAGAGTCGATACTCGGGCCAGCTCACATCGCCGCCATGTTGCAACACGTAGGTTTGGCTATCGATTCGGCTCGACACATAACCTTCACGGCTTTGTTTATCCACAAGCTCGGGCGAAGTGGGATACAGCTTCCAATCGGAAGAAGCTTGCGCCGGCATAAGATTGGGCAGCAACACAGATAGGGAATCATTGGCCTCAATATGAATGGTGCGCACTAGGCTATCCCCCACCTTGAGCACCTCAGTCTCATTTGGGCTCCACTCCTGCAGCACTTTAACGTCCGATGCTGCAAACCAAGCCTTTGTGCTGGCAAGCTCGGCACTGGGCAGAGCCACCCGAAATCCCATCGCAGGGGTTGTAAGCGTGACAGCTTGTTTGTCGCCATTGACCCCAGCCACCTGAGTGATGACTGTAGCTTCTGGCACGCTAAAGTCACCGCTGGTTTGTGGATAGAGGGCGATTTCCCAGCGCTGCCGCGACCAAGTCTGGCCGTCTTCCTGCTCGGTATAGTTAACGGCAAAGGTATTGCGTTGCTTCACTAACACATTGGGGATTTCAATGCCCTTTATCTGAGTGCCCGAGGTAAACCAGCGGTTGGTCGACACCTCAATCTGCAACAATATCTGCTCCGTCGGCGCCCATAGCTTTTCAGTTCCATCGGGGTTTGCATCCGGTTTGTCACCCAACCACGCCTTCACTTTGACCGCGGTAGCGGGCTCGGTTGGTAGGGCATCGCCCGCCTGCGCATGGGCATGGGTTACGAGCAGCAAACCATTCAATATTAAGGTGATGAACATCGAAGCGATGACTCTTCTAGCTATCAATCTCGCACTACCTATGACTGGCTTTATCGATACTCGCACTCTGCTGCCAGATAGTGTTTTGTCGCAGCTCAGTGCACTGATTGCATGACTCATGGCTGCAATCCTCCCTTGGCGTTATCAGTGCTCTGTGCGTCCTTAGGTTGCAGATTTTGCAGCTGAAACTTCGCCCGCAAAAATTGTTCGGGATTAGCCTCGACTCGCTTAAGCCAGACTTCGGCCAATTTAGGATCGCCTAACATCTGCTCCGCCGTCAGGTTTTGCGACTGCATTTTATCCTGTGAGGTTTGTTCATCGGCGCCTTCGGCGGTCTGCGGCTCGTCGTCCGGCAATTCGATAGAGGTTTCCTGATCACCCATACTGTTGGCTTGGGAGGCGCTCGCTTGATTGATTTCATCAATAAGCCCTTGGATAACCTTAAGATTATGCTCGATATCGGCTTTTAGATCTGGAGCAATATCCTGCTTTTTCGCCAGCGTCCTCAATAGTTTACGCGCCGCGATATATTCCCGCTGCCGCGCTAATGCGCTGGCGGCGTAATAGGCGCCAAGATCGGTTTGTACCTGCATAAAGGCCGAGTGGGCGAGTTTATACTCGCCGCCATAGTAGTAGGCGATTCCCTTGTTGAGCACCGAATGGTAAGCCGCTGCCGCCTTGGCAAATTCGCCCTTATTAAACCAGAGTGCGCCTTGTTGATCCGGCGTTAGCCACAGATCCAACCACCATTGCCAACTCCGCTCGGCAAAACTGACTTGTGTCACTTGGGTCTCGGTGGCCGCCTTAGAAACGGTGATTTCGGCATAGGCCTGTTGCGGCGCAATACTCGGTAGCGTTAACGCTAACACTAGGCTCCACTTCACCAACCAGCCCCGGCGAAACCACAGTAAACTGAGCAAGGCTAAGGGCCAAAGCAACCAATAGCCTTCATCTAACCAAGGCATGCTGGAGTCATTATTTAGCATGCTAAAGCGCTCAATTTTGCGCTCAAGTGCCTGAATATCCGCATCATCTATTGTCATGCGGTACAGACTGCCGCCCGTGCTATCGGCCAAGTTTGCTAGGGAGTCAACATCCACTGGCACCTGCGATTGAACATCGGGATCGCCGATCGCCAAGATCAACAATTGATAGGGAGGATGTTCAAACTGCTCGGTAAAATAGCGCTCAAAGGCATCGATAGTGAGTTGGTCAACGCCGTCGGTAAGCAGTAAGACACTGTTGCCAGCATTCGCGGGTAATTGCTCAGCGAGCTGACTCAGTGCAGTTTGCGCCGCCTTGCCGGATAACGGCATCACCTCAGGGCTTATCGCCTCAAGGTAAGGCTGTAACACCTTAGCATCGCTAGTAACGGGCATAGCCACATGGGCGCTGCCCGCAAACACCATCAACCCCGTCTTACCGCCGCTTCGCGCCGCAATTAAATCTAAGATCTTATGTTTAGCGCGGCTGAGTCTATCCGGTGCCACGTCCTGTTGTTTCATGCTCTCACTGCTGTCGAGCAACACCATCAGCGCGGCATCGTCTTCGCCGAAGGGCGACGCTTCGCGCTCCCAGGTCGGTCCCGCACAGATAATCACCGCCAATAACAGCAATAACATTAAGATTTTCAAAGGTAATTGACTGCGCCAACCGCCTTGATTCAGCGTGAGCGCACTGCGCAAATGGTTGGGAAAAAATACCAACCGTTGCTGCACATCATCCCGGCGCCAACGCAGCATCAGCACAATGGCGAGTGGAATGAGGGTCAATAACCAGAGTGGCCGTATAAAATGAAACTGCGCCAACATTTGCAGTTCTAAATGCCAATCACTCATTGGCCACCTCGGTGCGGCTGAACATTTGCCGCAGCGTCATCCAACTAAAAATCAACAAGTGTAGGGCGAGTACAATGGCAATCAGATAGTAATGCAGGGTAATTTTCGGGCGGAAACTGGCGCTGCTGTATTGCTGCGGCTCCAACTTATCGATCAGCTGATACGCCTTATCCAATTCCGCTTGGTCGATAGCAATAAAGGCGCGCGCCTGAGTGAGCTGCGACACCCTTTGAACCACCTCCATATCCATTGGCTGCTCGCCCACATGGGTTGGATCGCCCATAGCGATAGTGTAAATCTTGATGCCTCTCGCGGCGGCAATCTTGGCGGCATCCACGGGTTCGACAAAGCTGCCAGTATCGTTACCATCGGTCAGCACTATCATCACCTGCTGCTCCGATGGCTGCGGATTTTGCTCGAACACTTTAATGCCAAGACCAATCGCATCGCCAAGATGGGTGCTCTGCCCCGCCATCCCCGTTTGCGCCTCCTCTAGCAAGCTTAACCACACCTGCTGATCGGCGGTAAATGGCGTTTGGATAAAGGCGGCATCCCCAAACAAGATCAGTCCAAACCGGTCGCCACTGCGTTTGGCGATAAATGTTTTTAAGACGTTTTTCGCCGCGTTTAAGCGGGTTAAGGTACTGCCATCGGCGGTGGTAAAATCCGCCTCATCCATCGAGCCAGACAAGTCTACCAACATGAGGACGTCCCGCCCGAAGGCTTCGCGGGTTTGCACTTCACCTAGGATGCTAGGCTTAGCCAATGCGGTGACAATCAACAGCCAAGAGAGGATCAGCATGCCCCGCTGCCAATGTTTCGGGCTGAGCAGACCAGCGGCAACTTTGGGAGTCTCGTTCAATGCCCGTAGGATTTCGGTAAAGAACGGCACTTTGATCGCATCTTCGCGGCTGCGGTACGCGGGCACAAACCAGTACACCACCACGGGCAGCGGCAACAGGATAAACGCCAAAGGATAGGCAAACTCAAGCTGATCCATGGCGAGCCTCCGGCAATTGATGCCCGCTTAACCACTGGCTTAGCCCTTGGCGCACAGCGCTAAAATCGGGGCGAGCGGCATTAGGATCTTCAAGGCATTTTAGCCACTGCTGAAACGATTCGTCGTTCGCGAGGTGAGCCTTCGTATGGTAACGCCCCATCTGCTCGAGCAAGGGAGCACCGTAGAGGGAGGCATTTTTCGGCTCTAAGTAGACCATCACGATTTTAATAATCTTCATCATCTGCGTCGGCCAATGCGGGTCCTCCGCCGACAGACTCAGCAAGGCCGTTATCGCCTCCTGACGGTAACGGTTACGCCACCAGAAAATCCCCTTGAGATACAGGCGATAACCCAGATATAGCAGCAATACCAGCAGCAATATTTGCCAGCCCAGAGTTTGTGGCCACCAGCTCACAGGATCGGGCTGAGCTACGTCTTTTAACTCCCTCAGCATGTAGCTGCTAGGAGGAGACTGAGTTGCGCCAAGCAGTGAGATTGCCGTCATTGGATATCACTCAGGGTACGAGCCAGTTGCAGCAGATGATCGCCTTGTGTGCCGATTTCAATGAAGGGCATACGCTGCATCGCCATCAGATTTTTGAGTTGGGTTTGTTTCTCAAGATATTGTTTTTGCAGCGCCTTATTCACCTCGGCCGTTTGTTGCCCCTTCTGTAATGCCAACTGATATTGGCCATCACCCACAACCCAAGTGCTGCTAACACTGTCTTCGGGCACATGGGTTTCCATCGGATCAGAGATAAAAATACACAGCACATCATTATGCTGCTGCAGGTACTTTAACTGTTTGAGGGATTGGTTATCGGCATCGGCAAAGTCGCTGACAATCACTAACGTTGCGGCTTTGAGGCTGCGCTGACTTAAGATTTGCATCCACTGGGCGAAGCTTACCCGTTTGCTATCTCGGCTCGCCGCACTTAGGGAATGATTGGCTTGGATAAGCCTATCTAATCCCATTAAAAAATGCGCTGTACCACGCTTTGCCGAGCACCAATGCAACTGCTGAGTCGCGGATATCAACAGCCCAACCCTGTCATTATTGGCCAGCGCCAGCCAGCCCATTAAGGCGGCAATCTCGGCGGCCACGACGGATTTCATATGGCTCACCGAACCAAAATACATGGAGCTACGTTGGTCAACGCAGAGGATCACTTGGCGATCTTTCTCTTCGGTGTAACTGCGCACATGGGGCTTACCCGTGCGTTGGGTGACCTTCCAATCCATTTGGCGAATATCATCACCCAGTTGGTAGTGGCGCAGCTCCTCAAAGTTCAGCCCGCGCCCCCGTTGATGCGATTGATAACGGCCAGAAAGGTGCGCCCGAGAGTAACGCAGGCTAAGCATTTTGATTTGCGTCGTCTGTCCCTGCAATCGCACCAGTTGCGGCAAACTGGCATAGATACGGGGGTCCTGTTGCTTAGCGGCAGCGGACATGGACGACTGAGTTCGAGTGGATGCGGCCAGAGATGCGAACGCCATAGCCGTTATCCAATACTGACCACATCGAGCAGTTCATGCACCAGATCGCGCTGATTGACTCCATCCGCTAATGCCTCGTAGGAGAGGCTCAACCTATGGCCCAATACTAAAATCGCCACCTCACGCACATCGTCCACCAGCACATGGTCGCGGCCATTTAGCCAAGCCAAGGCGCGGGCACATTTGTCCAGCGCAATGGATGCCCTAGGGCTGGCGCCAATCATCAGCCAGCTGGCTAACTTAGATTGGGGATATTGCTCGGGCTGGCGCGTCGCCATCACTAAATCGATAATATAGTTCTCCACCATATCCGATAGCGTCACGGCCGCAATTTGCTGCCGCGCCTTGAGAATACTGGCGGGATCTATGGTGATGGTTTGCGGTTTTTCGGCGCTAAAAACACCGTTTTCCTCACTGCGGACGAGGCGCACTATGTCACGCTCGGCTTCTTTTGTAGGGTATTCCACCGAAGCTTTGATCAGAAAACGGTCCATCTGCGCCTCGGGCAGCGGATAGGTGCCTTCCTGCTCGATGGGGTTTTGTGTCGCCAGCACCATAAAGAGTTCGGGCAGCACATGGGTTTGCCCCGCCACGGTAATAGTCCCTTCGGCCATCGCCTCTAACAGCGCCGCCTGTACCTTGGCGGGGGCACGGTTAATTTCATCGGCCAGCACGATTTGGTTAAACACTGGCCCCGGCTGAAACCTGAGTGTCGATTTACCCTCAGCCTCGTGAAGCACCTCAGTGCCCGTCACATCGGAGGGCAAGAGATCCGGCGTAAACTGGATCCGACCAAAGGAAATCGCCAAGGCATTGGCCAAGGCCTTAACCGAGCGGGTTTTTGCCGTTCCGGGCAAACCTTCGAGCAGCACATGGCCGCTACACAGTAAGCCCAAAATCAGACTGCGGATCACTGTGCGTTGCCCTACGACTTGAGATTCAACCTGTTCAATTAAGGCGAGAATATCCCCGTGGGCACGCGTTTGTGTGTTAGCCATTGGTTCCATGTGGTTGTCCTAGCAATACGGCCAATCCCGTCAGAATTGGCAACGAATAATCGAAAAATGCTTTAATCCCTGGACACAGATAATTGAGCCCTTCCTCCCCATCTGGGGTTTTCAACAGGCGATTTTTAGGGCATTCACCCCAACAGAGTTTGAGATAAGGGCAGTCTTTACAGTATTGGGGTAACGAGTCGCGCTTCGCCATACCAAAGGTTAATTGCCGGGTTGAGAACGCCATTTCATTTAAGGGACGCTCGCGCACATTGGCAATCTTATATTCGGGGTAAACATAATGGTCACAGCTAAAGACATCGCCATTATGCTCAATGGCTAAGCCCTTACCGCAAAACTCAGCGGTAATACAAAGCTGCGCCGGTTTGCCCATCACTTGGGCGACCGCCGTCTCAAACAGGTTAACCAGTACTCGGCCAAGATCGTTGTTGATCCACTCTTCAAAGGTAACGATAAGGAACTTGCCCCAGTCATCGGCATCGACTGACCAATCCGTCACCACCGACATAGGATGCCCAGGCTTTGCCAGCTCGCTGCCAACCGTGGGGACCATGCTGCTGTTCCAAAACTGTGGCGCCGTGGTTTTAAAGTCGCTGGGTTCGACCACAGGATTGAACTGGATATAGGTCGCGCCCAACTCTTTGGTGACAAAGCGATAAACTTCGAGCGGATACTTTACGTTGTGGCGGTTAACCGTCACTAAGGTGTTAAAACGCACCTTGTATTGTTTGAGCTTTTCGACCGCAGCCATCACTAAATGAAAGGTTGGCTTGCCACTGCGAGTCACACGATACTTGTTATGGAGTTCTTCGGGACCGTCGATGGATAAACCCACGAGGAAATTATGCTCGGCAAGAAACTGGCACCATTCATCGTTTAATAGGATGCCGTTGGTTTGCAGATCGTTTTCAATGTTAACGCCTAGGGGTTGATATTTTTTCTGTAGCTGAACCACTTTACGAAAGTAGTCCACGCCTAACAGGGTCGGCTCGCCACCCTGCCATGAGAATACGATTTCGTCGCCATCTTGGCTTTCGATATAACCTTTAACAAAGGCTTCGAGGGTCGCATCATCCATCTCTGGTTGCTTAGGCTGATGCAATAAGCCTTCTTTGTGCAGATAAAAACAATATTGGCAATCGATGTTACATTTCGCCCCACCGGGCTTAGCCATCACGTGGAAACGACGTTGGTAATCGGGATGCTCTCCAAGCGCTTTTGCAGCTGATTTTAACGGTACGACATCGAGTATCGTTGATGCTCGCATTGAAGTTTTCGCCATGCAGACTTCCTTGTATTGGCTGACGTTCACATGAACGTCAGCCAATTTCTATTTAAAAAACAGCTTGTTTATCTAGGAACAAACGTACCAGCTTCCATCCGCGGTGGGAACTCTTTAAAGCTTTCCATGACTTCACCGACCTTAGCCATGGCAGGGCCTAACAAGAATGCACGTTCGTACATCCAAGTGTTGTAGCCCATACCTTTGTCACCCTTCTCGAATGGATCGACACTGAGGTCGAAAATCAAAGGTACACGCAGCTTAGTGAATGGATATTGCCAAACCGCAAAGCCCGTTTCATGTTCTTGGATCATGAAGTGGAACTTGAATTGGTTGTAACGCAATGCCAATAAGTCACCGTCGTCACTCCAGTAGACGAACTCTTTACGAGCCGACTCTTGGGTCTTATCGGTGAAGTAAGGCAGTTGGTTGTAACCATCGAGGTGCACTTTGTAGGTTTGTTTACCGACCTTTTTACCCTTGAGTAATTCTTTCTCAACGCCTTCACCGCCCGCTGCGGCGACTAAGGTTGGGAAAAAGTCTTCCAAAGAGACCATACCGTTTTTAGTGGTTCCAGGTTTGATGTGTCCAGGCCATTTGATCATGCCAGGCACACGGAATGCACCTTCCCAGCCGGTGTTTTTCTCACTGCGGAAGGGCGTCACACCCGCATCAGGCCACATGTCGACCATTGGACCGTTATCCGAGGTGTAGATGATGATAGTGTTATCATCAATACCCAGATCTTTGATCTTCTTCAGTAACTTACCCACCTCATCGTCGTGCTGCTTCATACCATCGGCATAGAATCCGGCACCGGTTTTACCGGCATAGGAGTCAGGCACGTGGGTATAGTTGTGCATACGCGTGGTGTTAAACCAAGTGAAGAAGGGTTTGTCCGCCTTAACTTGCTTCTCGATAAAGGTTTCGGCCGCATCGAGGAACTCGCCATCGACGGTTTCCATACGCTTACGGGTTAGTGGACCTGTATCTTCGATTTTGCCATCGGCATAGGAATGGATGACGCCGCGTGGGCCAAACTTCTTACGGAAGGCGGGATCTTTAGGATAATCGACGTTTTCAGGCTCTTCTTCGGCATTGAGGTGGTACAAGTTACCAAAGAATTCGTCGAAACCATGGTTAGTCGGTAAATGCTCGTCGCGGTCGCCTAAGTGGTTTTTACCAAATTGACCCGTTGCATAACCTAAATTTTTTAACATAGTTGCAATGGTGGGATCTTTTTCGCTAATCCCTTCGGGGGCGCCTGGCATACCGACTTTAGATAGACCTGTACGCTTAGGCATCTGGCCAGTAATAAAGGCACTACGACCCGCGGTAGAACTCTGCTGAGCATAAAAGTTAGTAAACTTAGTTCCTTCTGCGGCAATACTGTCAATATTGGGCGTGCTATATGCCAACATTCCATTGTTGTAGGTACTTAAGTTCCAGTAACCCACATCATCACCAAAAATTACCAGAATATTTGGTTTATCTGCAGCATAGGCTGTCACTGACGCGGCGCCCAAGGCAAGTGTGCAGGCATTTAGCACAAACTTATTTGAGCGCGGTTTTTTTCCTGTACTCATAAAGACTCCATTTTTACGGTGGGGGTTATCTCATCTCTCACAAAACATAAACATCCCACTCAGGCTAGACCCAATTTGTACAAGAAACAATCATCAAAATGTTTTAAGATACATAAATCAAATTTATGAATTGAAGATTATGGGTTGAAATTTATGGATTTAAATTTAGTGCGCACCTTTTTAGTCGTGGCCGAATGCCAGTCCTATACTAAAGCCGCTGAACATTTACAATTAACGCAACCCGCAATCAGCGCCGCAATTAAACGCTTAGAAAATCGCTATGGCGAAAACCTTTTTATCAAGCAAGGACGAGGAATCGAACTCTCCAGTAAAGGGCAACAATTGATCCCCGCATTTCGCCAAGCCCTCAGCATCATCGAAAATGCGATGAACATGCGTACCCAATTTAATGTGTGCTGCAATGAGTCGCTGATAAGCGCACTATTTCCAATTGAAAACATTAGCTTGCAAGAATCGCCACCAGAGAAAAACCATCTATTTGAACACCTGCGCCACGAGAAAACCGACATCATAGTCGACAGTTTTCTGACCCGAGATAGCGCCTTTATGGTGGAGGAAATTTACTTAGAACCCTTGGTCGTTATTTGCCGTCGTGACCATCCACGAATTCAGCACAGCATTACTAAAGAGGCCTTTTATAACGAAGAACATGCACTTTATAGTGGCACCTGGGATAAAATTCGCGCCTTCGAACTCTTTGCCAATGAACCGATTGAAGAACGCAAAATTGCATTAATTTGTCACTCCATCGCCAGCATTGCGCTCAATATTGCCCAGAGTGATTCTATCGCCGTTATCGCACGCACATTTGCCGAGCAATGGGCCGATAAATTAAACCTGCAAATATTAACCTGCCCCTTTAAGACCGACTTTATTCCCTATCATTTGGTGTATCACAAACGGGAAATTAAAAATCCCTACCACAAAAAAATCAGAGAAGAAATAAAAGCCAAGATAAAGGCCTTGGATAGGCATTAATCGCTAATCCGAGCTTCAACAATGGGTGTCAATGTAACCATTGCACCCGTAACTCTTCCCAGAATACCGCCGCAATATCACTGTCACGGGTGAATCTATCACGCTACCGTTTACCTAAATTCAATCTCAAGTTTAACTTTTTGCTGTTACTTAGGTACTATGGGTTTGTTTATTATCAAGTTATGAATGGATTCTGCTGATAACGCCCCCGCACAATAGCCTCAGTTTCCACCTAGTCCCGGTCTTGATTGGGATGCGATTAACAAGATACAAACCATTTTTAACAACGCGACATTACACTCGCCGATACACAGTAAATTGGTAGAAATAAGGATGCTATCTATGAACAAAGGACTGATTCTCACAGCCATACTCCTTGGCTGTTCTTCTCACTTGGCCCTCGCACAGACATGCGATGTCGAGATCAAAGGCGAAGTTCCGGCTCACATCAGCCTAGATAAACTGTTTGTCTCAGTCTATCAGCGGAATATTCCCGTAACTGCACATCAATTTAGTGTCTGTGCTACCAAGAAAGATCTCAATGTCACAGGCCAACATAATCCTAATAATAAGGTTTATCTGGTCGATAAGAGCACGGATACACCACTTTACCTTTATAGCAGCCTAGTGTTTGTGCAAACCAAGCAAATAGAGTTAGACAGCATTTCAACACTAGCTAACTATGCCTGCGATAGTCGCTGCGGTTACTACTCGCACCAAAGGATCCAAGATGATGCAGAGCTAATATCACTCGCTCAGCAATACAGCCAAATTGATGCAAAAGCCAAAGCCGAACGCTCCGCTTTCACCCTTAAACATCAAGCAGCGCTCGGCCAGCTGTATACCAAGGTGGCTGATATAAAAGCGCTCGATGCAAACCGCATGACCGAAATCAACAATCCAGATCTCTGGGTCGACCCTTATAGCGGCGCGGGATTATTCTTTGATAGTAAAGCCAACTTACAATCTACTGCCTTTATAGAGGGGATTGGTGACAAGATCCGCAACATCATGAATCAAAACCCCGATCTCAAACCACTAGTCACACCCCACAAGAAAGATTTAAGCGTAATTGGTGAGGGCGGCTTAAGCTGGGAGCAAAAAGGTGAGGCTATCGACGCGCTGGCCGCACAGTTTAAAACCTACAATCAGCCGAAACTCGACGAAATCAGCAAAATCCTTAAAGACAGCTACCGAAATGCATCCCCTCGCTTCCAAGATTATTTGTCTAACAAGGATAAAACTCCCTTTGCAGCGCTTAACCAAGCCTACAGCACGTTTGAACTCGTGCTCGCCAACTGGACACTAGCCGCCTACAGTCATAGCAAAGATAAACAAAAGTTCTCCGCCCTTTTTACCGAGCGCTTTAAACAAGAACAGTTGCCAATACAAGATAAGGAACTGGATAGCGCCCTCTCTCGCCTTATCACACTCCCCAATCATTTAGGTCAGCAGAAATTGGCCGATGGTTATAAAAATATCCAAATTGAGTTTAAGGACAGACTCAGTCCTTCCAACGAGCGCTATGACTTTAAAGATGATCTACAGAGCCTAAGCTTTATCTATGAACAAGGCGCATGGCGACTAGACAACCTAAGCCAAGTACCAATGAATCACTATGAGCTATAGAAGCGAGTGTTAGTAATCCTCTAGGGCAGGTGAACTTAAATCGTGCAGTTTTGTTTATCAGTGGATATAAGCCTAAATTTATATCCACTTCAAATGCGAACACCTAAGACCGGCGTAACTCTTCACTCAATGGTTACCCCAAAACTGGCATTGTTGCACCAGTGACCTTCTAAAACATGGATGTTTTAGTAGAGCCTACAGGGATGTATCTACGGCGAGTCACTGGTGTAACAGTGCGAGAGCCTGCGGCAAGCAATTAGGGAATCCAAATCCTTAAAGCGCTGCTGTAGTCCATTCGCAGCATCTATCTCTGCCGAGATAACATCAACACTCTGACGCAGTCAGCGCCAAAAACAAAACCCCGATACTGTTGCCAGTATCGGGGTTTTCATTTTCTTTTATAACTATTTGGGTGTTAAGCGATTAAGCTAAAGACCGCAGATGTTTTTGCGCAGGAAAAATCGTTTTAGAGCAAGGCTTTTTGTTGCGACGTGTAGCGTTTTTCTACACGAGTAACAAAGTAACGCAGCTATAAACGATTTTAACCAGCTAGGATCACATCATGCCGCCCATTCCACCCATTCCACCCATACCGCCCATATCTGGCGCATCAGCTTTTGGCAGCTCAGCTACCATTGCTTCGGTGGTGATCATCAGGCCTGCGATAGACGCTGCGAATTGCAGTGCGCTACGGGTCACTTTAGTTGGGTCAAGGATACCCATTTCTAACATGTCACCGTAGGTGTCGTTGCCCGCGTTGTAACCGAAGTTACCGCTGCCGTTCTTCACTGTGTTAGCCACAACAGAGGCTTCTTCGCCTGCGTTGGTTGCGATTTGACGCAGTGGCGCTTCCATTGCACGCAGAGCGATAACCACACCGTGTTTTTGGTCTTCGTTAGCCACTTCAACGTCAGCAATCTTAGAAGCAACACGTACCAGAGCAACACCACCGCCAGGTACCACGCCTTCTTCAACCGCAGCACGAGTTGCGTGCAGCGCGTCTTCTACGCGAGCTTTTTTCTCTTTCATTTCAACTTCGGTAGCTGCACCGACTTTGATTACCGCAACACCGCCAGCTAATTTAGCCATACGCTCTTGCAGTTTTTCTTTGTCGTAGTCTGAAGTTGATTCTTCGATTTGTTGCTTGATTTGGCTAACGCGCGCTTCGATTTGCGCTTGTTCGCCGTTACCATCGATGATGGTGGTGTTGTCTTTAGTGATCACAACACGCTTAGCAGTACCTAAATCTTCTAAGGTTGCTTTTTCAAGCTCTAAACCGATTTCTTCAGCGATTACAGTACCGCCAGTTAAAATCGCTACGTCTTGCAGCATTGCCTTACGACGGTCACCAAAGCCTGGGGCTTTAACCGCAGCAACTTTTACGATACCGCGCATGTTGTTCACAACTAGCGTTGCTAAGGCTTCGCCTTCAACGTCTTCGGCAACGATCAGTAATGGCTTACCGGTTTTTGCCAGACCTTCAAGGATTGGCAACAGTTCGCGAATGTTAGAGATTTTCTTGTCTACTAACAGTACGAATGGGTGATCTAATTCAACGCTGCCAGTTTCTGGTTTGTTGATGAAGTATGGAGACAGGTAGCCACGGTCGAACTGCATACCTTCTACTACGTCCAGTTCGTTTTCCAGTGCTTGACCTTCTTCAACGGTGATCACGCCTTCTTTACCGACTTTTTCCATTGCAGTGGCAATGATTTCGCCGATTGACTCGTCAGAGTTAGCAGAGATAGTACCTACTTGAGCGATAGCTTTTGAGTCGGCACAATCTTGAGAAAGGTTTTTCAGCTCGATAACGGCTGCAGCAACGGCTTTATCGATACCGCGCTTTAAATCCATTGGGTTCATACCCGCTGCAACGGCTTTTAAGCCTTCAGTCACAATGGCTTGTGCCAGAACGGTTGCAGTTGTGGTACCGTCACCGGCGGCGTCGTTGGCTTTAGAAGCAACTTCTTTCACCATTTGCGCGCCCATGTTTTCGAATTTGTCTTCTAATTCGATTTCTTTTGCAACAGACACACCGTCTTTAGTGATCAGTGGTGAACCAAAGCTCTTATCTAATACCACGTTACGGCCTTTAGGGCCTAAGGTCACTTTCACTGCGTTAGCCAGAATGTTTACACCAGCCAGCATTTTTACGCGTGCGTCATTACCAAATACAACTTCTTTAGCTGCCATATTGAGTATCCTTTAAATTTTTGATGATTAATTGGAATGTCGAATTGATGTCGTGGATTAACCTACGATGGCCATCAGGTCAGCTTCTGACAGGATCAAGACTTCTTGACCGTCGATTTTTTCTTTCTTCACACCGTAACCTTCATTGAAGATCACTACATCACCTACTTTCACATCCAGTGGTCTTACAGTGCCATTTTCGAGAATACGGCCGTTGCCTACTGCCAGTACTTCTCCGCGAGTCGATTTTTCAGCGGCGCTACCGGTTAATACAATGCCACCCGCTGAAGTTGATTCAACTTCTAAACGCTTAACGATTACGCGGTCATGTAATGGACGAATATTCATCTATGAACTCTCCTAATGATTTAATGCCCAACAATCGAGGCGATTTTGTGATGAAAAAGAGGAAGCGTATTCGCCGTCCCCTTTGATGTCTGTGATATGGGGTTAGCCCCTGCCAGATCCAAGTGCCTTTACAAAAAAAAATTCATTTTTTTGATGTCAGTTTTTTCAAGCGAGCACAATCCTGCTAGAATTCCGCCTCCGCTCGCAAACAAGGCACCATTTCCCCATGAAAGACAGACACGGGCTGCTTAGCGCGCCAATTGGTCGTGTACTGCTCAACATGAGCCTCCCTAACTTGATTGGCATTATGACCATTCTCGGGTTTAGCCTCGCTGACACTTTTTTTATCAGCCAGTTAGGAACAGAAGCCTTAGCGGCGATCAGTTTTACCTTTCCTGTTACTTTGATTATTTCCAGTATTGCGATTGGGATTGGCGCTGGCGTATCGACCAACCTTGGCAGACTGATTGGCTCGGGCAATGCCCCTCGTGCCAAAGTGTTTTTGCACGATGCACTACTGCTGACCTTTATCCTGATCGCCAGTTTATCCGCGCTCGGTAGCATTTTTATTAAGCCACTGTTTAGTTTGCTTGGTGCCAATGACACCAGTCTGCCGCTGATCCACGACTATATGGTGTATTGGTATGTGGGTGCGCCACTGTTGGTGTTATTGATGGTGGGTAATCAGGGATTACGCTCGACCGGAGATACCCGCTCCCCCGCGATGATTATGGCGCTGGCGGCGATCATCAACTTAATTCTCGACCCTTTATTAATCTTCGGTATCGGGCCGTTTCCGCGCTTAGAGATCCAAGGCGCGGCGATAGCGACACTGTGCTCCTGGCTGGTCGCCCTGTCGCTCTCGGGTTATTTATTGATTATTAAGCGCAATATGTTGGAGTGGGCGGCATTTGATATCGATAGAATGCGTGCCAACTGGAGTAAGCTCGCCCATATCGCCCAGCCAGCGGCTCTGATGAATTTAATCAACCCACTCGCCAATGCGGTGATTATGGCGATGCTGGCGCATATCGACCACAGCGCCGTCGCGGCCTTTGGTGCGGGCACGCGCTTAGAGTCGGTGCTCTTGATTGTAGTAATGGCGCTCTCGTCGAGCTTAATGCCGTTTATCGCGCAAAACCTCGGTGCTGGGCAGCCACAAAGGGCCAAACAGGCACTGCTGTTATCGCTTAAATTTATCTTAGTATTCCAAACCTTACTCTATATTCCGCTGGCGTTTTTGGCTCAGCCTATCGCCCATTTATTCAGTACCGATCCGCAGGTACTAGAGTGGTTAAGCTTTTATATTCTGGTGCTGCCCTGCGCTTACGGCCCCTTGGGCATAGTGATTATCTTTGCCACGGCGCTCAATGCGTACCACAGACCCATGAGCTCGTTAGTGATTAACCTGTGCCGCTTAGTGCTGCTGATGCTGCCGCTGGCGGCGCTGGGCTCCTATATCGATGGCGTGAAAGGCTTATTGCTGGCGCTGCCGATAACGAATCTCTTGATGGGGATTGCCTGTTACTATCTTGCGCAGCGTATTTGCGAGCCGACCAAGGTCACAACCGCCGACGCAATCTAACTCTGCAAGATTTATCGTAAAAAGGCCGCAACTAAGGTCGCGGCCGTTAAAGAAAAACAGGCTCATATCAAGGCACAAACGGCAACTATTTGCTGTGGTGCTGGCTAAGTGGCCACACATACTGCACACATAGCTACTGCATCCTCGGCAACTTAGCCATTGAGAGACGCCTGATTACACCGCGTGTTTCAGGCGAAAACGAACATCATTCGGCGGGAAGGGTTCTTCCGAGGGTTTGCAGGAGCGACGCCCCAAATTACCTTCGGCACTCATATTGGTCGGCACGCCCTCTGGCGCCAACTCTTGCATGATAAAGTCGATAAAACGGCGACAGGCAAGACTGACATAACGTCTTGAAGGATAAGCCAAATAACATTCTCCGGGATGTGGATCAATCTCGGGTAACAGGGTGACTAATTGGCCGTTAGACACATGCTCGACCACCACTTCGGTCGGGGCATACACTATGCCTCGGCCTTGTAGAGCAAATTCTACCGCCACTTCGACACTGTTAGAGCAGAAATTGCCTCTGACCCGGACTTCTTCTTCGGCACCAATCCATAGCTCATTGAAGATTTTGCCGTTCGAGAGCCTAAACAAGGCCACATTATGGGACTCAATCTCCTGCGGCGTCCGCGGCGTACCGTGCTCGGCGAGGTATTGGGGACTGGCATAAAAACGCAGATCTGTGGTGAAGATGGGGCGCACTACTAGATCTAAGGTGTCCAATGCAGGCTCGACTACAAAGGCCACATCGAGGTTATTCTTCACCATATCCACGGATTCAGCGCTGTTGATCACTTCAACGGTTAACTTAGGGTGCAGATCCATAAAGCGGAAAATCGCCCGCATCAGCACGTTCATGCTGTGGATAGGGAACATTTGGATCCGCAGATGGCCGCTGATCTCGGCATCATCATTGGTCATCTCAAATAGGGTTTCATCGAGCTGAGCCAAGATATTCAAGGAACGCTGATAGAAATGGCTTCCCGCCGAGGTGAGCGTCATCGAACGACTCTGGCGATGGAATAGCTTGATATTCAGCTCATCTTCTAAGGCTTGCAAACGTCGACTCACGGTCGACTTAGGCAAGTTAAGTAAATCAGCAGCTTCGATCAAACTGCCGGTTTCGGCTATTCGGTGAAATAGCGCTAAGTCCTCTGTCTTCATCTCTAGCTCAATATCAATCTCATAATATGGGATTCATAATCCCAAAGTATCCCGTTTATTGCAACAAATTTAGCTGTTATCTTCGCGCCCCTGAAATCCTGATAAATTGGTTACCGAGGACACCCCACCATGAAATCATATCGACTTCTCCCTTTGGCGGCTTTGTTGCCCGCACTACTTTCAGCCTGTACACCCGCGGAAAGTTCGGTACAGGCAAGTGCCATTCGCCCCGTCAAACTGTTTGAGGTGATGCAACTCGAAGGGGGAGATTTTAGGACGTTTCCCGCCCGCGTCAGTGCTAATAGCCGCGCCGAGTTGTCGTTTCGGATTTCAGGTGAACTGACAGAACTAGCCCTAGTGGAAGGTCAACAAATTCGCCAAGGTAGCCTCCTGGCCAAGTTGGATGACAGGGATGCCCATAACAATCTGATGACTCGCGAAGCCGAGCATGAACTCCTGGCGGCGGATTTTCAGCGTAAAACCGAGCTACTCAAGCGCAAATTAATCTCCCAAGCCGAGTTTGATAGCGCCCAAGCACAACTAAAATCGGCCAAAGCCGCCTTAGCGGCCGCCCGTGACCAATTAAGTTACACCCAACTGATCGCACCCTTTAGCGGCACAGTGGCGAAACGTTTAGTGGATAACCACCAAATCGTGCAGGCCAACCAAGGGATTTTAACGCTGCAAAATAACAACCTGCTCGATGTCAGTATTCAAGTTCCCGAGGCGATGGCCGCGAGCTTAAATACCTATGTGCAGCAACAAAACTTTACCGCTAAGGTGCGTTTTAGCGCATTAGCGGGAATGGAGTTTGATGCGAAATTCAAGGAATACTCAACCCAAGTCACGCCTGGGACTCAGGCCTACGAAGTAGTGTTTTCCTTACCTCAACCTAAGGATATTCAATTACTTCCAGGGATGAGCGCCGAATTAACCCTCGCCTTAGTAAAGACGCCAGACCAAACCGCATCGGCCATAGTGCCAGTCACCGCCATCGATAAACGCGACCAAGACGGCCAAGTCCAAGTGTGGGTGTATCAGTCTCAGTCGGGTGAAGTGAAACCCACAGCCGTCACCTTAGGGCGTGTCACCACTCAAGGCATCGAAGTCTTAGGCGGCATCAACAAGGGAGACTTGATTGTGAGTGCGGGGGTTTCCCAGTTATCCGACGGGATGAAAGTCAAACCACTACGCTGGCAGCGCGGAGTGTAATTCATGAATATTGCTGAGTATTCCATCCGCCACAAAGTCATCAGCTGGATGTTTGTGTTGCTGCTACTCGTGGGTGGCGGCGTCAGTTTTACGGGCCTTGGGCAATTAGAATTTCCCGAATTTACCATTAAAGAAGCCCTAGTGATCACCGCTTACCCGGGCGCATCGCCCGAGCAAGTCGAAGAGGAGGTGACCCTGCCCCTCGAAGATGCATTACAGCAGCTCGATGCGGTTAAGCACGTGACCTCAATAAACAGTGCTGGTCTGTCGCAGATCCAAATTGAGATTAAAGAAACCTACGACAAAACCAGCCTGCCACAGGTGTGGGATGAAGTGCGCCGTAAGGTTAACGATACCGCAGGACAATTGCCCCCCGGCAGCACCTCGCCCAAAGTCTATGACGACTTTGGCGACGTCTATGGGATTTTGTTTAACCTTTCTGGCCCGGATTATAGCAACCGCGAATTAACCAACTACGCCGACTATTTGCGCCGAGAATTAGTGCTAGTGCCTGGGGTGAAAAAAGTCTCAGTCGCGGGCAGTGTGACCGAGCAAGTGGTGATTGAAATATCACAACAAAAACTCTCGGCACTGGGGCTAGATCAAAGCTATATCTACGGTCTTATCAACAACCAAAACGTAGTCTCCAATGCGGGCAGTTTAGTGGTTGGCGATAATCGCATTCGTATCCACCCTACGGGTGAATTCAGCAGTGTGCAAGATCTGGCGCGTCTGATTGTCAGCCCACCGGGTAGCACCGAACTCATTTATTTAGGGGATATTGCCAATATTGAGAAAGATTACGACGAGACCCCGAGTGTGCTCTATCACAACCGTGGCGAGACGGCTTTATCACTGGGGATTTCCTTCTCAAGCGGCGTTAACGTGGTTGAAGTGGGTAAAAGCGTTAGCCAGCGCCTTGCCGAGCTAGAATCACAGCGCCCGATTGGAATGAACCTAGACACGGTTTATAACCAGAGTCTGGCGGTAGATGACACAGTTAATGGATTTTTAATCAACCTATTAGAATCGATTGCCATCGTTATTGCCGTGCTATTGCTGTTTATGGGCCTCCGCTCAGGCTTACTGATGGGATTAATCCTGCTGCTGACCATTCTCGGCACTTTTATCGTGATGAAAGTACTGGGCATTGAGCTGCAACTGATCTCCCTCGGCGCCCTGATCATCGCGCTTGGTATGCTGGTCGATAACGCCATTGTGGTGACGGAAGGCATTCTGATTGGCCTGCGCCGGGGTAAGACTCGCCTCGAAGCCGCAAAACAAATTGTGTCGCAAACCCAATGGCCGCTACTTGGCGCCACCGTTATCGCGATTATCGCCTTTGCGCCGATTGGTTTATCACAAAATGCCGCCGGTGAATTTTGTCGCTCCCTGTTCCAAGTGTTAATGATCTCTTTATTTATCAGTTGGATTACTGCGATCACCCTGACACCTTTCTTCTGCCACTTGCTCTTTAAAGATGCGCCAGCAGACGATGAAGAACAGGACCCATACAAGGGCTGGTTCTTTAGCTTATACCGCGCGAGTTTAACCTTTGCCCTGCGTTTTAGGCTCGCCAGTATTCTCTTGGTCGGTGCCATGCTCGTTACTGCGGTAATTGGCTTTGGGCATATCAAAAATGTGTTCTTCCCTGCGTCAAATACGCCAATCTTCTTTGTGGATATTTGGATGCCAGAAGGCACGGATATCAAAGGTACAGAACGCTTTACCGCCGATATTGAGCAGATGCTACTCAAGCAAGCGGAGGAACAACACAGCGGCCTAAAACACTTAACCACAGTGATTGGCCAAGGTGCGCAGCGTTTCGTCCTGCCCTATCAACCCGAGAAAGGCTACCCCGCCTTTGCCCAGTTGATCATCGAGATGGAGGATTTAGCGTCGCTCAAAGTCTATATGTCTGAGTTAGAAGGACAGTTAAATCAACGATTCCCGCAGGCGCAATATCGATTCAAGAATATGGAAAACGGCCCGTCTCCCGCCGCGAAGATTGAGGCACGTTTCTACGGTGATGACCCCGAAGTGCTGCGTGCATTAGGCGCGCAGGCCGAAGCGATTTTCCATACAGAACCAACGATGGACGGTGTTCGCCATGACTGGCGCAATCAAGTGCCGCTGATCCGCCCGCAGCTGCAAAATGCTCAGGCGAGGGAAACCGGGATCAGTAAGCAAGATCTGGATAACGCACTGCTCATCAACTTTAGCGGCAAACAGATTGGTCTGTACCGTGAAACCAGCCATTTGCTGCCTATCGTTGCCCGTGCACCCGCCGAAGAGCGCTTACAGGCCGACAGCCTGTGGAAACTGCAAATTTGGAGTACCGAGCACAACACCTTCGTGCCAGCCACCCAAGTGGTGAGCCAGTTCGAAACCCAGTGGGAAAACCCGTTGGTGAAGCGTCGCGACCGGATGCGGATGTTAGCGGTTTTGGCCGATCCAAAGCTTGGCAGCGATGAGACAGCCGATTCTGTGCTGCGTAAAGTGAAGGATAAGGTTGAAGCCATCAGTCTTCCCGCTGGTTACCACCTCGAATGGGGCGGCGAGTATGAGACCGCAGGCGAAGCCCAAACCGCGGTATTTAGCTCAATTCCTATGGGTTACTTGGCGATGTTTTTAATCACAGTGTTCCTGTTTAACTCTGTGCGCCAGCCCTTAGTGATTTGGTTTACCGTGCCACTGGCCTTGATTGGTGTCTCGGCGGGATTATTGATTTTCGATGCCCCCTTTAGCTTTATGGCGCTGCTGGGCCTGCTGAGCCTCTCGGGCATGGTGATTAAAAACGGCATTGTGTTGGTTGACCAAATCAACCTCGAGCTCGATGAAGGTAAACCCGCCTATGCCGCACTCGTCGATTCGAGTGTGAGTCGTGTGCGCCCCGTATTAATGGCGGCAATCACCACTATGCTCGGGATGATCCCGCTGATCCCCGACGCTTTTTTCGGCTCGATGGCGATCACTATCATCTTTGGTTTAGGTTTTGCCTCATTACTGACCCTGATAGTGCTACCAGTGATGTACAGCTTGGCCTTTAACATCAAACCGAATGCAGTGGCGAGCACCAACTAGCACGCCACTCTCCCTAAACGCTTCCCGGCGTGGCCGATCGATGTAGTATTGCTCATCGATTGGCCCTTTCCTTTTATCGATTATCCACTTAAGCCGAATACAAAAACGCCTAGATTTCAGCTGGGTTAGCATAAAATCTAGGCGCGGTAAGAGTGAATGACTATCGAGCCCGGCGTTAATTGATGACCTTTTTCACGACTTTCTTAGCATCGACTCCCTCTTTTTTGTCGTGCTTGTCGTGTTCGTGCTTATCTTGCTTTAGCGCATCGGAGGCTTTGTCGGATAGCTTATCGTCGGGTTTAATATCATCGACCTTATCACTGACCGAATCCGTCACTTTATCCTTAGCATCCCCAACGGCATCCTTGGCATCTTTCGCCGTACGCTCGGCGGCTTTCTCGGGAGTACAGCGACCACTCACGCCAGTAGTAGCCTTGACCGCGGCATTCTTGGCAACTTTTTCAGGGTCGCAATTTGGATCTAAAGGCCCTGCCACGGCGCTATAGGTGATCAGCGAGCAAGTTACGACAGACAACAATCCCGACATCAGCTTTAACTTAGTTAAGTGCATATTCAACCTCCATGAATAATATGTTCGAGGTTTACTATAGTACGCCCCTAAATCGAAGCAAAGGTGAGACAAGTGATCCACCGCAGACTATTGCGACAAAGCCCAAATAAAAACAAGCTCCCAAAGGTTTACCTATGGGAGCTTGCAGAATAGTGCCTGAGTACAGCTTAGCTGTCGGGATATATGACTAAGGTTTTGGATCCTTTGGCTGAGCGTCTTTAGGCTCATTCGCTTTCGCATCAAGGTCTTGGTCGGTCAATTGATGACTCTCGGGGCGTTTATCGCTCGGATCGGCCTTATGCTCAAAGTCCCCTTCATACACATTGCCGTCGGAGTGAGTATGTTGCTCAAAGGGGGATTGGCCAAATGGATTCGACTGTGAGCCTGAATGAGGTCCAAATGGACCCGCGCCAAAACCGCCGTGCATTCCGCCCTGTAAACCAGACACCACGCGCAGCTGCATACGCTTAAACACTAAAGCGGCAATCGGGCGGCGCGTTAAGGGTGTGAGTAATAATAGGCCAATAAAATCAGTCACAAAGCCTGGAATAACCAGCAATACACCCGCCATGGCTAGCATCATGCCTTCGACAATTTCCTGCCCTGGCGCCTCGCCTCGGGTGAGTTTTTGCTGCACTTGCATCAGCGTGCTCAGTCCTTGACTACGCACGAGGGATACGCCCAACACGGCGGTAAATAACACCAGACCAATAGTGGTCCAAGTGCCGAGCACCTCGCCCACGCGAATTAACACTGACAGTTCGACAACTGGGATCAGCACAAATAATAAAAACAGGATTAAAAACATACCGACCTCAGATTTATCTCGCTTACTTGAAAACTAAATGGGGGCTATCCGGTCTTAATTCAAGTCTCTTGGCTGGCGCTGTCGGTAAGGGAGTGAAACTTCTGATATTTAGCTCACTCTTTTATTACCCGGTTAATGTATGAGACCATAAAAACACGTAAAGTAGCTTAGCCTAATAGGCTTAAGCGAAGTTTAAGATTGTTAAGGGACGATACCTCACACCATGCAAGCTCAATATCTTGTGGTCAGCACCAGTTGCCCAGATGAAGTTCAAGCAAAGCGCATTGCACGTGCCTTAGTGGAAGCGCGCATCGCCGCCTGCGTACATATTTCGGCGCCGATCCGCTCCATTTATGCATGGGAAGGAAAAATCTGTGAGGAGCAAGAAATTAGCTTACACATTAAATGTTTACAAAGCCGCTATGCCGAGTTAGAACAGCTTGTGCTTCAACTCCACCCTTATCAAGTGCCTGAAATTATTGCCGTACCCGTGACTCACGGGCTACCAGCCTACTTAGATTGGATAAAAGATAACACTCAGCCATGAAAAAACTACTTAGCCTTGTTTTCACCGCGTTACTGCTCTTTACGCCTCTCACCCTAAGTGGCAACGCCTTCGCCAATAGCTTTGGTTTTCTAAAAAGCGAACCCGAGTTAATGCCTGTCGACCAAGCCTTTGCCTTCGATTTTAAGCAAGAAGGTAATAAGGTCACCCTCAATTGGGTCATTGCCGACGGCTACTATATGTATCGGGATAAACTCAAATTTAGCGTCAATGGCGCCGAACTTGGCACCATCGACCTGCCAAAGGGTAAGCCCCACAACGACGAATATTTCGGTGAGCAAGAGGTTTACTACACCTATATCGATATTCCCGTTGGCCTGAAACAAGCCGATGATAACGGCACCTTAACCGTGACCTTTATGGGCTGCGCCGAGGGTAAACTCTGTTATCCACCGACCAAGCGGGACGTGACCCTAAAGGCTGTCGCGGCCAATGATGGGGATATTGCAACGGGCGCAGACAGCAACGAAACGACTGAACCTGCCGCCTCTGCTGACGCCAAGCAAACTAGCAGCGCCCCAAGCCAACCTATTACTCAGCAGGACAGCCTAAGCCAGATGCTGTCTAACGACAGTTTACTCTGGACCTTAGTGATCTTCTTCGGCCTAGGGATTGGTCTGGCGCTCACGCCTTGCGTCTTCCCGATGTACCCTATCCTATCGGGCATTATTGTTGGCCAAGGGCAAAAACTCTCGACCGCCAAGGCCTTCACCCTGTCGATGGCCTATGTGCAAGGTATGGCAATCACCTACTCGATTTTAGGTCTAGTGGTTGCCTCTGCGGGGATGAAATACCAAGCGGCGCTACAGCATCCCGCTGTGCTGATCTTTTTAGCTATCCTGTTCTTTGTACTCAGTTTATCCATGTTTGGCTTGTACGATCTCAAACTGCCTTCTAGTTGGCAGGAGAAGATGAACTCGATTTCCAACAATCAAAAGGGCGGAAATTTAGTTGGCGTGTTTTTGATGGGGGTGATCTCGGGATTAGTGGCCTCACCTTGCACAACGGCCCCGCTCTCAGGCGCCTTAGTCTATGTGGCACAAACCGGCGATTTATTGCAAGGTTTCCTCGCGCTCTACGTGCTGAGCATGGGTATGGGTGTGCCGCTACTCATCATTGGTACCTCGGGTGGTAAGTTACTGCCACGCGCTGGCGCTTGGATGAACATCATTAAAACTGTGTTCGGTTTCCTCCTGATTGCGGTATCAATTGTGATGCTTGGCCGCATTTGGACTGGTGTGGTTTCCGATGTGCTCTGGTCACTCTGGGGCATTAGCTTCACCGGTTACCTGATGCACCAAAACAAACTCAGCGCCTTCAACTGGAAACAAACCGTGCGCTCAGTGCTACTAACACTCACGCTGCTGGCCAGCTTCTCCTACGGTTTCCAAGCTGTCATGGGCCACTTTGGCTTTACCCACACGTCAATGGGCACAGTGGCGACAACCGAGCAGGAGCACGGCTTTAAACACATTAAATCTATTGAAGATTTAGACCGTGAAATCGCCGCCGCAACAGCGGCGGGCAAGCCTGTGATGCTGGATCTCTACGCCGATTGGTGTGTGGCCTGTAAAGAGTTTGAGGCCATCACCTTTAAGGACGCAGAAGTATTAGCACGGATGAACAAGATAGTGTTATTGCAGGCCGACGTGACTAAGAGCGATGCCATAGATGTCGCACTGCTAGAGAAATACAACGTACTAGGTTTACCCACGCTGCTGATGTTTAACGAGCAAGGTGAGCAGAGGGAAGATCTAAGAGTGACAGGCTTTATGGGACCGAAGGAATTTGCCGCCCATTTAGATCACTTAGTGAAATAATCTCAACTAAAACGCCAATTTATCACTGCGCCGTTTTAGCGTAAAACCAATAAAGAGCGGACTTTTTTCATTAAAAGTCCGCTTTTTTATCACGCTGTCATCGATTTCTTATACAATCCCTGTTTAACGTGGACTTTTTAGATTGGAGCATTATGGAACCGGCTATTCTCATCATTACACTTATCTGCGGCATGCTGGTTAGCCGCATAGGGCTGCCTCCCCTGATCGGCTACTTAGTGGCAGGCTTTGTACTCTTTGTTTTTGGTATTGAGAAAGAAAGCCTGCCGCTGCTGCAAGAACTCGCTAATCTCGGTGTCACCTTATTATTGTTTGCCATTGGTCTTAAACTCGATATTCGTAGCCTCTTTAAGGCCGAAGTCTGGGCGGGCTCGAGCATACATTTAGTGCTCTCCATGGTGCTGTTTATTCCCATCCTCAAAATCCTCGGCCTGATTGGCTTAAGCCAACTCGACGGTTTGAGCGTGGCACAGCTGTCATTAATCGCCTTTGCGCTTAGCTTCTCCAGTACGGTATTCGCGATTAAGGTATTGGAAGATAAAGGCGATGTGCAGTCCCTCTATGGCCGTGTCGCCATTGGTATCCTGATTATGCAGGATATTTTTGCCGTCGTATTTTTAACTATTTCTAAGGGCGCTATCCCGTCTGTCTGGGCGCTGGCATTATTGCTGTTGCCTCTAGCAAAACCGCTGATTTACAAAGCCTTCGACCGTGTTGGTCACGGCGAACTCTTAGTGCTATTTGGATTAGTGATGGCGCTGGTTGTCGGCGCTTGGTTGTTTGAATCCGTCGGCCTCAAACCGGATCTCGGCGCACTGATCATCGGGATTTTACTCGCGGGGCATAAAAAGGCTTCTGAGCTGGCTAAATCCTTGTTCTACTTTAAAGAACTCTTCCTTGTCGCCTTCTTCTTAACCATTGGCCTCAACGGCTTACCCACGGTATCCGATGTGGTACTCGCGGCCTTATTAGTGCTGTTAGTGCCGTTAAAAATCCTGTTATTCGTCTACTTACTGACACGATTCAAGCTGCGTTCACGCACCTCTATGCTGGCCTCATTCAACTTAGGTAACTTCTCTGAGTTCGGCCTTATCGTGGCCGCCGTTGCCACCAGCAAAGGTTGGCTACCACCACAATGGCTGGTGATAATCGCGGTCGCCTTAAGTTTCAGCTTCTTATTTGCGGCGCCACTCAACGCTACCGTGGGCAATATTTATCAACGCTTCCAACAACGTTTGATTCGACTCGAGAAGCCCCCGTTGCACCCAGAAGACAGACCGATTGCCATTGGTAATCCCCGCTTCTTGATCTTAGGTATGGGCCGCATTGGTAGCGGTGCCTACGATGAGCTGCGCGCACGTTTCGATGGTGAAATCCTCGGAATTGAACACAAGCAAGAACTGGTGGATTTACACCGTGCCAATGGCCGCAACGTAGTGCAAGGCGATGCCGCGGATACCGACTTTTGGGAGAAACTCGACAGAGCGCCAAATCTTGAGTTAGTGCTACTGGCCATGCCGCACCATGCGGGGAACCTGTTCGCCGTTGAGCAGCTTAAGAAGCTGAACTATCAAGGTAAACTCAGCGCCATCGTACAATACGGCGATGATGCCGCCTCGCTGAGAACCTCTGGCGTACACAGCGTGTATAACTTGTACGAAGCGGCGGGTGCGGGTTTTGTCGACCATGTGATCCATGAGTTATTACCCGATTCAGAAACCCGCGCAGAGGTCAATGCCGACAAGTCACCAATCAACGCTAACGCAACCTCTGGCTCGGTCTAATCTAGCCTTGAATAAAAATCATCTTATTTAGGCTGATGTTGGCTCAGGAAATCAAACCTCCTGAGCCAACTTACCTCTCCCCTTAAAATGTTAAAAACAATTAAAATCAACTAATTGCAATGATTCGCTAGACAGAACTAATCGGTTGATTGTTCTGTATCGATTTTCCCTAACGAGACTATCGTCTATACCCTACAAAATCTCAGTTACAAGGCCGAGTTAGTCATGATATAAATCGAAGACAAGAACGCAATTTAGCTCAGCTTGTTTGGAAGTCTTCTCAGCATGTCGAACCCTGCGCAGCGCGCCACTAAGTTATTTGTCCAAACCTTTGGCACTAAAGCCGATGATTTATACCAAGCCCCAGGTCGGGTTAATTTGATCGGTGAATATACGGATTACAACGACGGCTTCGTGTTGCCCGCCGCCATTAATTTTCATACTGTGATTGCCGTTAAGCGCCGAGAGGACAATAAGTTTCGCGCCGTTGCCGACGCCTTTCCGGGGCAAATCAAGGAATGGAGTTTCGGTAAAGACACCGAAATCAATCCCGAAGATGGTTGGGTCAATTATCTCAAAGGCCTAACTGTGGCCATGGCCAACACTGGGCTTATCGCCAAAGGGTTAGACTTAGCGGTTGTCGGCGATGTGCCATTAGCCGCAGGTCTGTCTTCCTCCGGCGCCTTAGTCGTCGCCTTTGGCACCGCCATCAGCGACAGCAGTCAACTGCATTTATCTCCTATGGCAGTAGCACAACTCGCACAGCGCGGTGAATATCGTTATGTCTCATCGGCTTGCAGCATTATGGACCATATGATCTGCGCCATGGGCGAACCGGATCATGCCTTGCTCATCGATTGTCTGGATCTGGATAGCGAGCCTATTGCGATCCCTGAAAACCTCAGCCTTATCATTATCGATGCCCATATCGAGAAACAACGTCTGGCGGCGATAAATCAACAACGCCGTGAAGAATGCGTACAGGCTGCCGACTTTTTTGGTCTCGATGCCCTGCGCCACCTCGACCTGCGCCAGCTCGAAAGTGCTAAAGATCAATTGGATGACACCCTGTATCGCCGCGCCAAACACGTCGTCACCGAAAACAAACGCACTCAGAGTGCAGCTCGGGCGCTAGAGCAAAATAATCTATCTAAATTCAGTTTGTTAATGGCACAGTCCCATCAATCTCTGCGGGATGATTTTGAGGTGACACTGCCCGAATTTGACACTTTGGTGGACATAGTCGGCCAAGTGATTGGAGAGCGTGGTGGCATTCGCATGACCGACGGTTGTGTTGTCGCCTTAGTGGATCACGAACTCACCGATGCCGTGGTCTCGGCGGTAGAGCATGCATTTTATGAGCAGACCGGAATCGATGCCACTGTGTATCTCTGCTCGGCAAGTGCTGGCGCGGGGCGCATCGACAGCTAGTCCGTCAATCACGCTCAATCCATTCTCCCAGACAAATACCATACGAATTCAACCTTGAATCCTATGGCATTTGTTGTTTTTAAGAGGCAAAATCAAACGGTTAAATCACATTAGAGGGAAGCTAAATGGTGCGTTTCAGTGTACTAGATCCTTGGACCGATCCCCGCGGCGGTGAAATCGAACGTGTGCGGATAGACAATGGCATCATCGCCTTAGAAGTGCTCAGCTTAGGTGGCATTATTCGCTCACTTTGGACGCCCGATAAACAGGGGCAACGCGCCAATATCGTGCTTGGCTGCGACAGTGCCGAAGATTATCTAACCCAAAACGCCCACCTTGGCGCTATTGCAGGGCGCTTTGCCAACCGTATTGCGATGGGCAAGATGCAATATCAAGGGCAAGAGTACCAACTGGATATCAATCAGGCCAGCAACTGCTTGCACGGTGGCCGCGAAGGTTTTAATCGAAAAAACTGGCACTTAGGTCAACTTCCCGACGGTGTGCGTTTATCGTTAGTCAGCCCAGATGGTGACATGGGTTTCCCAGGCAATTGCACTGTCCAGTTAGACTATCGCCTCGCAGCCAATAATCTGTATGTGGAAATCCTCGCCTCGGTGGATAAACCTTGCCCCGTCAGTCTGACGCAGCATTCCTACTTCAACCTCGATGGCCTGCCGAATAATCATCAACATCGGATGCAAATTGATGCTACGCGCTACCTCACCATGAATGAGGTGGGCGTGCCTACGGGAATTGCCGAGGTCAAAAACAGTATTTTCGATTTAACTCAGGGCATTACTCTTGGGGATAAACTTCAAGATCCGACGCTGGCCAGCACCCAAGGTTATGATCATTGTTATTTCTTGGACAATCCCGATGGCGCGCTGCGCCGCTTTGGCTGCCTATCGAGTCCCGTCAGTGGTCGCGCCATGACGGTCTTTACCAATCAGCCCGGTGTGCAGCTCTACTGCGCGAACTTTTTAGCGGGAACCCTAGGGCGAAACCAACAAAGTTTGAACGCCTATCAGGGCGTGTGTATTGAGCCGCAAAAATTGCCTGACTCGCCTAATCAACCCCAACTGGGTGATGACGCTTGGTTAGTACCGGGGAAAATCTACCATCATATCAGCCGTTATCAATTTGATATTGAAGGCTAAAATGAATGCGTTTGGGGATAAGTTTTTCGAATAAAGGAAGGAAAAGCTGGTAAGGAATAAAGTGATTTATTCCTTACCCTAACCAAATTTGCCCTAGGCAAACTCAGTATTAATCGTCGAAATCATCGCCGCCCCAATCTTCATCAAAATCGGCGCCAATGGCATCGGTTTCAATTTCAGGCTCAACTTCAGCCTTAGCTTTACGAACAGGGCCTGAATCTTTGACATTGTTCAGGTCGATACGAGCTTGATGCTTGCCCATAAATTGAGCTCGAGCTGCTTTCCATGCGCCGCTAAACTTAGCTTCAGCCGCTTTTACCGCTGCATCATCTAAGTCATGTAGGTTCACTTTTACGATGTCTTCTACATACTCAACAATAGCATCACGTTCGGTATTGTAGAGGTAGATTCGTCCAGGGGAAGCCTCTGGCAGCTGGTTGTCATGGACGACAATCGCGGTGCCCTTCGATGTTCTCAGCTCACCATACCAAACCTGTTTCTTTGCTGTGTTATACATATATGCCAATACCCTTAAATCAACACATACACTATGAGTTTTTTAGTCTGAATAAGCGAAGCGTCGCTTGCTTTGATCCACGAATCGCGCCGGAAAGTCTCTGACGTTTTCAACTGGGTATTTTTACAGAATATTTCCGATAATCAATGCCTCATACCATGAAATTTTCACTTATTACGCATTAATTTCGGCCAAAGTCTCTAAAAAATTTTGTCATTAACGACTTTAGTCTAAAAAAACATCACAGCAAGTTTTAATTCGGCAGCCCGCCTCCATCAAAGGATTGAGGCGAGTGCGTTTACACAGATGTAGCTAGGTAGGATCACAAGGTTAATACGACTTTGCCCCTATGTTCTCCCGACTGCATCAGCGCATGGGCCTTGGCCGCCTCGGCCAGTGGAAAGGTGGCACAGATATGCGGCACGATTTGCTGACTATCGAGCAAAGGCCAAACCTGCTCACGTAATTGCTTGGCGATTTCGGCTTTTGCCGCAACGCTCTGCGGTCTTAAGGTCGATCCCGTCCACACAATACGTTTGGCCATCAACTGCAGAATGTTCACCTCAGCCTTACCGCTACGTTGGGTCGACACTGACACCATGCGGCCATCTAGCGCTAATGCTTGAAGATTCAAGTTGATAAAGTCGCCACCAGCAATATCAAACACCACATTGACACCCTTGCCTTGAGTAAAGGCCATGACTTCTTCCACGAAGTTCTGGGTGTTGTAGTTCACCACTAAATGGGCGCCTAATCCGGCGCAATAGTCGCGCTTGGCATCCTGCCCCGTGGTCGCAATCACGGTCGCACCAAGATGCTTAGCGAGGGAAATCGCCGTGCTGCCAATGCCACCCGAGCCACCGTGGATCAACACGGTTTCACCCGCCTTGAGTCCCGCGCGCATAAAGAGGTTGCCCCACACAGTGAAAAAGGTTTCGGGCAGCGCCGCCGCTTGCACCTCAGAAAAGCCCTGTGGAATAGGTAAACAATGCTCAGCATAGGTTAAGGTGTACTCGCCGTAGCCACCGCCGGGCACTAAAGCACAAACCTTATCTCCTAACTGCCATTGAGTCACGCCGTCGCCCAAGGCGCAGATCTCCCCCGCGACTTCCAGCCCAATAATCGGCGATGCCCCAGGTGGTGGTGGATACATTCCCATCCTTTGTTTGATATCGGGTCCATTCACCCCGGCTGCGCGGTTACGAATCAAGACTTGGCCAGCACTCGGTACGGGCAATGGCGAGCGTGTCAGCTGCATCACCTCAGGCTCGCCAGGCTGCTCAAGATAAATATGCGTGTAATCATGGGGTAATTCGGACATAACGTGCTCCTAGGAGAATACAGAGTACTGCCGCTAACAAGGCGGTCTTCACTGCTGGTTAGCAGCCATTTCAGGCATAGTTGGATATGGGGATAAATCGATAATCATAGCCACGATAGGGCTAGACTATCCCAAGTTCAAACACTAAAACTGGCATGACTCTCAAAGCTTTTCAAGCGCTTGTACTCTTGCCTTGGCCTTAGCTTCGTAATCATTCGTAAAGGATTTAGCCAGTTCAATGCTGTGCTGATAGAGCGCAAGGGCGCGCTCTGGCTCAACGCCGCCACCTTCGCCCGTATCGAGTAGGCTCGCAAGCTGAAAATAGGCACGCCCCAACACATCCCGCTGCATGCCTTGTTTATCGCCCTGCGAAACCACTTTTTCGAGCCAGATGCGCGCTTGATGCGCATCACGCGTGTCGGGTTTTAACAGAATATCCGCATATTCAGCGACAACATAGAGGTCGCGCTCGGCGGCAATCTGCCAAAACTCTTGGCTTTGTTCAAAATCCTCGAGCAAATAATAGTAATCACTGGCGGCGCTATGGGCTAAGGCTGGATCAGCCTGCACACTCATACGATAGTGAGTTAACGCTGCCGTTGCATCATGGTAGGGCGACCAAGGCAATGCTTGGTACAGCGCCATCATACTCATGGCCTCGGGAACACCTTGATTAACCAGCTGATTTAACTGTTGCCAAGCGCTGTCTTGGACGCTTTTCGCCTCGGCCGTATTCTGTTTGCCTTGCAGTATGGTCTCAAATGGCTGACGAATAAGTTCCAACTTGGCCTCGACATCCCCAAGCCTTGCCGCGCGTTGTAGCCAATAACGGCTCTGCTCAACCTCGCCCACATAGGCTGCCTGTGATTGCATCCACTGAATAGCAATCAAGTCATCGCCCTCGGCCGCCTCTCGGTAGTATTTGCGTGCTTTTTCTTCATCCTTCGCCAGCGCATGACCAGCCCAATAGATGTGTGCTAACAATCGCTTATCTTCGGCCTTGCGGCTCTCACTTAAGGTATTGAGCATAGATTCAGGCTTACCATAGGCATATAGATGAACGTCCCCGCGCGGATAATGATACTCAGTGCCATCGGGATAATGAACCGAGATATGCTCAGGCTGACGCCACACATTCACTTGATAATCTGGCAGAATTTCAGGATTAAACTGCACCCGCAGCACTGGTTGTTTATCGAATCGCACCATTTGTGTCGCCGCGCTTGACCATAAACGGCTGCTCGATTGCAGATTACTCTTAAGCTTTACCTCAAAGGGGCTGTCGGTCTTGGGGCTGTAAATCACCACAGGGTAATACACGGGATTGAGGCTAAGCGGCAACGGCGCAACCAGATTGGTATCTTCTTCGCTGCCAGCAAGCACGGGCTCGATAGTCAGCTCCTGACTCAAATAAAAGCCATCATGGGGCGAGGCTTTGGTCGCAGGTTCGCTTGATGTTAATAGCGGTGACGTATGTAAATAGTCATCTTTTAATGACTTAATCTTTTGCCAGATGGGATGACTTGGCTGCAGGGTAAGGTCGAGGACTAAATCCTCCAATTGCCAATCGCAATCTCCGCCCCCTTGTAGGGCTAACGTCAGATTGAAAGGTTTGGCATTATCGGTCGTATCCAGGGTCTGTCGCAAAACCGAACTCTTATTCAGCGTGGCGCGATAGGGGTTGGCAATATCACCATTTGGGAAACGGATTTCTTTGCGGGTACACACAGAGGAAGTGTAATAACCTACTAATTCGAGCTGGGTGTGGGCGGGTAAGGTTCCCGTAAACTCGAAGCGTTGCGCAGTCTTTGGCGGCTTAGTTTGGTCAACGGGTAACTCCTGTAGCCACAGGTTATCCCACCAGCCCGCCCAAGCTGGCGCAGAGTTCATTAGGCTTAAACTCAAGATGAGGCTCAGGGTAAGGCCCTGCCCGAGCACTGCTACTTTAGGAATCAACCTCATAATGCCAGCTCTCCATTGCTGATGAGATACCATCGCCCTTGCTTTAATGTCTCTACATCGGTTTTCACCAATGGAACCACCCTTGTTGTTTTAGGCATAATGCCAGTGTGAGCTTAGCTCAGTGCCGCTAATGACTTGGCCGCCTCACTAAAACGTGGGCGACTGGCGAAGTCGGCCTGCATACATTGCTCTTTTAGCTGCAGCAGCTGTGCGTGCAGCACCTCGTCCTCAAAACGATTAGCGAAGGGCAACAAATCATCAATCAAACAGCCCAGAGCCCGCACCTCTATGGCCTCCATCGCCTCTCGCTCTGATTGGGATAGCTTGGCCAAGTTTGAAGCGGCACCAAAGTCACCGAACAATAGCGCCATCTGCCGATTAATCATCATATTGTGCGCATACACATCCCCATGGCTGATTTGCTGGGCGTGCATATGCGCGAGAGTCTCGGCCAACTGCAAGGCTATCTTAACTATGCCCTTAAGGCTGAATTCGGTGCCCGCCTTAAAGGTATCGCGGGTGCAGGTTTCGAGTGAGGGCGGTAAACCTAAGTTAGAAAAACCTTGGGGGATTAACGCCATCACTAGCCCTAGCTGATCCTTCTGACTGATATGCGCTAAGACCTTGATGAGATTTGGATGCTCGCCCGTGGTTAAACAACAATCCAACTCATCGGCAGGGTAACCATCACTGGTCACCTCGCCCTTAAATAATTTCACCGCAATCTGCTCAGTCCCCGTGGCGGCAACCATCGCAGAATTTAACCAACGCCCCTGATAAATAATACCCGAGGCGCCCTCACCCAATTTGTCACCGAGGGCGATATCCGCTAATGACACATTGGGTACACTGGCCACATCGGCATGGGGGTCGACTAGCGAATGGCTAAAGGGATTGCCCGCAAACGCCAGCCAAGTGAGTTTAGGCAGCTTAAGCAACCAACTCGGCAGCGCGGCTAAAGCATTTGCCGATAAACGCACTAGCTCTAGGTTATGGCATTGGGCCATGGATGCTGGCAGCGAGGTTAACCGATTGCCCGCTAAGGCTAATTTTTGCAGGCGATACAACTGCCCCATACGTTCGGGCAAGGCGGTTATTTGGTTATCCGTTAAGATCAACCAGCGGGTATGCAAGGGCAATGACGCCTCAGGAACCGAACGAATTTGATTCGCCTTAAAGCCAATCATCTCCAGTTTGGGGCACTGACCTAACACTTCGGGCAGCACTTCAAAGCGGTTATTGGAAGCAAATAAAATCTTCAACTGAGTTAAGCGATGTAAATCGTCGGGCAGTGAACTGAGCTGGTTATTGGATAAGTCGAGGATCTCAAGGGTATCGGCTAAATCGAAGATCTCCCGCGGAAACTCGGTTAAATTTTCAACCAACTGTAAACGGGTAACCCCTTGTAATTGTCCCGCTTTTAACTGCGCTAACGTCTGCACACTCTCATCCACTGCAATAAAAAACCGCCGCTATCTTAGCGTATTTAGCGCTAAAGCTAAACGTAACTAACGCGGTCAAATTTTAAGCAAAGCTATTCACAAATGCGAAAACAGATTAGCATGTGCCAAATCATGGAATACCAAGTCATTACAGATTACAGGACAATCATGCGGAAAACCTTTCGCCAACCCCATGCCTTAGCTGCGCTCGTGGTCGCCATCTTGATGGGCCAGCTAAGCGGCTGCGCAACCACGTCGGCGCAAACGTCGCCTACGGAATACGCTGCAACCATGCCAGACGCCCAGGGCAATAGTGAAGAAACAGCACAACCTCAGCATGTTGAAACGGAAGTTATCGACGAGCGTTACGCCGATGTGTGGGAAAAAATCCAACACGCCCGCACCATTGATGTACATGACGATGCCGAAGTCCGCAAACAGCGTAACTTTTTCGATGATAAGCAAAAGTTTATGACTCAGGTGACCCAGCGCGCCGAGCCATTTTTATACTATATTGTCAGCCAACTCGAAGCCCGCAATATGCCGCTCGAACTGGCACTCCTGCCGATTGTTGAGAGTGGTTATAACCCGCTCGCTCAGGCAAATGGCCCCGCCGGGCTCTGGCAAATGATCCCTGCGACGGGACGTAATTTTGGCCTAACCATCAACTCGGCCTACGATGGCCGTAAAGATGCACTGGCCTCGACCGATGCCGTGCTCGACTATTTACAGCACTTGCACGACACCTTAGGTAACGACTGGATCAACGCCGTTGCGGGTTATAACAGTGGCGAGCTAGTGATCAAAGCCGCTATCGATAGAAACAAAGCGAAAGGCAGACCCACGGATTTCTGGTCGCTGAATATTCCGGCTCGCCAAGTGCAAACCGTGCCTAAATGGCTCGCCTTTATTCAAATTATCCGCGCACCTAGCCATTACAATCTCAAGGTGATGCCGATTGCCAACCGCCCATTTTTAGAGCGTTTACCTGCTCCTAACGGCGTTGAACTCAGTCAAATCGCCAATGCTGCGGGACTCACTAAGGCGGAGTTTAAAACCTATAACCCTGGTTATCGCCAAAGCGTGATCCCAAGTAAGGGCAAATACCAAATCGCCCTGCCGATTGAAAACATCGGCCAATATCAAGAGAATCAGCACCAGCTGTCCGCGCAAAAACATTACGACAGCCAAAGTTATATTGTGAAATCCGGCGATAGCCTAGGCACAATTGCTGCGAAATTTGATATCTCAGTCAAAGAGTTAAAGCAGGCAAACAACCTCAGCTCCGATAGAATTAAAATCGGCCAAGAGTTAACCCTGTTAACGCCGATGACAAGCGAAGATAACGCCTCGAGCGAGACGCCAAAACAGAGCAAAGCTCAAACAACATCTCAATCGGCTAAGGCTAAAACCAGCAGTAAAACCGCTGACAAGCCCGCCGCGAAAGCCAGCACATACAAGGTAAAGTCCGGTGACTCGTTAGATAAAATCGCGCGCAAAAACAAAGTGAAGCTCGCGGATTTAATGAAGTGGAACCAGCTCAATGCCAAGAGCATTATTAAGCCAGGCCAAGAGCTAAAACTGTCGGAATAAAGACGGTCAAGACGAAAAAGCACTACCTAGGTAGTGCTTTTTTATTGCCCAATCTATTTAGCGATTAAAGCTTAACGAGGTTATAGCCAAAGCTGGTTGAAGCGTCCTTATTCAGCACCATAGTGACATTATCTTCGTTATTAAAATCCATCATCTCTGATGCATAAACCACTGTCTTAGTGCCATTTTCTACCGCAATCACCTTGATAGAATACTCACCTTTTGGCACCACTAACGACTGCGGCGCCGTAGGGTTAACCGCACTGATCTTATAGGCAGCGGTTTCAATGGTGTCGTTCGCCTTTAAGAAGTACAGCGTAAGGTTACTCTTGTCCGCAAAACTGACGATATCAAACTTGAAGCTGTAGGGACTCGGCGTTTGCGTTTGCTTCATCTCCATCGCCTTCACTTGGCTACCTTCTTCGGTGGCTTGTTCGTAGATGAAGATGGTTTTGATCTCGTCCTGATTAAGGGTAATCAGCACATTATCGAGCAGTTTAGCTTGGCTAGTATGGTCAAACACGCTCACTCCAAAATCATTAAACTCAGCGCCTTGATAAGCCGTCACGCCAAAGGGAGCCACATTGCTAAATAGGGCTTCTTGCTTGTTGCTCACGACTTTGACATCGACATTATGTTCAGCCAAGCCATTGAATACCCTAAAATCGACACTGCTTTCGAGGGCAACGTGGTTACGCACATTGGTGGTCGAATCCACACTATCTAAGCTGATTTTGGCATCCGAAGCGCCAAAACTTTCCCGTAAAATCAACTTATAGGGCACCTTAGTCTTAAAGTTAATGCTTGCCGTGGTGTAGCTCACGTTGGTCGTTCCCGCAGGGGCGAGGTAAACCTTGTAATCCCCAGTGTCCAAAATCTGCGGTGTCGAAACTTCACCGTAAGCGACACTGCCTAGCATCACAGCATCGGCAAAGCTTTGATCGGCTTTGGCAATATAGGCATCGTAGGCGGGCGCATCCATCGCCGTATGGGCGATCAATAATTGCATTTTGCTCTTGTCCGCTTCGGCATTTTGCTTATCTAACTCAGTGCGGGAGTAATTGATATTCAGCAGCGATGGCGAGGCAAAATCCCCATGTAAGACGAAGAAGTGGTCAGTTGCGGTTTTTAAATCGATATCCTCTTTATAGAGCGAGATATCTTTGTTCGACGCATCTTTACCCATTACCTCGACGGCACTCACACCGGGTGTCGACGTGAACCTTGGCATGGCATCGGCGTAATTCACACTCTCGTAGGTTTTATCGCCAATCTTCAGTGCAGTTGCCGTGCTCCCCACAGAGGCATTGTAAAATTGCACATAGGTATCGGTCTTCGAGGTATCCTCGTCTTTGTTGTTATCGGAGCCACCACAAGCGGTCACGCCCAAACAGGCGAAGGTTAAAACCGCGAATCCTTTTAGTTTATTGTTGAGCATCGTATCCCTCATTAGCAGACAAAAAATTCAGTTCAGTCTACGCAGTTATACAATGACAACAACGGCAATTGCCACTTAAAACTCAAACAAATATTTCACAAACTCAAACACTTAACAAACATTTCAGCAACAAGGCCAAAGTTGATACAAATCACATTTTTAGCAGGATTTTTTGATACAAATTGCCCCTATCGCCACTGCAGCTCACCTCCATCGCATCGGCTGGCGAGAGTCGCATTTAGGCGAAAATTCCCAAAAGAAGTTGTCCTACACCTCGCATTGATCATCGACATGTTAATTACACAAATCGATATTGCAGATGCTAAAACCGACTCAATAAAAAAGCCCCCGTGATACTGAGATGACGGGGGCTGATTAGTTTAAGAAGCGACTTAGATTCGATAACCACAAGATGCCGCAGTTTAGCGCCTAAAAGTCTTTAGGCTTTATGGCGCCAAACCTTGGCTCATTACTGCGCCGTAGCGGGTGCAGGTAAGGTTTCGATGGTTAAACGCTTATCATCCTTGAGATATTTCAGCGCCAACTGGCTTAGCTCCGCAGGCGTAATTTGTTGCACCAGCGCCAATCGTTGATTAAAGGCGCTAAAACGCTCCGGTTGGCTTTGAGCGGTTGAGGCTAAATCGAGCCAAAAGTTATTGCTTTGCGGCGCCATCTGCATCCACTCCAACACAGGTTGGCGGGCGCGATTGAGTAAATCTTCACTGATCCCCGCTGGCGCTTGGACTTGCTTCACCGCGGCAGCGTAATACTGAGCCACCTCAGGCAACATGCTCTTAGTTGTGACGCTAAATAAGCCAAGATAGCCATAACCCGTTGGATTTAAATCATTATATGAGAATGCCGAAGGAGAATAACTCGCGCCGGCTTTTTCACGCACATTTTCGGTGAGTAGGATGTTTAGTACCTGCTCGAGCAAACCCAAACCCACCTGCTCACGGGGATTACTCATATCCGTGGTCGGCCACACCTGCGCCAGCGCCGCCATATCGACCTGACCATAATGCATCAGGCTCATGTGTGCGGGCACTTTGGGAAACACGGGCACAATCGTCTGCCCCTTAGGGATAGGCTGACGGGCAATGGCCCCTAAGGTTTGCGCCACTTCGGCAATCGCTTTGTCTTCATTCACATCACCCACAATTGCCAGTTCAATCGCCCCCTGCTGAACGGCAGAATGGAAGCTAGGCGCGAGCTCAGCAAACTGACGCTTGAGGATTTCCTCTGGATTACCATAGCCATAGCGTTTATCACCATTATGGGCAATACGGGCAAACTGGTTCGAAAACTCCAGTTGCGGATTGCTATGAATACTCTGTTGCTCGGCAATCACTTGCTCACGGAATAACTGCTCTGCTTGCTTATCCATACCGGGATCGACTAAGTATGCCGTCAGCACGCCTAATTGAGTGCGAAGCTCGGCAGCATTGCTGCTGATCTCGCCACCAAAACTCTGCTCACGCAGACTCAAACTCACCGAGATATCTTGGCCAGCAAAAATATCGCGCATGCTGTCCCAGTCATGTAAGCCTAAGCCGCCCTGCACAAAGGCGCTGTTAAACAGATAGGACAAGCCGTCTAACTCGGGGAATGGCACCTCGCCAAAGCCGATGTTTAAGCTCACTAACGCCACGCCCTGATTAAAATCCGTTGGCTTGATATTAAGGCGTACACCATTGGCAAACTGTATCTTACGGATCCCAGTTATGGCATCACGCTGATCGGCAACGATCTGCCCCGGCTCACCAAATTGACTATAAGCAAACTCGGCAATGGCTTTGGTTTCAGGCGCTTTTACCGCTTGCTTTTGGCTCGCGTTGTAGGCGGCTAATAGCTGTTTTTCAACATCATCTATGGGCTTATTACTGGTTAAATACAAATAAGGCGTGCCATTCCAAGTCTGTTTAAACAACTGCTGCAGTTTTTGCGGCGTGATACTCGGCATCAGTGTCTCAAACAATGCCAATTGCCACTCAGGCTCGACGGGCACCCGCTTGCTCGCTACGGCATTCACTAGGCTTTCGGCAATGTTCACGCTGTGAATAGTGTTGCTACCAGCGGCATTGAGCTGATACCCCTTATGCATTCGTTTAAGTTGTTGGTCGATTTCCTGTTGGCTAAAGCCAAATTCAAGCACCTGACGCAGGGTTTGCTCCAATAGCGCAATACCCTGTTGCCAGTTGTTTTCCTGCGTGCCCAGCGTCATTTGAGTGCCGTAGGCAATATCATACTCGGGACCAATTTGCAGATTAACGCCGTACAGGCCTTGACTGTGGAGTAATTGCGATTCTAGGCGGCGGTATAAAATGCCATGGGCAAGCTCTAATAAAATCTCCTGCTCACGCTGGGCAATGGTATCGGCTTTAGACTGTTGAGGCTTTAACAGCCCTAGAGAAACCGAGGTTTGCAGACTTGGATCGAAGAAGGCGCTCGCCTCCACCTTAGACTTGGTTTGCACCACACCGATAGATTGCACCTTTACCCCTGCGGCCTGCGGCGCAGCTTGCCAGTCGGTAAATTGCTGTTTGATCTTTTGCTCGATACGGCCGACATCAATATCGCCCACCACAATTAAGGTGGTGCGGGACGGCGTGTAAAAACGTTGATAGAGGGATAATAACTTTTCACGGTTCGCATTTTTAATGCTCGTCGCCTCCCCCACGGGGAAGCGCTGCGACAGCACTGTTTGCGGCATTAAAAAGGCTAACTGGTGGCGATAGTTTTCTAAATCGGCGCTGCTACGCTCACGCAGTTCAGACAAGACCACCGCCTTTTCACGCTCGATAAGCGCGGGATCAAGCAGCAGATTACCAGCGATTTCGCGCATTAAAAACAAAGCGGTATCGACTTTATCTTGGCTATTGCTCGGTAAATTAAACTGATAAACCGTCTGCTGAAATTCAGTCACCGCATTGGTATCGGCCCCAAAACTTAAACCTAAACGCTGTAGTGTCGGGATCATCTCCCCCGCCGCGAGCCCGGTAGAGCCATTAAATGCCATATGCTCTAAAAAATGCACCAGACCTTGCTCGGCATCCGTTTCCATCACAGATCCCACATCGACCCGCATACGGACGATAACGGCCTGTTCGGGAGTTTTATTGTTCACTAACAGGTAGTGCAACCCATTAGTCAGGGTGCCTGTGTGCACCCGTTGACTTAAGGGTAAATCGGCCGACTCTGGCCACAAAGGCGCTTCAACCGCTCTTAAGGGCAAGGCCACGCTGATAAATAGCAGCCATAGCCACAGGTGTTTAAACTGGATTCGCTTGAAATGATTCATAAAAATTCATTTTCTCCCCCAAATTGGGTTCATTAACCGGAGAAAATGCTAACCTCAGTACTGATAAATTGACTTTTTACTATAGCCGCTAAAAGGCTTTAAGTCACAAAATCAATACCTTACACCGTACCAAAAGCAATTATCACCTTGATATTTAGCACAATATCTTTAGAAATTATTTCACCAAAATCTCGAACCAAATGCCTAGTCCAGCGGCACACACTCTACGCCCCGAAGCGGCTGACACAGATCGCGAATAGTTTGATTCACTATGATATAAGCCAGTTTTTCCTGTAGCGAAAATATCGACGCTCCCCCCACCTTGCTGGCATCAATCACTAAAGTCTGGATTTGGAGTGACTGACATTCACCATAGCGGCGATAACTGACTTGCGAGCGATTCATATCGATACAGGCGAAACGTTTAAGCACCTTCATCGCATAAAATTGATGATTGATATCTCCGCTGTTATCACGAATTTCAGCAGGGATAAATTGGACTTCTTTGTCGCTAACTGCACGAAATTACTCGACAAATAATGAGCTGACAAGGGGAAGGCCTATGGTGGGCAAAATGTCGTACTGGGTAATCGCCTCATCAAGCACGCCCACCTCATAGTAAAGGGGCGTTACACCATTCAAAGGCTTAGTAAAGCTATCAATATAGGGCTGCTCATTCTGCTCCGAATACACAAAATAAACATCCCTGTGATAGAAAGCATCCAACTCAAAAAATGGTTCCATCTCTACATCCTGTAAATGGTTTGAAAGCAACTCAACGTTTTGCTATCGATGGAAAAATTGCAATTAAAACAAAGCCCCGTAAACGGGGCCTTGTGTTTGAATCTTAGCACTATGCTAGATAATCAAGCTTAGAACGGGATATCGTCGTCCCAACCATCATCCAAATCTGGGGTAAAGTTTTGTTGTGGCTGTGGCGCTGGACGTTGTGCAGGTGCCGCTGGAGCTTGATATGCTGGTGCAGCAGGCTTAGGCGCATAACCACCTTGCTGTGGCTGAGCATGGGATTGCTGTTGCTGGCCATAGCTTTGCTGAGCAGGCTGCTGATTGTAGCCAGATTGTGGCTGCTGTGCAGGTGCTTGGTAACTTTGCTGTGCTGGCGCGTATTGGTTTTGCGCTGGCGCTGTTTGAGCCGGTGCCGCTTGGTAACCCGCGTTTTGTTGCATGCCACCCATAGGTGCACCTTGGCCTTGACCTTGACTTTGGCCTTGATTGCGACCACCTAACATTTGCATGCTACCGCTTTGGTCGATAACCACTTCAGTGCTGTAACGATCTTGACCACTTTGGTCTTTCCACTTACGCGTCTGCAGTTTACCTTCGAGGTAAACCTGTGAACCTTTACGCAGGTACTCACCCGTAATTTCAGCCAACTTGCCAAACAGAACCACACGGTGCCATTCAGTACGCTCTTGCTGTTGACCTTGTTGGTCTTTCCACGATTCGCTGGTCGCTACTGTGATGTTAGCGACTGCGTTACCGTTTGGCATGTAACGTACTTCTGGATCTTGTCCCAAATTGCCAACCAAAATTACCTTGTTAACACCACGACTGGCCATTGAAATCTCCTGCGATTCTTTAAATAATCTATTAATTCAGTATGTTGTTTATAATTGTTGCCGCAAGGGAAAATCCGCTTCCCTAAAACTCGCGGCAATAAAACATATTATTGAGCAGAGCCTAACACAGCTCGGGCTTCTCTTAAATCGAAATGCTCATCAACCTTTAAGTAGGCCACTTTTTCGTCTAGCACCACAATCGCTTCGACCACACCCATCAATTGTGACAGCTGCGACGCCATATCCCGCGCTTGGGCCTTATCTTTCACGGCGGCTTCTAAGGTGTAACTCTTAAGCAGCACAGGATTTTTCATCCCTAGGGTCAATAATAACCAAACGCCCATCAATACCAGCGCGACGATAAACACGCCCACGGCGCCAACTAATTGGAACGCACCACCGCCGAGCATACCGCCACAGAAGGCGCCTAAGAATTGGCTAGTTGAATAAACCCCCATGGCCGAGCCTTTTTCACCCACGGGGCAGAATTTCGCAATCAAACTCGGCAGCGACGCTTCAAGGTAGTTAAAGCCGGTAAAAAACAGCAATACCGCTACGCTCAATACCCAGAGGTTGTTCGAAAACATCGCCATGGCCGCAAGGGCAAACATCATGATCACTAAAGCAATTTGAAACATCGCCTTGGTATTCTTACGCTTCACCCCGATAATGATTAACGGCACCATCAAGAAGAATGCGCCCACAAACGCGGGGAAATACAGCATCCAATGTTTTTCTTTCACCAGACCCGCATCGACTAAATCGAGTGGCAAGGCAACAAACACCGCGGTTAACACTAAGTGCAGAATAAAAATACCCGCATCGAGCCTAAACAGCTGCGGATCGGTCAACATACGCTTGAGCTTGGCGGGCGCGGCTAAGGTATCGCCCTTAGGTGCATGGGAAATCGGATTTGGCACTAATAACTGCACAATCAACATGCCAAGTACCGCAAGGCCAGCGGTTAGCAGGAATAAACCCGATAAGCCTAAATGCTGCGCCACAATTGGGCCCACGAGCAACGACAGGGCAAAGGAGCCGCCGATACACATGCCGATAATGGCCATCACCTTAGTGCGCTGCTCATCTCGGGTTAAGTCCGCCGCTAAGGCCAACACGGCGGCGGCAATCGCCCCCATCCCTTGCACAGCGCGGCCAAATACCACGCCGTAAATCGTATCGGCATTGGCGGCAATTAAGCTGCCGATGGCGAACAATACCAGGCCTGCGAGGATGACAGGTTTGCGACCATACTTGTCGGATAAAATCCCCATCGGGATCTGCAAAACGGCCTGAGTCAAGCCATAGGCACCAATGGCAATCCCCACCCAAAGGGGAGAAAAACCTTCTAAATGCTGACCATAGAGTGCAAAGACGGGCATGATCATAAACAAGCCCATCATACGTAAACCAAATACGCTGGCTAAAGAAAACGCGACTTTTTTCTCGGTTCCTGAAAGTCCGTTGTTACCCATGATTTTGCCCTGGATTGAAGTCTTTTAGGGGGCGCATGTTAACACACCCAAAAGCGTTTGCTCAAAAGGAAAAACCGCCCACGCCAAGAGTGTAAAACAGCGGGTTTTGCCCCACACCAATGCTGATGCTCGCGCGTTAGCGTACGCTTAGGCCTTTATTTTTAAGGCTTATCTAAAAGCCCATTGGCTACAAATAGTTAACTCGATGCTTACAGAAGTTGGATAAGTTCAAAGCCGATAGACGGATTAATCTTCGTTAATCCGCTAACTGTATCACCTTTATCAGCAATACCAGCCCCACAACCGCGCCCATTGGGCGTGTCAGCAAGATCACAGAATCGACTAAACTCGGCCGCCGAACTGTGCGATACTTAGGCTCATTTTTTTAAGCATAAGACTTGAGCGATAGATGGATAAGATTGAAATACGCGGCGCACGGACCCACAATCTCAAAAATATCAACCTGACTATCCCAAGGGATAAGTTAATCGTTATCACAGGGTTATCGGGTTCAGGCAAATCTTCCCTAGCATTTGATACCTTATATGCCGAAGGCCAACGACGTTACGTTGAGTCTCTTTCTGCCTATGCCCGCCAATTCTTAAGCTTGATGGAAAAGCCCGATGTCGACCATATCGAAGGCTTGAGCCCGGCGATTTCCATCGAACAAAAATCGACATCCCATAACCCGCGTTCCACCGTCGGGACTATTACCGAAATTTACGACTATCTGCGTCTGTTGTTTGCCCGTGTGGGCGAACCGCGCTGCCCGACACACGGCCAACCACTTGCTGCGCAAACCGTGAGTCAGATGGTCGATAAAGTGTTAGAAATGCCCGAAGACAGCCGCTTGATGCTGCTGGCGCCCGTGGTCAACGGTCGTAAGGGTGAGCACGTAAAATTACTCGAAGGCTTATCGGCGCAGGGCTATATCCGCGCCCGTATCGACGGTGAAGTCTGCGACTTAACCGACCCACCAGCACTCGATTTACACGTTAAGCACACCATCGAAGTGGTGGTCGACCGCTTTAAAGTCCGCAGCGATATTCAGCAGCGTCTCGCCGAATCCTTTGAAACTGCGCTCGAACTCTCCGGCGGAATTGCCGTGGTCGCCAGCATGGATGAAGGCAGCACAGAAGAATTAATCTTCTCTGCAAATTTTGCCTGTCCGCACTGTGGTTATTCGATGGCCGAGCTTGAGCCCCGGATCTTCTCCTTTAACAACCCAGCTGGCGCTTGCCCAACCTGTGATGGTTTAGGGGTACAACAATTTTTCGACCCAGACAGAGTGATCACTAATCCTGAGTTATCCCTTGCGGGCGGCGCGATTCGTGGTTGGGATAGACGTAACTTTTATTATTTTCAGATGCTGAGTTCGCTCGCCGACCACTATAAGTTCGATGTCGAAGTTCCCTTCGAACAGCTGTCGGATAAGGTGAGAAAAATCGTCCTCTACGGCTCAGGCAAAGACAGTATCGCCTTCAAATACATCAACGACCGTGGCGATGTGGTGGTGCGTAATCACCCCTTCGAAGGCATCTTAAATAATATGGATCGGCGCTACCGCGAGACCGAAAGCAACGCGGTGCGCGAAGAATTAGCCAAGTTTATCAATACTCAAGCCTGCCAAAGCTGTGGCGGCTCGCGCCTACGTGAAGAAGCCCGTAACGTGTTTATTGGCGATCTTAACCTGCCCAAACTCACTGTTTGGTCGATAGGTGAAGCCCTCGAATACTTCGACAAACTCGAGTTCAGCGGCCAAAAGGCACAGATCGCCGAGAAGGTATTGAAGGAAGTACGCGATCGCTTAGGCTTCCTCGTTAATGTCGGCCTCAACTATTTAAGTCTATCGCGTTCGGCCGAAACGCTTTCAGGCGGTGAAGCGCAGCGTATTCGTCTCGCCAGCCAAATCGGCGCAGGACTTGTCGGTGTGATGTATGTGCTCGACGAGCCATCTATTGGCTTGCATCAACGGGATAACGAACGGTTATTGCAGACCTTAATCCACCTGCGGGATTTAGGTAATACAGTGATTGTGGTGGAGCATGATGAAGATGCGATTCGTATTGCGGATCATATTATCGATATCGGCCCCGGCGCTGGTGTACACGGCGGCGAAGTGATTTGCGACGGTCCAATTGAGAAAATTGTCGCCTGCGACGAGTCTGTCACTGGCCAATATATTTCGGGCAAACGCAATATCCATATCAGCACCCCACGTACACCTTACGACCCAAAACAAGTGATTGAGCTTTATGGCGCCCGCGGCAATAACCTGCGCAATGTGGATTTAACCATCCCAGTGGGATTATTCACCTGCGTGACCGGGGTATCGGGTTCGGGTAAATCGACGCTGATTAACGACACCTTTTTTAGAATTGCCCATAAGCAACTCAACGGTGCCACAGTCGATGAGCCTGCGCCATACGATCGCATCGTCGGCATGGAGCAATGCGATAAAGTGGTCGATATCGACCAAAGCCCGATTGGCCGCACACCGCGCTCTAACCCCGCCACTTATACTGGCATCTTTACGCCTATTCGGGAGATTTTTGCCGCGACGCAGGAATCCCGTACCCGCGGTTATCAGGTGGGCCGTTTCTCCTTTAACGTGAAAGGCGGTCGCTGTGAGGCCTGCCAAGGCGATGGCTTAATTAAGGTCGAAATGCACTTCCTGCCCGATGTGTATGTGCCCTGCGATGCCTGTAAGGGGAAACGCTATAACCGCGAAACCTTAGAGGTGCGCTATAAAGGTAAGAACATCCACGAAGTGCTGCAAATGACAGTGGAAGATGCGCGGGAGTTTTTCGATGCCGTGCCAGCCATTGCCCGTAAACTGCAAACCCTGATGGATGTAGGTTTGTCCTACGTGCGTTTAGGCCAAAGCGCGACCACGCTGTCGGGCGGTGAAGCCCAAAGGGTGAAACTTGCGAAGGAACTCTCTAAGCGCGATACGGGTAAGACCTTGTATATTCTGGATGAACCGACAACTGGCTTGCACTTTGCCGATATCCAATTGCTGCTCGATGTACTGCATCGCCTCAAATCCCACGGCAATACTATTGTGGTGATTGAGCATAATCTGGATGTGATTAAAACCGCAGACTGGATTATCGACTTAGGCCCAGAAGGCGGCGGAGGCGGCGGTACTATCCTAGCAACCGGTACGCCAGAAGATGTGGCGCAGCATCCAACGTCCCATACCGCGCGCTTCTTAAAGCCGCTGCTGGAGCGGGATGCTAAACTAGCCAAGCAGTCATAATATTAAGTGTCAGCAGTGCCTTGGTATCTCCAAGGCGCTGTAATTACACCCTATCGTGGTATAAAACATCTCAGGCAAGCCATTCGCCGTTATCAATCGAGGAGAACATGTTGCCAACGCATCGCCCGAGTTTGACGAGCTTAAGTCGCGCCAATCTATTACTCATCACCTGTCTAGGGCTAACGCTTGTGGCATTGGTTATTGCCGCTGTCGATCCGCTTATCGGTCAACCCACACGTTTACAGGTGACAGTGTTGGATAGCTCAGCCAATAGCAGCCTGCTCGCCTTACCCGATGGTAGGATCACTACGCTTGCCCAAGGCGGACTCACCAAAAACACCCAAGTCACTATTTGCTCACGCACCCATTTAGTCTCTGGCTTGGAGCACTTTAATTTAAGCCGTCATCAAGAGGCGACACTCTCCCCCGAGATCCGCGTCTTAGACTAATTCAGCATTACGGCCAATGCAGCCAGGCTAAATCCCTGTTAGGCTTAGGATTGATCATCCTATTGCCAACCTTAAGGATAGCCATGGGCAATCTGGCGCACCCACTCATAGCAATCACTCGCCCCCAGTCTCATCGCATAGGCTTGAGCATATTGCGCTTGTGTATCCTGAGCTTGTGTTTGGGCCTTACGGCCTGTGCCAATCAACCCGCCGAATACACTTGCTCACCTGAGGCGATTCGATTGAATTGGGCCGTGCCCGCAGATCTTAAGCAAACAGTAGCAACACTCAGCGCCGCAGAATTAATGGGGCGTAAAACCCAAACGGAAGGTGCCGCCAAGACTCGCAACTATCTGCACAGCCAGTATCAACAACTTGGGCTTACTCCTTGGGCAGAGACTTTCGAGGTGCCCTTCGAATATGCCACGCTTTTTAGCCAAGAGACGGGAAGCAATATGGTGGCGTTAGTTCCCGCACACCAGCCCACCAATCGATGGCGCATTGTGGTGGCTCACTACGATCATCTCGGCATGAGTGGCAGCAAGATTTACCACGGCGCCGATGATAACGCCTCAGGTGTTGCCGCCCTGTTGGCTCTCGCCGCCCACTGGCAAGCGCAGCTAAGCGCCGTCCCCGATTCGCTGCCCAATATTAACTTAATGTTTGTCGCCACCGATGCGGAAGAGCCGGGGCTGTATGGCAGTACGGCACTCGTCGAACAACTCAAGCAGCGCATGCCCGAGGCGCAATTTGAACTGATGCTTAATCTCGATATGATTGGCCACCCGAGTCGCCCCTATGCCATTTACCTCGAGGGGAGCCGCAACTTTTATCAGTTTCCACAATTTAGGACCATGCTAAACGCGAATAATCGCCTCTGCATTAAGTTGAGTCATCCCAAACCCGTGGGACGAAGCATCCAGAGCACTGATTGGCTCAGGGCCTCGGATCATTATCCTTTCCATAAAGCTAAGATCCCTTGGCTCTACTTTGGCGTTCCCACTCATCCGCAGTACCATACCCCCGAAGATACCCCCGACACTTTGGACTATGTGTTTCTCGCGGCGGTGACAGAATCCGCCTTCGAAATCCTACGACTCAATGGCGACTTTTTGAAAAATTAATCGAAGTGGCGCGTTTCTTGCTCAGTTTTTGCAAAAAATATACGCAAAACCCTGTATTTATCCTCAGTCAGATTGGTAAAGTGGCACACATGCTGCTATAATCTGGCGTTTTCGGTGCGGGAAATCGACACGGGGTTGATTTTCTGTCTGTGAAACTTAAGCGCCAATCCGGGCGCATCCACAAGGCTACAACCCAATGTCATCCAGTGAAAGAACTTTCCGTGAACTCGGCTTGTCCGAGAATTTGTTGCGTGCTCTTGACGAGCTAGGTTACGAAAACCCAACGCCAATCCAATCAGCCAGTATTGACCCATTAATGGCTGGCAAAGATATTTTAGGTCAGGCACAAACAGGTACAGGTAAAACTGGCGCCTTCGCCCTGCCCCTGCTCAACAAAGTGACCAGCCAAGCTGTTCCACAAATCTTAGTATTAGCGCCAACCCGCGAATTAGCGGTGCAAGTAGCAGAAGCTTTCAGCAGCTACGCGAAATTTATGAAAGGTTTCCATGTACTGCCAATCTATGGCGGTCAGAGCATGCATCAGCAATTAAACGCCCTGAAGCGTGGCCCACAGGTTATCGTGGGTACCCCTGGCCGTGTAATGGACCATATGCGCCGTGGCACCTTAAAGCTGGAAACCCTGCAAGCGCTGGTACTCGACGAAGCCGACGAAATGTTAAAAATGGGCTTTATCGACGATATCGAATGGATTCTGGAACACACACCAGAGCAGCGCCAACTGGCACTGTTCTCGGCCACTATGCCAGAACAAATCAAGCGTGTTGCTAACAAGCACTTAAAAGATGCGACTAACATCAGCATCGCTGCGAGCCACACCACAGTTGACTCTATCGAGCAACGTTTCGTGCAAGTGTCTCAGCACAACAAGTTAGAAGCCTTAGTACGCGTATTAGAAGTTGAAAATACCGAAGGTATCATCATCTTCGTTCGTACCCGTAACTCATGCGTTGAATTAGCAGAAAAACTCGAAGCCCGCGGCTACGCTTCATCACCACTGCACGGTGATATGAACCAGCAAGCCCGTGAGCGCGCCGTTGAGCAGCTGAAAAGCGGCAAGCTAGACATTCTGATCGCGACCGACGTTGCGGCCCGTGGTCTGGACGTTGAGCGTATCGGCCACGTAGTGAACTACGATATCCCTTACGATACTGAAGCTTACGTACACCGTATCGGTCGTACTGGCCGTGCTGGCCGTACGGGTATGGCGATTCTGTTCGTTACCAGCCGTGAAATGCGTATGCTGCGCACCATCGAGCGCGCAACCAACAGCCGTATTTCACCAATGAAAGTACCAAGCCCAGAGACGGTTGCAGAACGTCGTCTGTCTCGCTTAGGTGAGCAGTTAGCGCAAACCATGACGCAAGATCTGGACTTTATGCGCGAAGCAGTTGCCCAGTTATGCCAACAGTTGGAAGTGGATACCGATCTGCTGGCCGCAGCCCTGCTGCACCAAGTTCAGCAAGAACGCCCACTGCAATTACCTGCGATTCAAGAGCGTACCCGCGATGAACGCAATGAGCGCAGCGAACGTGGTGCTGAACGTGGCGAGCGCGGTGAACGTCGCAGCCGTGAGTCACGCCCACTGCCAGCCAGCCTTGGCAGCGCCGAAGCGTTAAAAGACAACCCAGATCTGAAGATGTGCCGTTATGTTATCGACGTAGGTCGTGACAATGGCGTGGGTGTGGGCAACATCGTTGGCGCTATTGCAAACGAAGCTAACATCGACAGCCGTTACATCGGTGCCATCCAATTATACGATGCAGTGACTACCGTTGACCTGCCAGACGGCATGCCAAAAGAAGTGCTGCAGCACCTGAAGAAAGTGCGCGTATGTGGCAAGCCACTGAACATCCGTGAAGCAGGCGATCAGGTATTCGTAGATTCAGGCCGTGGCGCACGTAGCGACCGTCGTCCACGTGGTGACCGTCCAATGGGCGAGCGTAAACCACGTTCAGCCTCTGGCGACAAGCCATTTGCTGATCGCAAACCACGCTCTGATAAGCCAGCAGGCGAGCGTAGACCACGTAAACCACGCGAAGAGTAATCGCCAAACCTAAGTCGTTAGGTTAAGCAGATTTAAACAAACGCATTAAAAAAGGAGCCTCGGCTCCTTTTTTGTTGTCTATCATTTTTCCGAATTAACTTGCACTTAAGCCAATAGGTCTATTAGTGTCGCCTTAGTCTTTGGCAACACAATTAATGTATTTCGATGAAAAAAGCCATTACCGCTGGCCTGTTATCCGCTTTTGTCGCCCCCGGCAGCGGCCACTTTTACCTTAAACATAAACGTTCGGCGCTGGTGTTTTTCAGCTTAGCTGTTATCAGCCTGATGCTGCTCCTCATGCAAATCTATCAAGTGGCACAAGTGATCGCCTTAGAGATCCAAAATGGCACCTTACCCCTAGATGTCGGCGTGATATCCGCCGAAATCACTCAGCAAACCCAAACCACCATGGCCAATGCCAATGAACTGCTCTATGGCTTTTTGCTCTGCTGGTTAGTGGCATTGCTCGACAGTATTCGGCTGGGGCTTAAGCAAGATAAACAAGATGCCTTAACCACGAGTACAACTGGGCAGTAGATTTAGACTTTAATGGGCTTGCAAACACAGTGGTTAGCAAGCCCATATTGCAACGATAACCTATTGCTTAACTCCATCGACTGACGCATTAACAGGCTCAGTTCGAGTATCCAAATAACCACTCAGGCGAGTTAATAGCAGCGCCGCAATCACCACTAGCGCACCAATCAATGGGGTTTGCATTAATCCCATCTGCTCGACAATGAGTCCGCCGCCCCAAGCACCTAAGGCAATTCCAATGTTGAAGGCGGCGATATTTAATCCCGACGCTACATCTACTGCGGTTGGAGCATAGGTTTCAGCCAGTTTGACAACATAGACCTGTAATCCAGGAACATTGCCAAAGGCGAAAGCGCCCCAAACGAGTATGGTTAACACAGCGGTAATAGGGTTTAACGCCGTAAAATGGAAGATAAACAACACCGCAGCTAAACCAGTAAAAATATAACTGAGGGCTTTGATTGGCCCCATGTTATCGGCCATCTTACCGCCCCAGATGTTACCTATGGCAACCGAGACACCATACACCAACATGATCATCCCTATCGCACTCGCATCGAAGCCACTGATCTGCTGTAAAATCGGCGCGAGAAAGGTAAAGGCGACAAAAGTACCGCCATACCCAATTGCAGTAATGGCAAATACCAGCAGTAATCTTGGCTCAGTCAACACTTTAGCTTGGGTCAGTAAACTGGCAGCACGGGTCTGCTTAAGGTTGTTCGGCACTAAGAATGCACTGCCTATCAAGGCGATAAGACCAAGCAGAGCAACGGCTAAAAATGTCGATTGCCAACCAAAACTCTGGCCGATATAAGTCCCTAGGGGCACTCCTGTTACCAGTGCGACGGTCAGTCCTGTAAACATAATCGCAATGGCACTGGCCGCTTTTTCCTTTGGTACCAGTCCAGTTGCAATGGTTGAGCCAATCGAAAAGAACACCCCATGGGCTAAACCAGTGATCACCCGCGCTGCAATCAGAGTTTCATAACTCGGGGCTTGCCACGCGAGCACATTCCCCGCGACGAATAGCGTCATTACCGCTAATAACACATGTTTACGATTCCAATGCCCCGTTAACGCCGTTAATACTGGGGCGCCAACGGCTACCCCAAGGGCATAGAGGCTGACTAATAATCCCGCCGAGGGGAGAGAAACCTGTAAGTCCTGCGCCATAGTGGGAATTAATCCCACGATGACAAACTCAGTTGTTCCAATAGCAAAGGCGCTTAGCGTCAATGCGAGTAAAGCTAAAGGCATGATGGCGTCCATCCTGTATTAAACGAGCGACAAGCTCGATAAGGGCTAATAGAGCTGAAGTTAAACCTGTTCACATAACTTCAGATGGCGCTATCTTGACGATAAAGTTTATTGTCAAAAAGAGTGATTTTTACAAATGATTTTTGCTATAAACGTAACTAATTACCTCGTTGGAGACTGACATGCTGACTCGCTCAGATGACTTACAGATACTACTCACAGTGGTCGATAGTGGCGGATTTTCCGCAGCGGCCGAAGCGCTCGATATTCAAGTTGCTAGGGTTTCAAGAGCTGTGACCAAACTTGAGAGTCAGTTGCAAATCACCCTGCTCAACCGCACGACTCGACGAGTCGAATTAACCAATGAGGGACGCCTGTTTGTCGATGCAGTTAGGCTTGGGCTGCAAACCATACAGTTAGCGGAAGAAGAACTTATGAGTCGAGGGGAGCAACCTAAGGGTAAGCTTAGAGTCGATGCTGCCAGCCCTTTTGTGCTACACCAGATAGTCCCCTTAGTGCATGAGTTTAAACAGCTTTACCCCGAGATAGAGCTAGAACTGACCTCGAACGAAGGCTTTGTCGACTTGATTGAAAAGCGCACCGATGTGGCGATTCGTATAGGAAAACTCACCGACTCAACCCTGCACGCTAGACCCTTAGGTAAGAGTAAACTGCATATTGTGGCCTCTAAGGAATACCTCGCCAAACGCGGTTTACCTAAAAGCGTCAGCGAGCTAAACCACCACAGTCTTATCGGTTTTACGGGCGCTAAGGTCTTGAATCATTGGCCACTCAAAGGGCTGGAACCCATTGTTCCCACAATGCGGGCAAGCAATGGCGAAACCGTACGTCAATTAGCCCTCGCGGGTAACGGCATAGCCTGCCTGTCTGGCTTTATGGTCAGCGATGATATTGCCAACGGTCGTTTATTGCCTTTGCTTGAAAACGAGCGAGTCGTGAATATAGAGCGGGAACAAGTCAATGCCGTCTATTACAAGACCTCTACCGTTGCTCGGCGGATCTCCGCCTTTATTGATTTTATTCAACCTCGGCTAACCCTTTAAATTTAGAAGTGATTAGGGCGTTAAGTACCATAGATTGTTGCGGTAATAGCAAAAATCATTTGTGCTTTAGCCTCTTTATCAACAAAGCGTGATCGGTGACAGTTACCCCATCCACAGAATAAGGGGAAGAATATGACTCACACCAATGCGACAGCATTTAACCAAACGCCTCTGACAGCGATGCCGATACTGGGCACAGGAACATTCAGGCTTAAAGATAAAGCTGCGTTCGATGCAGTGTTGATGGCACTCGAAGAAGGTTCACGCCATATCGATACGGCACAAATTTATGGTAATGAATCGGCCGTCGGGGATGCGATTAACGCCTCAGGGATCCCACGCCAAGAACTGTTTATCACGACCAAAGTTTGGACTGAAAACCTGACGAAGGAACGCTTTGAGACTAGCGTTATCGACAGTCTAACGGCGCTGCAAACCGAGTATCTTGACCTGTTACTCATCCATTGGCCGTTAAACAGCGATGAGCCCAATATGGTCGAGTATCTTTCAGAACTCAAAGCGGTATTAGATAAAGGCCTAACCCGTCGGATTGGCGTATCAAACTTTACCAATGCACAACTCGCGCAAGCGATTGCCATCTTAGGCGAAGGTGTTATTTATACCAATCAAGTAGAAGTGCATCCCTATCTCATCAATCGCAAAGTGACGGATTTTTGTAAACAACACAATGTATTAGTAACGGGATACATGCCATTTGCCTATGGCGCAGTGTTGCAGGATGAAACCATTGTCAACTTAGCCATGGCGCATCGAGCCACTCCCGCACAAATTGTGTTGGCATGGCTGCGACAATTAGGTTTTGCCACCATTCCCTCCTCAACCCAAAGAGAGAATGTTCGCAGCAACCTTGCCGCAGCAAGGATTAGCTTAACGCCTGCAGAAATAGAGCAAATCAATCAACTGGATCGCAATCACAGGGTCGCAGATCCAGACTTTGCCCCCGATTGGGATTAGTCCGTCCGCGCTTGAGTTAGCCTTTAACTTCTAATGCCCAAGCGTCGATAAAGCTCTGATAATTAGCGATGAGTAAATCCGCCGCTTGGGCATAGTCGGGCACCTCTTCTGGGCAATAGAGGGCGCAGCGGCTACCGGCGTTTTGCGCGGTTTGCAGATCGAATAGATAGTCCCCCACATACAAGATATCCGCCGGACTCAACTGCCATTGCTCGCAAATCAAGTGGATACCCTGCGGATGTGGCTTTGGCTCGGCATCGTAACGGGTCAGCACTAGAGGGATATCAATACCGAGTTTTTCGATGGTAATTTTGGCCGCCTCGGGCATATTGCGGGTCAAAATCGCCAGAGGTAGTTGCCGTGTCTTTAAAAAGGCAATCAGCGCCTGCGCGCCTTCAATCCAGCTCGCCTGACGCGAACTTTCCAGCTCATAGTCATGGACAATTTCCAGCGCCTGCATCTTAGCCATTGTGGTCTCAAGGCTATGTATATGCTCGAGAATATCGGTCCCCGATCCAATACCTAATGCCGCCCTTAAGCCTTTAAAATCGGGGTTTGAATGGGCAAGCGTGCCGTCGAGATCAAAGATAACCCCGCGGATTTGTTCAAGTTGCATGTCGGTCAGGCGTGTTATCACTCGGGTACCTATTCAGTGGTCTGTGAAGCGGGTTGCAAACGTCGTGCGCGGCGCTGGCGATACATGGGCAGTAACTGCACCACCATCACTGACACAATAATCACACCTATGCCAAAGAGCGATAGCGCATCTAATTTATCGGCCTTAAATACATCAGGCCACCAACCTATACTGACCACTAACGCCGTGGCGCTAAAGCTAAATACCGGCGTTAACGCCAGCATGGCGCTCACCTGTGCCGTCGGCCAGTACTTCATCGATTGTCCGAAGCAGCCGTAGGCAATTAAGGTATTGGCGGCGCAAAACAGCGCCACTTGCCAGTCGAAGCTATCCATTTGTGCAAACTGGCTAAAATCGCTAAAGGGCGCCATCGCAAAGATCCCTAAGGCGTAGATGACTAAGAGTACGTTGGCGGGGGACAAACGGTTCAACAGTGACTTTTGCAGCAGCGCATAGGTAGTCCATGACAATGCGGAAAACTGCACTATCATCACCCCAAGCCAGATCTCATGGTTATCGGTGGCGGAAAAATCTAAATAGGGATGGAAAAACATCAACATCCCTAAAGCTAAGGTAGCAAAACAACTGAGCTGCACCGCATTCAAGCGTTCTTTAAAAAACAATACGCCGCCAAAGGCGAGGAAAAATGGCGAGGTTTGAAAATTAAGCTGCGCCGCTCCCGGAGCTAAATAATCGAGGGAATACACGAATGACACATAGTTAAGCATTAGAAACAGTCCAGCGAGGATAAGCCTGAGCCAAACCTTGGCATCGAGCGCCGCAAACTGTTTCAAGCTCCCGGCACTCCACTGCACCAAAATACTGACGAGGAGCGCCACTAAAAAACGGAACCAAGTCAACGTCACAGGATCGATAAAACTACCCGATAGCTTAAGCGCTATGGGTAACATGCCCCAAAACAATACGGCGACAGAAATAAACAACAATCCTAATTGAGCATGGTTAGTTGCCAAGGATCCAGAGTGGCTTTGATTCACGGAAAAGTCCCAGTAGTACCGCAGAAAGGAACGCCATTCTGGCACCGCGGCGCGCTAAGATCTAGCCTAAAAAGCGATTAACTTATCCTCCGGATTGGATAGTTAAGCTGACACTAAACCTATCTTAACTGGCGATAAATGCAGAGCATATCAAGCTAAGTTTTATCAAGCCTTTAGCAGCACAAAAAGGTATATTGAGCGCAATTTCTCTTTTAGCTCAAATTGGATTTACAGAGTCGAGTTATGCCTTATGCGCTCAGTGATTGCGACATAAACGACTCTGCACAAGTCCTTTAAATAAGTCCTTTTAAATAAGTTAGTTAGGATTAAACATGTCACAGACAGACGCTAAAACACAGCTTGAGTCCATTAAGGCTGCAGCACAAGAACTCGCCCAGCGACGCGCCAAAGGTGAAGCGGGCGCGCTGTTGCAAGAAGCGCTAAGACCGAAAGATTTCCCCTTGGCCTTTGCCATCCAGCAGACCATTGCGCAGCAGTTTAGCGCCCAAGACAACCCGATTGCGGGGTGGAAGTGCCTACTCCCAACCGCAGAAAAAACCGTGGTAGCGCCTATCTATCAACATGATGTGTATGTCGAAACCGCCGAGTGTCCACTTTATCCTTCGAGCAAAGGGCTTGCCCGTGTCGAACCCGAGCTCGCCTTTGAAATTGGCAGCGATTTACCACCACGAGCCACGCCTTATTCGGAAGCCGAAATCGACGCCGCCCTAGGTAAAACGCGCCTCGCTTTAGAACTGATCAAAAGTCGTTATCAAAACCCAAGCGAAGCCAACCACTTCGATGCTCTCGCCGATGGTTTAGTCAATCAAGGCTTGTGGTTAGGGCCAGAAATCTCAACCTCGGCTGAAACAGGCCATTTCGCCCTGAGTGTTGACGTTGCCGCTGGCGGACAGCAAGCAAGTGAGACGCTGCAAAAAGCCGCGGTTCATCCCAACGGTTTCCCTAAAGCAGGGCTTTATTGGTTGGTCAACTTCTTATCTGCCCAAGGGATTGGCTTAACCCGTGGACAGTATGTGATCACAGGCTCATATGCGGGGGTATTAGATCTGCCGCTCAATCAGCACTGCCAATTCTACTACGGCGAGTTAGGTCAATTTGGTTTACAGTTCGTAGCTAAATAAGTCACGCACTAAAGAGTACCAAGCCAATCGGCAAAGTCAGAAGGTAGGCAAATGCTTACCTTCCTAATCCCCTACTGACCAACAGAGGGAAAACAAGCTTGTATCAAGAGTGAAACATTTGTACTATCCGATGGAACTAAATATAAGGATATACAAGATGTTAGACGGAAAAATATTACCCTTAGCCAGTCTATTTGCTTTAGCCTTAAGTACTTCGTTACCCATAAATGCCTCGGAAAACACATTTTCCCAAGCCTACAGTGACTACCAAACCGCACTCAAACAAGGTGATAACGCCCAAATAGAAGTCAGTGCCAAAAGGGCCTTCGAACTAGGTGAAGCTCAATATGCTAAGGACAGTGTCGACTTAGCTAACCTCGCCATGAACTGGGCTGGTGCAATAGAGAAGCAAGTCGCCCCTTACCCATTTGCAGAAAATAATTTGCCAAAAACAGCGAAGGCGAATGAGTTATATCAACTCGCTCTCACAAATTATAAAGTTCATTATGGTAAAGAAGCGCTTGAGCTTATCGATCCCTTACTTGGTGCAGCACAAACCGCCGTCGAAGCCAAAGATGCGAAAAATGATTTGCTTGATGCAATCACAATTGCTGAAAAATCCGATAACAAGAAACTGATCGCCGATGTAAAAATGGCCGCTTTTAACCGCTTATCCAATACTGAGCTATACACAAGAAGCGTAAGAAGCTATGCCTTCGAGGCCTACGAAACTTACAAAGAAATCCTGCCCGAAAATGCCCTCGACAGAGTCAAAGCTACCTATGTCGTCGGTGCCGTTCAATATGCCGAAAAGCATGATGACAAGGCGATTCCGCTGCTTTTAGAAGTAGTGAAGCAGTTTGAAGCCCTTAACTACAGCCACCCTTATGCGTTAAGCGCCCATGCTTATCTAGTCGAACTTTATGAGCGCCAAGGAAAGCGTGACGAATCGACCGCCCACTGTATCGCCATCGGCAAGATGCGCCCTTGGGCCGACGCACAGGAACAGCAACCGCTGTTTCGCACTACGCCTAAATACCCTGCATCCTATGTCCAAAAACGTAAAAGCGGCTGGGTTCAACTTAAATTTACCGTTGATGAACATGGCTTTGTGAAAAATCCTGAAATCTTAGCCTCTAAGGGTGGCACTTTATTTGAAAAAGAAAGCATCGAAGCCTTAAATAAATGGCGTTACGCACCCAAATTTGAAAATGGTAAAGCCGTAGAAGCACAAAGTAGCGTACAACTGGATTACACCATCAATTAATAGCCCGCTATTTCACCTCATATCCCAGCCCATCGACTAATCCCGATGGGCTGTTTTTATCTTCTGAAGCAGAAACTGTTAGCTCGCGCTTTATCCGGCTTAAACAAGTCTCACAAATGCAAGCCGTCGCAGGCTGCGATAATAATTTCGCTAACTTATCGGCACTCAGCCCCGTTGTATCGCCTGTCGATAAGCCTGCCGCCAAATCGCCAGATAACAATTGAGTCAACTTCGGAAACGCCTGCTTAGCACACCAACAGTCACTGATATCTGCACCAAGAGTCATTGCGCACTGATTCGCCCCTTGGCATAAAGGGCAAATTTGCGCTGTATCTAAATGAGATTCTGGTAAGTGCTTAGGCACGGTAATCCTTATGGTATCGGAGTGATAACGCAGAAATAATAATGGTTTTTGCATTAACATTGGAATAATCATTCCATCATCAAGGCACTCATCATATCGATTAAGCGTGCAAATAAACATCTAGGTATTTATTGCCCTTTAGTTGACCGTATTCATCAAGTGGTGTCTAACTAAAATCATATTTAGTGTATTCATTTAGCTCAGTAAGCCGGATTCCTGCGATATGGAAAGTGTATTCACGGATTCATACATAATGATGTCAATTAAGTGTTGATTCAAACACTTCCTAAATTCACCTTAATATGACATTAAAGGAGTTTAGGAATGATGCGTCTACAAAGATAACCACGCTTAGATTTACAATTTCTCAGCTATCACATTATATGTTTTTTAGATGAATCCCTTAAGCCAAGAGAAGAAGTCGGATAACCACATAAAAAGGTGAGAGACAAAACTAAACAACGAGGTAATTGTTTCTTTAAGGCCAAAAATGGATTGCCAGACAGTAACTATCGTCAGTAAAAGGATGTAGTTATTCGTTCTTGCTTGAAGTAACTCCATCCTTTTTTGAACATAAATTTCATCCATCCATCTATTATCATCATTTTCCCCTGAATGGTATTTGTTAACAATCCCAGTTTTAGAGTCTTTTTGAAAGGTTATATACTTCACATTAGAAAGTTCAGGCTCAAGTTCAATGTATACCCAAAGTACCCCTTCCAGATAAATAGTAGAATGGTCTATTTCTATGTATGTGCTTTCACCTGGATTTAATGACCTTACAAAGATTGTTTTTTCGGATTGGTCAAAGTACTTTTCATCGAGGTCATGGAAACCTGCATCAATAATCTTGAATGAAGAGCTAGGCTTATCATCGATATTTTCGATTTGTACTCCCCATGAAAAGGGCTCACCTTGAACAATATTCGGATGTTTAAAGAATTTTTTTGACTTGTTTTTATAATAAAAAGAGATTAGTAACTTATTTTCTGTGTACTTGACGTCTTCATTTTCTATGCCCAAAAGAAACTCCTATTAATTTAACAATCTTTTGCCTGTACTTCTAATAAAACCCAAACAGCATAGAGTTTGACATTGAAATGACACAAACAAATAATTCAATTATGCCAATAAGTTAACATCTGCATCAGTGGGCTATCAACATTTTTCATCCAGGAAAATCTAGACTTTATTTACCGAGAAGTATTTTGGCGCGGTAAATAGTATTAAGCAAAGTTAAATGACAATAATTTCCGTTAATTGCACAAACATCCAAGCAAAAACCGATACCTTTATAGGCTCACTTTAAAGTTAGTTTATAAATTTCCCAGAAAGATGAGACGACAGGCACAAATATTTAGGACTAACAGCTAACACCAAGGCAGCAGAAGTTCACCCTACCCTGCGAAGTTGCTGAAGGGCGTTGAAGAAAATCGCGTGACGCAGACAGGAAGTCTGCGTAGCTTTCGGGGGGGAAGGGACGCCCCATCGGAAGCGTTAGCGATTTTTGAATAAGCACGAAGCCACTAACCAATGCATGTAACTTCGCTAGGGGCGTCTTGGAGAATCCAAGGAGGATAGGACGAGCAGTCCTCCTTGGTCGGGTGTGGGGTGAAGCCCCACGACTTTGATTCACCTCGGCCGTAAGGCCGCTATGACTCACATATTCACTGAACACCAAAAGGCGATTTTATAAACCTCCCATCCAGTGACTCGCTTTACTTCATTACACGAGCACTGAATGAGAGCGACTCAACTAAGACTTTTTCGGAAACACCGGATAAGAGGCGGTGCCAAGCACTTTGCCATCGACTTCGACACCGTAGTAGTCATTGTCGTTATGGTATTTCTCCTGCGCTTGTTTCACATCGCCCTTATTGCGGGGGTCCTGTGGCCGTTCATGGGAGTTAATGTAAGCCGCAACGTCCCAAGCCTGTTGGTTAGTCAGCTGAATACTCTTAGCGAAGGGCATGTTTTCATAAATGAAGAATGCGGCCGTATTGACCCTGTGCATGCCTGCGCCCCAGTTGTAGCTCTTAGGACCCCATAATGGCGGCAGAGAGTAAACACCCGCAATCGCTTGGCCTTGACCATCGGCGCCATGGCATGCTTGGCAGTGAGCGGTATACACGGCTTTGCCGCGCTCGGGTGAGAACGCGAGTTCAGGTTTGGGGATCTCAGGATAACCACGGCCAGGCAGATTTGCGCGTTGCTCCACTGTCATGGCTTTGGCTAGCGTGTCAGGCAGTGGGAAATCCTCACGTTTGGCGCCTTTTACCAATTCGGCATCGCTGAGTTCTGGCACAGGGCCATCAAGGTTAGCCGCATCCATTAATCCACTCATCCCTAACCAGTAGGCGTAGGCAGATAGCGCGACCAGCTCGGGGCTGCCCGCAGCGGGGGCTTTACCGTTCATCGAATAGTTAAAACAGCCTTGTACCCGCTCTTGAAAGGTATTTACTTTATCGTCTTTTTTACGATACGCGGGATACGCAAAATAGGCGCCCCAAAGCGGTGACGCATTCGCCTTACGGCCCGCATCCATATGGCAGTTGGTACAGTTAAGCTCGTTACCCACATACTTATCTCTCAGCTGCTGGGTATTCACAAATAGCTGATAACCCAAGCGTACTTTATCGCCGAAGGCCCCTTCGGGAATCGCACTTAAGGGTCTTGGGGTTAAGTAACTTTGCTCAGGATTTTTAGGGACTGAGGGCAATGGCGCTTGTTTGTCGGGTAACTCATTCGCAGCCTGAACTTGAGCGGTTAGCACGCCCATTGCGGCCAATAGTAAGATGGCAGAATATTTCATGGCCGGCTCCTTATTTCAAATTCGCAAAGTAGTTCGCTAAGGCATCCACCTCGGCGGCGGTCAGCTTGTTAGCCACATTGGCCATCATGCCGTCCACATCTCCCTTACGAGTGCCAGCTTGCCACGCCAAGAGTTGCGTCTTGATATAACTGGCCTGTTGACCCGCTAAACGTGGGAACAGGCCGCCACCTAAACCCGAGGGGCCATGGCAAGTCACGCAAGCCGGTAAGCCGCGAGACCAATCACCTTGATAGGCCAAGCGCGCTGTATCGTCGCTAAAGGTCACCTGCTCACCACGGATCACCGGCTTGACCTCAGTCTTAGGCGATTTGGTGGAGAAGTAACTCGCCACTTGCTCGATGCCATCACCTTGCAATGTCATCGCCATCGGCATCATGGTCGCGTTTTGGCGCACACCTGCCTGAAAATGTTGTAATTGGGTGGTGATGTATTCTTTCGAGAGTCCAGCGAGTCGGGGGCCGAGGGGTTCTATGCCCTCGCCTTCGACGCCGTGACAGGTCACGCAGATTTGTCCCGCTGGCGGGACTGCGGTTGGATTGGCTATGGCTACAGAGGTCAAGGCACAGCCGTAGATCAGCGCGATGCCTTTGGCTAATGTTCTAATTTTAATATTCATTTTCTATCCTTGAACATACCTTGAGTAGAACTTAAACGGCTCAAGTGATAGCCAAGTCCTAAACCTAGGTCGTTAAAAAGAGATAATTGAGTGGTGCGTTCACACGTTTAGCCCACACTAAACGAGTTTGTACCTTACTCCTCGAATCTCCACTGAACAAGTATTAAAAAAATCTAATATTAAGTTCTTAATAACCAAATCGAGTCGCTTCAAAGCTATTCAATAACTTATGAAGCAGGTAACAGAGGAATAACGTCGCCACTATCGCCACAAAAATACTGCTCACCCGGTACAGCGCACTAAAAATCAGGTCGTTGCCAGGGGTTAAGTATTGGCCAAACAAAATTCCTAAGGTAGTCATGGCACCAAACCCCACACCAGAGCCACTCGCCTCCTTTACATGGGCCTGCGCAAACAACATAAGTCCAACCCACAGCAGCGGCACAATCAGGATCAACAATCCAGACCAGTCGTAGAGGAAGAGTTGCACCATCACCCCAAACGACACCCCAAGCAGGGTGCCCAGCGCGCGTTTACGGGCATAATCCAGCGCCCCGTTCCAATGCATGGGGAACAGGAGTAACAGCGTGGTCGCCTGTGCCGACATGGAGTCGCGCAAATCGAAAATTTGAAACACTAAGAAAGAGAGCGTGGCAATACTGGCACCGAGTAAAGCCTCGTGCCGCATACGGTGCGGCGCCTTAGGGCCGGGTTTGTAGGCTGGACGAGGCTCGACATCCGGCCAGAGTGCCGTCATCAGATAGGCGATAACCACAGACAATCCCGTCGCCCAGAAATTACTGAAGATTAAGTCATTGAGATCTGTGCCCGGATAGCTGGCAAAGTGCAGCATAATGCTCAAACTCAGCACGCCATTGGCACCAAACAGAAATAGGCTACCGCGGGACATAGCCGCAAAACGATATAAAAACAGTAAAAAGACAATCGGCGTCATCAATCCGGGGTGGCTACCGAAGAAACCTCCGAGTAAGCCGACTTCAAGCCCCGCCATGGCCGATGAAGCCAGCAACTGCCGCATCGCATGGCCACTCATCACAGGGACGAGTCCCAGCAATAGCATCGGGGTTACCGTAAAAAACACCCCATTACTCCACCCAAAGAGCTTACAGAGGGTAAAGCCAATGGTGCCGCCAGTGGCAATGCGCAAACACTGGCGTAGGTCATTGGTGGTTAAAGGGTTGTGGCGTAACAACATGCGAATGGCCTTGAGATTAATAGATGTAATGGAGCAGGCTAATGACCTTAATCTGCACCTTGGCTAGCAGGCTAAACAGCGTATTGTCAGGCAGTAATTGCACAGTGGCACGCGCACCTGCTGGCAGATTATTCATCGCATCGTCGTCTAACACTAAATGTAGTCTTAAGCGCTGCGCATCGCGCACCCAACGGTCCGACTCCTGCGGCGCCGCTAAGCGGCCATTGGCATCAAACTGCCCCGCACTCACACCAGCATCAACACTGCTCACTTGGGCGCGGTATAAACGGCCTGGCTCACCATCGAAGGCGATTAATGCAGGGTAAGATGCGTTAACGCCACGTAAGGTCTTTTCACGAAAATCGGCAATAATATCTAATTTATCAGAGACTAAGGCGAGTAGCGGCTGGCCGACTGCGGCAAAACTGCCCACTTCGAGTTGCAGGTTGGTCACCACCCCATCTTGGTCGGCACGAATTTGGGTGTAAGACAGGTTCAGCTCAGCTTGCTCTAAGGCATTCATCGCTTGGCGAACTCTTAGGTTTTCTTCGCCATAGAGGCCACGGCTCACTTTGAGTTTATCGAGGCGAGCATTAGCGGCTAACAGATTCGCCTCGGCGGCGTCCGCATCGCTATCGGCCTGATCCCGTTGCTGCTGCGACACACCATGGGTGGCATACAGTGCATCTAAACGTTTGGCTTCGCGACGCTTTAATTGAGCCGTCGTAGTACTGGCATTCACTTCCGCCTTGGCGGCTAACAACGAAGCATCTAACTCGGCATTGTCCTGGCGCACTTGCTCTAGGGCCAATTTTGCCTGAGACACGGCTAACGCAAAGGGCGCAGGGTCGACTTGAAACAGTAAATCGCCCTTGGCAACCACTTGGTTATTCTTCACATTAATGGTTTGAATCTTGCCGCTGATCTGCGGAGTCACCTTAGTCACCACACGGGTTGCCATGGCCTGTGGGGTCAAGGGCATCATAGCGTCGGCAAACATAAAATAGCCAAACACAGCCACAAAACCGAGCATGGCGATTTTTACAAGGCGGGCAAATTGTTGATCCGGTGTCATCTTATTTCTCACTCAAGAATTTCTGTGCTCTTAGCCAACTTGGCTAAGGCGTTATCACTGATTAGGCTAATGATGCGTTCAAACTCACCAAGCTCGCTGGCGCTGATCCCAGCCAACAACTCTGCGCGCACTTGAATAATCCGCGCTTCGACTTGCTTTAATACATCCTTTCCCGCGGGCGTTAGCGATACGATTCGAGCGCGCTTATCTTTAGTGCAGCAGTGACGCTCGACTAAACCTTGTTCCTCAAGCTGCCCTAACGTGCGCATCAAAGAAGCCAATTCAATTTCCAGCGCATCCGCCAACACCTTCTGGCTCACGTTGTCGCCCAGACGCAATAACTTCCACAATGCCGTCCAACGAGGATGAGTTAACCCGAGTGGCGCTAATTCCACATCCGCCACGGTGCGCCATAGTCGGTGCAAGCGGCCTAAATGTTCCGCCAGGGATAACTCCTTTAGTCGCTCTAATTCTTTTTGCATCATGCTTACCCATTTACTTAGCCTGCTAAGCATTATACTTAGTTAGCAGGCTAAGTAAATATTCGCCACGAAAAAAAGATCTGTGCACGCTGCCACGAAATCTACAAAAAAACGGAAAACAACTGAAAAAGGCTAAGCTGCTCTCAAATCTAAAAAGCAGTATCTCTATAATATTCAAAAAGATAATTAGGCAGACATACGGATATTTGGAGGTTAACTGTGAAGAATTTAAACATTAGCACTAGGATAGTGTTAGGGATCAGCCTACTGCTATTTGCGGTGATGAGCTTTATCATGCCACTGGTGCTATCGGAATTCAGTCGCCAAATTCGCGAGTCCGAGCAGCGAGAACTGCACAAACTGTACGAAACCGCAGTAGCCAATATCGCCTCATCGGGTCAAAGAGCACAGGCAATGGCGACATTAATCTCCTTAACCCCAGAGATCCAAAGCAGCTTTGCCGCACGCGACCGTGATGAATTACTGCAACGCACACTGCCGCTATTTACTCGCCTTAAACAAGATTTTGCCGTGCAACAGTTCCAGTTCCACACCCCGCCAGCCACTTCGTTTTTACGCCTGCACCGCCCAGAGAAATATGGCGACGACCTCACCGCGATCCGTAAAACCATTGTCGAAACTAACACGCAAAAACAACCGCTTAGCGGCTTAGAATATGGCGTGGAAGGCTTAGGGATCCGTGGGCTAGTCCCGATGAATTACGAAGGGCAGCACATGGGCTCAGTGGAGTTTGGCATGTCCTTTGGCCAAACCTTCTTCGATCATTTTAAAAATGCTTATCAGGCCGAGATCAGTCTCCTGCTTCCAAAAGATGGCGGCTTTGTCCCCTTCGGTGGCACGTTTACCACAGACACCAGCGCCGCCAGCGAACTTAAGAGCGTTATGCAAGGCGACGAAGTTATCCGCACCATAGATTTAAATGGCAAGAGCTTTGCACTCTACCGCCATGGAATACAGGACTATTCGGGCAAAACCTTCGGGGTGTTAGATATTGCGCTGGACAGAAGTCATTCAGAGCAAGCTATGTCCGATATTCGTTTAAAACTCATCATGATAGGAATCATTGCCTTATTAATCGGTACAGCAATCGCGTGGTTTATTGCTAAGAGTATTACCCGCCCAATTGCCGAAACCACTGACGCACTCAACGATATTGCCGAAGGTGAAGGCGATCTAACCCGTCGTATCGAAGTGAAGAGCAAGGATGAAATGGCCCAACTTGCTCAGGCCTTTAACCGCTTCGCTGAGAAAATCCACGCCACAGTGGTCCAAGTATCAGACTCGACCAGTTTGCTCGCGACATCGGCCGAGGAAATGTCCGCCATCACCCGTGAAACCCAGCAAATGGCGAATCGGCAACACCTCGAAACCGAACAGGTTGCCACCGCGATGAACGAAATGGCGGCAACAGTGCAAGAGGTCGCCCACAATGCCACCGACGCCGCCGATGCTGCAACCCATGCCAGCGAGTCTACCGAGCAGGGTAAACAATTAGTCGAAAAAGTCATATCGACCATTAGCTTGCTCGCTGATGAGATTGCCCAAGCCGCCAATGCCATTAACGAACTCGAGCGCAATACCACGCAAATTGATTCGGTATTAGTGGTGATCCGCAATATTGCCGATCAGACCAATTTACTCGCCCTCAATGCCGCGATTGAGGCCGCCCGCGCCGGAGAGCAAGGCCGTGGCTTTGCCGTAGTGGCAGATGAGGTACGCACCCTCGCCAGCCGAACTCAGGCTTCAACCACAGAAATTCAGCAGATGATTGAGGCGTTGCAACAGAGTGCCAAGGCCACAGTTAGCAGCATGAATACCAGCACGGCCACCACACAGAGTTGTGTATCACTGGTGCATGAGGCAGGTTCTGCCCTCGAGGCCATTACCCAAGCCGTATCGACCATCAGCCAAATGAACATTCAAATCGCCAGCGCCGCCAATGAGCAGTGCGCCGTTTCGGCGGAAATTAATAAAAACGTCAATAATATTAATGATATTGCGACCAATGCGACCGAAAGTGCCGTGCAAACCGCGCGGGCGGGGGATGAACTCGCGCAGCTTTCAATGCGCTTAACGACTCTGCTCTCCCAATTTAAGATTTAGGAATTAGTCACTAGCCAAAAACAAAACGCCGCTAAATAGCGGCGTTTTTTTATGGATGTTTACTGCGTTATACCGCCTTTGGGCGAACCCCTAAGGTATGGCAAATCGCATAGGTCAGCTCTGCGCGGTTAAGGGTGTAGAAGTGAAAATCTTTAACACCTTCACGGGATAACACTTTAACCATATCAATCGCCACGTTAGCCCCCACCAGCTGACGCGTGCCCGCATCATTCTCTAGGCCATCGAACTGCTTATGCAACCAGCTCGGCAGGCTTACATTGGTCATACCCGCGAAACGTTTTAACTGGGTAAAGTTAGTCACAGGCAAAATGCCGGGGACGATTTCGACATCAATTCCCGCCGCAACGCAGCGGTCGCGAAAACGCAGGTAAGATTCAACATCGAAGAAAAACTGGGTAATAGCACGGCTCGCACCGGCATCGATTTTACGCTTGAGGTTAATCAAATCGGCCTGAGCATTAGCCGCATCTGGATGCACTTCTGGGTAAGCGGCAACCGAAATATCAAAGTCGGCCACTGAGCGCAGTAAGCGCACTAAATCCGCCGCAAAGCGAGTCGGTTTCGGGCTGCCCGCTGGTAAATCGCCACGCAGTGCCACTATGTCGCGGATCCCCGATTTCCAGTAATGCTTCGCCAGATCTAACAATTCTTCGTCGCTGGCATCCACTAAGGTTAAATGCGGCGCGGCAACCAGATTGGTTTCTTTTTGAATACGTTCAATCACGCCGTGGGTACGGTCACGCACGCCCGAGTTGGCACCATAGGTCACTGAAACAAACTTAGGATTCAGCGGCTCTAAACGGCGGATAGAGTTCCACAGGATCTGTTCCATTTCGGGGGTTGATGGCGGGAAAAACTCAAAAGAAACATTAATATCGCCATTAAGTTCAGACAAACTTTGGTTTAGCGAATGTGAATGTTGTGCGTGATGAAAAGCCATGTGTATTTCCTCAACCGCCCAAGTGCGACGCTCCATCGCGCTGGTACGACTTATAAATGCAGTAATTTAATCCATATGGACGTTTGGACGTCTATATGTCCATATACTAGAGAAACTGGCCGTTAAGTCAAGCCAAAAAATCCCCCTTTTTGGCATTTTCTTATCCCTCGTTGACCACCTTGATTTTAGTCCTGATCTTCGCCAATAAAAAAAGGACTCGAATGAGTCCTTTACGTCTATGAATATTGCCCGAATCAGCTTGAAGATACGGGGGCTAAGTTCTTCAAGTGTCTGGGTTTATGACTACTCTTGCAGCAGATCGCGACAGATCTGCGTCAGATCCGATTGCACCGCTGCGGCAGTTACCTCACGCCCCGCACCCGGCCCACGGATAATCAGCGGATTACCTTGGTAGAAAGCAGAGCGGATCACAAACACATTGTCCCCAGGCGTCAGGTTAGCGTAGGGATGATTCGCATCAATCCACTGTAATCCCACCTCAGCTTTCAGGGCCGCGCCGCTATTGTCCAAGGAGGCGACATATCTCAGCACTTTGTTTTGCTCCGCCGCCGCACCGTATTGTTGCTGCAATTCATCATCCAGCTCAGCGATACGGGCAAGGAATTGCTCCAGTGGAATATCCGCTAAATGAGCCGGCACTAGGGAGCGCAGCTCAATATCCTCAAGCTCGATTTCCAGACCGATTTCACGGGCCAAAATCAGTAGCTTGCGCTGCATGTCGCGCCCAGAGAGATCGTCGCGGGGATCGGGTTCGGTAATCCCTAGGCCACGTGCTTCAACCACTAATTCCGAGAAGGGTTTGCTGGTATCGTATTTCTCGAATAACCAACACAGGGTACCAGAGAAAATCCCGCCGACGGCCTCAACCGTATCTCCACTGTTACGCAAATCGTTTAAGGCGTGCTGAATAGGTAAGCCCGCACCGCAGCTGGCGTTATAACGCCAGAATAGACGGCGATAACCGAGTTGTTCCTTCAGCTCGCGATAGAACGGCAGCGGGCCAGAACCCGCAAGCTTGTTCGCGCTGACCATATGGATGCCACGCTCGAAAAACTCTGGGTATTGTAGAGTCAAACTGGCGCTGGCGCTGATGTCTAATGCAATCAGTTCGTCGCAGTTAAGTTGTTCTAATTGTTCGAATAAATGTTCATATTGCCAAGGTGTTGCCTCGGCATCGAATTCCTGCTGCCAGTTTTCCAAATCCACAGCCGTAGACTTGATCAGGGCTTTGCTGGAACTCACCAAACCGACAAGCTCGACACGCGCTTCAAGCTCTTGATTTAACGAGGGAGAAACTGACTTAAATAGCTTCACCCACGCCTCGCCAATATTGCCAACACCCAGCAGCAATACGCCAATGCGTTTACGTGGACCGGCGCAGCGGCGATGCACTTTTTGCGTCAGCAGATTAACCTGCGACTGTGGCACTAAGGTCACCAAACTTAAGTCACCACTGAACAAGGGCTTAGCGTCACGGCTCAGTAAACGGGCAAAGCTGCGGCGATAATGCTCGGCATCGGCACTCACAAGCGCCACTAAACCGAGTTCGGTATTAATTTGCAGATCTTTAATGCCGAGGGCTTCGGCCTGCGCATCCAATAACTTTTGTACTTGTTTTTGGTTTTCAGCGGTATAAGCGAGCTCGAGTCGTTGATGCGCCGATACCCAATGGGCCAGTGGCGTTAATCCTGCTTCGACTAATTGCTCAAGCAGACTGGCCACATCGCCCGCGATCTTAAAGCCAAATAACACCACGGCATTCAGGTTAGTCACCACAGGCGCACTCGCCGAGGAACTGTGGGGCGCAATCAGGGTAAAGTCGGTATGGGAGGCGTAGCTTGAACGTACGGCTAGGCTCACCTCGGTGTTAAACAGCGGCTGCAAAGTGCGTGAATGTAATACTGGCGAACCTAGACGCGCCAAGCGGTCGGCTTCAGCGAGGGACATGCTCTTGAGTAATTTCGCATCGTTGATCTTATTCGGATCGGCGTTAAATACCCCTTCAACGTCAGTCCAAATGGTTACGCGCTCAATGTCGGCAAGGCTAGCAATTAAGCTGGCGCTAAAGTCAGAGCCATTGCGACCCAATAGCAAGGTATCGCCACGCTCGTTGGCACAGATAAAACCTGTGATCACTAAACGCTCGTTAGGATGCGCGGCCAGTAAGGCTTGCACTTTGGCGCGGGATTCTTGCACACGAATTTGCGGTACGGCGGCCTCGTCGGCCACAAGAATCGAACAGGCATCCACATGACTTGCGGCCACACCCGATTCGCGCAGCAGCGCCGCCATTAAGCGCGCCGACCAACGCTCACCAAAGCTCACCACATGGCTAATTTGGTAATCGTTGCGGGAATCTAAAGATAATAGACTGATTAACTGAGCTTTATCCGTGGTTAAACGCTCACGTAGATCCCGCGCTTGCTCATTAGATAACAGCTGCTCAATCAAACCTTGTTGATAGCTGATAAGAACCTGTAACTCTTCTTGCCATAATTGGTTGCTATCGCGCAGGGACAATAATTTATATAAAAAGTTAGTGGTTTTACCCGCGGCAGACACCACCACCAGATCATCACTATGACCATGGGTTAACAGAATATGGGCGACTCGGCGATAACAATCGGCATCGGCTAAGCTGGAACCACCAAATTTATGTAAGTGACAACGTGCCATCTCGAATTCCTCTACTGACAAGCCGCAACGGCGGCCAATCCTGCTTGAATATCTGCAACTAAGTCTTCGGCATCTTCAATACCAACCGACAAACGTAATAGGGTGTCTTTAATGCCAGCTTCATAACGCGCTTGGGGCTCCATCGCCCTGTGGGTCATAGTCGCGGGCACGGCCACGAGACTCTCAACGCCACCTAAGCTCTCGGCCACGCTAAATAAACTTAAGGCATCTAAAAAGGCGACCACTTCGGCCTCGCCGCCCTTAAGCTCAAAACTCAGCATAGCGCCAAAGCCTTTTTGCTGCTTGGCGGCAATGGCATGACCGGGGTGATCCGCAAGGCCTGGGTAATACACTTTGCTCACTACAGCGCTGCTCGTCAGCACGTCCAGAATACGCTGGGCATTGCTTTGATGCTCGCGAATGCGCACGGCCAAGGTACGCAGACCGCGCAGGGTTTGATAACTGTCGAAGGCAGACCCAGTTAAGCCTAAGGTGTTTGACCACCAATGTAAGGTCTCACCGAGTTGAGGATCTTTGGCGATCACCGCGCCGCCCACCACATCGCTGTGACCATTGATGTACTTAGTGGTGGAGTGGATAACGATATCGGCACCGAGTAACAGCGGTTGCTGCAAAATGGGCGAGAGGAAAGTATTGTCCACCACCACTAAAGCACCTACAGCGTGGCTTGCCTTGGCGATAGCTTCGATATCGACGACTCGCAGCAGAGGGTTTGATGGGGTTTCAATCCACACCATCTTAGGTTGCTGGGCAATCGCTTGCTCGAGCGCTTGGGCATCGGTTTGATCGACCACCAGCAGTTTAAATTGGCCCTTTTTAGCCAAGTTAGTGAATAAACGGTAAGAACCGCCGTAACAATCGTGGGGCACCACCAGCAAGTCATCGGGGCCGAGCAAGGTAGTGACTAGAGTAATGGCTGCCATGCCAGTGCAAGTCACCACACCGGTTGCGCCCTTTTCCAGCTTAGCTAAGGCATCACCTAAGATGCTGCGGGTGGGATTGCCGGAACGGCTGTAATCAAATTCGCGAGGATTTTTATGACCATCGAAGGCGTAATTAGTCGACAGGTAAATTGGCGGCACCACCGCGCCATACTGAGTATCGCTTTCGATACCCTGACGCACTGCTAATGTGGCTAATTGACGTTCGGTCACTAATTTGCCTGCGGTCATCGGGAACTCCTAAGTTCGCAAAGAGATGTCTGGACGTCTAAATGTACCTAAGCCCAGTGGCATCGTCAATAGGCGTTAAGACGTTTAGACGTCTAAACATAAAGAAATCTGTTTGCAATCACTAAGAAATAGTAGCAATAATTTGACTGTTATCTGTAAGGGTTTAAAATCTGCCCCGAATTTAGCGTTATAACAGGTGAGTCAATGACTGAATGGAATGGGGAATACATCAGCCCCTATGCTGAACATGGCAAGAAGAATGAACAAGTAAAGAAAATTACTGTGTCTATTCCGCTCAAAGTGCTAAAAGTCCTCACGGATGAACGTACCCGTCGTCAGGTGAACAACCTGCGCCACGCCACCAATAGCGAACTCTTGTGTGAAGCATTTTTGCATGCCTACACCGGCCAGCCTCTGCCTGATGATGCCGATCTGTCGAAAGATAGCCCAGACAGCATTCCCGCCGAAGCGAAACGGTTGATGGACGAAATGGGGATCGAGTGGGAAGATATGGAGTAACGCTTAAGCGTCCAATATCCTACTTATCATTAGGGATCGTTAATGCTCATCTTGCCTGATGGGTTAGAGTAACGATCCCTATTTTGTTTTGATGGAATCCTATGTTCTCCTTGATAGATCCACAAACGCTCGCCATTGCGTCTGTGATTGTGTTTTTAGGTGCCCTCACCCAGAGTCTGATTGGCTTTGGTCTTGCCGTGGTGGCGAGCCCGTTGCTGTATATTGTCGACCCCGAATTAGTGCCCGCACCTGTGATTGTGATGGGTTTTTCCATCGCCCTACTCACCCTACTGCGTGAACGCGGCCATTTAGAATTCAATGGCTTGCAATACGCGCTTATCGGTCGAGTGCCCGGAGGTTTTATCGGTGCCAGCCTGCTGCTGTTTGCGCCGCAGCCGATTCTTGGTCTGGCGATTGCTGGCATTGTGGCAGTCGCCGTGGTGCTGAGCCTGTATAAATTGACTCTTCCCGTGAATAAGGCAACCCTGTTTGGCGCGGGCGTAGTCTCGGGGATCTTTGGTAATATTGCCGCCATTGGTGGCCCACCGATGGCGATTTTGTTGGCGGGTAAGGATGCCTCCAAATTTCGCGCCGCACTGTCGGCCTTCTTTATCTTCAGCTCGACCATAGCCCTGGTCATTCTTGGGGTGACGGGCCTACTCGAAATCAAGCATTTGTGGTTATCACTCATGCTGCTGCCCTCAGTGTTTTTAGGCTATTTAGTGGCGGGCAAACTGGTGGGGAATGTGGATAAACATAAGACCAAGATGGCAACCTTAGCCCTCTGCGCTATCAGTGCCTTAGTGCTTACGGTGAAATCTGTGATTGAGCTATTGCCGCAATAATTACCGCAATAATTACCGCAATAAAATCCTGCTAATCGCAGCCATAAAAAAGCACCGTTAATCGGTGCTTTTTGCTTGCAGGGATAAGTGATGTATCCCATCGATATTGCCGTTAACCAGCACTCTAACTTAGATAGCTTTGTCCCGCATACACAATAAAGTGTCTCAGTGCTAACACGCCGGTTAAGCTGGCGCAGGCCACCATGATCATCGCGCCCTTAGTGTGGCGAGTCGCGGTGGGAAGCAGCATAAACAACAGCGGAATACCAAAACCAATCCCGACCACGCCAATCCAAAATACGCTCGCCCACACGCCAGAGGTGAGTGATGCCAGCGCCGCAGCCGCCGCTCCGCCCTTAAAGTACAAGGCGCAGAACAACATAAACAGGAACATGATTTCGATTGCCATCACTGGCAGCTCTAAGCCATGCATTTTGGCTAAGGTCTTGTCGTGGCTATCGGTCTTGAACATCACCAGCGCCAGCACCGCATTAGCCGCCGCGCCCGCCGATAAACCAGAGACTAAAAACAGCGCTGGCAATACCGCAGTGTTCAACATCGGATAGGCATTCATAGCCGAAATTAAGAAGCCAGTGTAAGCCCCCACGCCAATGGCGAGGATAAACAGCAGTACTTCAATCAACTTTCTAAAGGGCATCAGCAGCTTAGCGATAGGCACGAGGAAACCTAAGCCCCACTTTGGCAGTTCATCACGCAACACAAGAATCGCGTAGGCAAATGCCAAGGGGGAGTAAGCCAGTAGTGCTAACACCCCAATCGCCATTACGGACTGGAAGTTATAGTTGATTAAAATCAGCCAGAAGTGGAAAGGCTTCGTTAAATCAAACACTAAACATGCCAAGCCTAGACAAATGGCCACTGGACCAATAATCGCCGCGGCCTTGAGAATACTCGTCTCCCCCTGCGCTTGCTCCTTATTAAACCAACGCAGGCCAATGCCAATCAGCAAACTTCCGGCGGATAAACCCGCCATAAACAGATACACGGCGATGATCCAATGCCAAGTGACGGGATCATATTGCGCCATATCGCCCCAAGTATTGTTCATAATCAAATCCCCCCTCTTTTGGTAGGAACGCGATATACCCTAGGCTGAGTGCCTAAATGGGTCTTATCTTGGTAAGTGATCTTAGTGTTGAGTAGCATAGCCACCTCACTCAGTGGATCGTTGGCATCGCCAAAGACTAAAGCATCGGTCGGACACACAGTCACACAGGCAGGCTCTTCACCACGGGCCAAACGCGTGTCCTTACAGAAGTTACACTTGTCAGCCACTTTGGTTTCTGGGTTCATAAAACGTACCTTGTAGGGACACGCCGCCACGCAGTACATACAACCCACACACTTATCGCCATGGATGGAGACAATCCCATCCTCGCCCACATAGGCCGCGCCCGTTGGGCATACCTTCACACAAGGCGCATCTTCACACTGCTGGCACGATACCCTGTGGTACTTAAAGTGCAGGTGTGGCATCTCGCCGAAGGGGCCCTCTACGCGCACTTGTAAGCGAGTCACGCCCTCGGGGACACCGTTTTCACTGCGGCAGGCCACGTTACAGGCTTGGCAGCCGATGCACTTGTTCTCATCGTGCACCATCACATATCTTTTCGTCATTTGAGCCTCCAATTAGCGTTTTGCCAGCGTGACGCCTGTCGTATGAATATTCATGCCACACACAGGGGCTGTTTGATGGGGCAGTAAGTTTCCGCAGTGGATACCTTTACCAGTCGCTCTAACCAACTCTTTGTTTTTAGAGCCAAAGCCCATATAGGCAAACACGGTATCGGGGCGAATGCCCGGGGTGACTAAGGCGTGGCCTTCTTCGCTACCCACGCTGCTGGTTAACCGAATCGGGTCGCCATTGCTGATCCCTAACTTGCCCGCCGTGACGGGATGCACCCAAATGGCGTTATCCGACATCAGGTTAGCCAGCATAGGGATATTGTGAGTCGCGCCATTGGTATGCACGGCGACCTTGCCTTGGATAAAGTACAGCTCGTCGGCTTTCTTCAAATGCACTTCGCGGAATTTAATGACACCGCGTCCTGGCGCCATGGCTTCGACCTTGGCGGAGGTCAATTCAATCTTGCCGCTTGGGGTTTTAAAGCTGAGTAAACTGCCGTAGGTACCGTCTTCATCCACGGGTTTGGCATTGGCGTAAGCCTTAGTAAACTCGGCCACCATCTTAGGTTCGCGCAGCATGATGGGCTTACCGAAGCTAACAAAACCTTCATCCTTGATGCGGCGCAGCAGTGCGGTATCGCGATTCACCTGCAGCAGTTGCAGGGTTTCCATATTATCCCAGGGGTAAAATTCACTTAGCCCGAGCTTATGGCCAATGTCCTTAAAGATTTGCCATGAAGGCTTAGTGTCACCCAAGGTTTCCACCACCCGTTGGCGCACATAGTAGGCGGGATTTTTACCCGACTTATCGGCGATTTCTTCATCGCGCTCAAGGTAAGTCGACTCGGGTAAAATCACGTCGGCATAGGCGGCGGTTTCACTGATATACACATCGCAAACCGCAACAAAGTCGAGCTTTTTCAAGGCTTCAACCACACGCGCCCTGTCGGTCATGGTTTGCATTGGGTTGGTACGGGACATCACCCAGCCATGTAACTGATAAGGCACCGCGCTTAAGGTCGCATCGAGAATCGTTTGATAAATCCCGCCCGATGACCACATCATGGCGTACTGCTCTTCCACTTGGTCGATACGTTTCGCCGCAGGCTTTGGCATATCTTTTACGCCGGGCTTACCTAATACGGGCGCCACGCTTTCTCCCGCCAGCTTGTTATAGTCGCCAGGCTTTTGACCTAGGTAGATACCGCCCTTGCGCTCGATATTACCAATCAAAATATTGGCAGCGTACAAGGCCCGGCGCATTTCAAACTCTTCGGTGGTAAAGGTGGCTCTGTGACCAAAATCCACCACAGCATGGGGTGCCTTGGCCGCATATTCGTGGGCGATACGGCGAATATCTTTGGCGGGCACATCGGAAATGGTTTCGGCCCACTCAGGGGTGTAGGCTTTCACTTCGGCGGCGAAGGCATCAAACCCTTCCACATAACGCTCGATAAAGGCCTTGTCGTAGAGATTATCTTCTATCAATACATGGCATAAGGCTAAAGCCACCGCCACATCGGTACCGGGACGGATCGCATACCATTCATCGGCTTTGTCGGCGACGATGGAGAATCTTGGCTCGAACACCACCAGCTTGGCGCCTTTATCCATTTGCGCCGCCATCATGCCGCGGGTTTCGGACATGTTGATGCCTTCGTACAGGTTATGGCCGAAGTTAATGATGTATTTGGAGTTGCTTAAATCGCGCTTCACCTTAGTACCAAACATGGCCTTAGCGGCAATTTCGTAACCACCGGGGCAAGTTGAGGCATGGGTAAAGGTATTCGGGCTACCAAAGGCGGTGGCGAGATGGAATAAGTGTTTTTCTTGCGAACCGGACTTAGAGGAAAACGCCACGGCTTCAGGGCCATAAGCTTGTTTGATTTTATTAAGATTATCGGCAATCAGTTGATAGGCTTCATCCCAAGAGATCTCGGCCCACTTACCCTCGCCGCGCTCACCCACCCGTTTGAGCGGCTTCACGATACGCTGTGGATCGTAAAGCAAACTATGGCCAGCGCCGCCCCGGGCACAGACTTTACCACCAAAGGATTTAGCCGCCTTATTGCCACTGATAAAGACGTTTTTGCCCTCAATCACCCGCGCCGAAATCGGGCAGCGAGTCGAACACATCTCACAGATACTGGCAATGTCTTTGCCCATTCCCTTTAGCTGCTTGCTCTCTAATGCCGCTAAGCTGCCCGGCAACAGGCTAGCCAATGCACATGTTGCACCGCTGGCCCCTGCGCCCTTTAAAAAGGTTCGCCTATTAAGCTCAATCATGGTTACCTCCATCACACTCATCCACCCTAATGCGCCACTTGGCACACGCAAACTTAGGCTTTGGCTTACCACTGCGGTTTAAAGACTAAATTCGCTCACAGGTTTTTAGTTATTAGTGCCAACAGACCTAGTGTTACGTCGCGTCGGCATTTTGCTGTTTCAGGGTGATTGTTATCCCGAAAGGGAGAGGCGGATATTGTGGTAAACCACATGGCAAAGTTGAGTGTGATCTGCGGCAACTAAAAGTTAAAATTGTTCTAAAAAATCGTGAATAAGATCAATAAGCCTGTTTTGCCTAAACCTGTACTTAGCCAGTACTAAGCCAGCGCACAGACTCGCGGCTTTGATAAGTTAAAAAGTTCTCAAAAACCCTCAAAAGCCGCTCCCATATTTAGGATGGCCGCGTGCGCAGAGTATGAGATAAGCGTTTCGCCCAGTCGTCACAGGGGAATCGTTGAAAGGGAGTCAGGCATAAGCAAGGCTAATGCCTAAGGGAGTTAGTCAACCAAGGTGATCTCTAAGCCATTTAATAGGCGAATCGCTTCGTCGCGACTAAACTTAGCGCCCTTAATTTTATTGTTAAAAATATCGATATCGTAATCGGTCGCCTCGGAGAAATCCGCCTCCATCAACTCGGTGCGGCCGAATAAGCTGTGGCGAAAATCGCTGTAACTAAAGTTGGCGCGATTAAACTTGCCCTCACGGAAATCCACATCCTGTGCCTTACAGCCCTCGAGCACCATTTCATCGAGCTGAAGCCCCATAAAAGAGCAATCGTTTAAAATACAGGTTCTAAAGCTAAAAGGCGCCGCAAAGGATAATCTCGGCCAAGCGGCGCGGGTCCAATCTATGCCGACCAACTTACATTCTTCAAAACTCACACCGTTAAATTGGCTTAAGGGCACCTTGAGCAGGCTCAAGTTACAGCCCACAAAACGGCAATCGATAAACTTACAGTTATGGAATGTGCTATCGCTAAACTGGCAATCGTGGAACTCGCACTCTTCAAACTCCAACTCCTGCCACTGGGTTTGGCTTTCGGCCAAGGCGATAAATTGCTGCGAGAAAAAATATCGCCCCTCAGCAGCGGCGCGCGCCATCATCGGCGTTTTTACATCTGTCATTGACTACCTCTATGTGTGCCCTCTGCCTTATGCTAAGGGCTGATGGGCAAACTGTGTTTTTCAATTCACAAAAAATGGGCGTTAACGCAAAGGCCACGCTGTATATCGTGCTTAGCCACGACCTTTATTCAGACCGCCTATGCTAACCCGATTTACAGAGCTAACTGCATGCCTATATTGGGATTAATACCATTCTAAGGCTTAGCGAGTCACACTATAAACTCAAGCTTCGCGATTCCTCTGCTCGGATTTCATGGAAAGTATTTTCAGCCGCCGCATTGCTCCCCTACCCAATTTACCCCGACACGCCGCACAGATGTGCATAAATAGCCGTGGAAAATTTTGCGAATAAAGGTAAAATGGCGCCACTTTTCGCGGCTGTCTAACAAGGTTCTCTCGGATTAATGGTTAGCCTTTTCGAGCAAAATGGCACGGGGTTTCCCCGCTTGAACAGACCAGATTCTCTCTGGCACCAACCTTGCTCTGCGTGCTATTTTTACCCCTTATCCCGACCTTCTCTCTCCTGCCTATCGCCCGAAAACATCCTATTCGCTTTACGTTTTAACCTCACCAATCTCTTGTGCGCACTTAGCGATAAGCTGTTGGTCAATAATAAAAAGGTGGCAAAGCATTTACGGCTTAAGCACACCGCAACGAATAAAAAACTCGTCCCTACACTCTCTATCCAAAGGAATACTCGTCATGAGTCTTGCTGATTCCGTATTAGCCGTAAACAACGATTTACCCATCCGCACCGACAGCCCAGTCCATAGCGGCAAGGTACGTAGCGTTTACTGGCTAACCGACGCCGACAGCCGCCGTTTAATCAAAACCAAGGGCTACAATGTGCCCGAAGATACGCCGCTTGCCATTATGGTGATTAGCGATCGCATCTCCGCCTTCGACTGCATCTTCCACGGTGAAGGCGGATTAAAAGGCATCCCAGGTAAAGGCGCGGCATTAAATGCCATTTCTAATCATTGGTTTAAGTTATTTGCCGAAAATGGTTTAGCTGACAGCCACATTTTAGATATTCCGCATCCCTTCGTTTGGATAGTCCAAAAAGCCCGTCCGATTAAAGTCGAAGCCATTTGCCGCCAATATATTACTGGCTCAATGTGGCGCGCCTACTCTAAGGGCGAGCGCGTATTCTGCGGTATCACACTGCCAGAAGGCTTAGAGAAAGATCAAAAGCTGCCAGATTTGCTGATCACCCCTTCCACCAAAGGTATTTTAACTGGGATCCCCGGTGTGCCCGCGCAGGATGACGTTAACATCAGCCGCAGCGATATCGAAGCCAACTACCAAGCCTTTGGTTTTGAAAAGGTAGAAGATATCGACCTGTACGAGAAGCTGTTAAAAGATGGCTTTAAGGTGATCTCAAAGGCACTGGCCGACCTTGACCAAGTATTTGTGGATACCAAGTTCGAGTTTGGTTATGTGACCGATAAAAACGGCAACTCAAAACTGATCTATATGGATGAAGTGGGCACCCCCGATTCATCTCGCATTTGGGACGGCGCCGCCTACCGCGATGGTAAAATCCTTGAAAACTCTAAGGAAGGCTTCCGTCAGTTCCTGCTGAACCACTTCCCCGATCCGGACATTCTGCTCAACAAAGACAGAATGCCAGAACGCGAAGCCCTCGCCCGCGATAACGCCCTGCCATTAGAGGCGATGATGGATGTGTCACGCACTTACACCGGCATCGCCGAGAAGGTGACTGGCGCGGCGATTCCGCTGCCAGCCAATCCTAAGGCAGATATTATTAAGATCCTGCGTGAAGAGTATGATCTGATTGTTTAATCAGATTTCGATGAGGTAGGGTGTTTTTCCTTAACCTCTAAATGTAGAAAAGGCGCTTAGGCGCCTTTTTGTTTGAGTCATTTAAACACTTAACCAATACAACGCTGATAATTAAGCACTGTCATTCCAGTGACACGCCGTGAACTCGTCCATGAGGGCTCGACGACGGCATCCATGCCGTCAACGGTCACTTACATGCCAATGCTTAATTCAACCAACTCTTCAGTAATCTGTATGCCTTTTTACAAGCAAACACCTTGCAAATTTAACAATGAGTGGCTCGTTAAATCGTTCTAATTTCTAGTCTCCAATGCTTTTAACTCCTCGATACTTAATGGCTCTTTTCCTTGATGGATAATAGAGTGACAGTTTGAGCAGACTGGGATTAGATCGTTAATTGGATCAATTTGATAACTTCCTTTGATAAAGTTTTTTGTAGCCGTTGCCATCGAAGATGAGTTAACATTTTATTAGGTATAATCGAGTGTAATTATCTGTTTTTTTTAATAAACCATAGCAACTAAGAATGCCACTAAAAACACTCACGAAAGATCAATACGCCATAATTTGACTACTATAGTGTTTTAAAACTGTTAATGGTCTTAAATTTACTGACCATCATCTTCATTTTGTAAGGGAACAACGATATGAGTTACTGGAAAATTTTTGCGGGTGCAGCAATTGGTGTTGGAGCAATAGCTGCCGCCCCTTTTACCGGTGGAGGTTCTGTTTTAGGCGCGGCTACATTATTAGGTTCGTTAAGTGGCGCAGGTGCTTTGGCTGCTGGTGCCGGTGTTGCTGGAGCAGCAGCGGGAGCGGTATTAGCAAACAAGGATGACGAAGCTCGAAATGAAAACTACCAAATAGCAAAAGCTGAACAAGCCATTGAAATGGAGAAGCTACAAGTACAGCTTGCAGAAATGATGGCAGATATAGCCAAAAGAGAGCAGTTTATCCTGACCGCATTTGCGCTGGGTATCTGTTGTGCTTATGCGGACGGTCACATTTGTGATACTGAAATTGATGAGTTGGATTATCTTGTCTCTGGAATCGGTACAAGCGAAATGCTTTCAGAATCAACAAAAAAACAAATTATGGATATGAAAAATTCGCCTCCAAATTTAAGCACTGTGTGGGCAATGATTAGAAAGTATGAGCTTGATACAGAACATTATTTAAGAATATTCAGTACAGTAGTTGAACTTGTAGCTCATGCAGATGGGAGTGTAACTCAAGACGAAAAAGAGTTTCTAGAGAGATGGAATAGCCTTGTGGCATAGGAGGCCCGAAATGAGTTCAGCTAAAGAGCACAAGTTAAGATTAGAAAGAATAAAGAACTTTCAAAGTACACAGAGGCTTAAACCACTAGCGACTGGTGAAGTACTGCAGAAATACTCTGATGAAATTGTTGACTTAACTTTCATCGCAAAAAATGATGTTAATGCAGTTTATGCGACACGTATTAAAGAATTTAAACTTGATGTAACTAGGAAAGAAGCTATCAGTTTAATTGAAGCTGTTAGCTCAGGCAGCGCTATTGATAACATTCTTGAGCCGGTATTTTTAAGCCTGTTTGATGGCACTATGAGAGCATTTAAAATTGGCACAACACACGGTATTACAGCATCACGATTATACAATGAGTGTAAATCATTTACTTATGAATCCGCCTCGAAAAGCATTGCACTGGATAGTTACACTGAGTCGTTAAATGAGCGTGAGAACATAAAGCGATTTGGTGAACAGTCAAGTTATAGCAATGGAGATATGACGCGCGGAAACCAGACCATTAATATGCGTGATGGTACGAAGATGAATAAGGTCAAAGAGATTCATTTTAATGGCAACCCGCGGGCGACAGATGGATATGATGGGTCTACGGTGTATCAATCAAAGAAGCATGCAAAAAGTGCAGGGGAATCCACACAAACAGGTGAAGTTGAACATATCATTTCCTGCGCAGAGGTCTGCAATCAACTTAAAAGTAATAAAGCGCTGAATGTAACTGATATAAAAGATATTTTAAATGACGAAGATAATCTCTTAGTAACCAGCATGCAAAATAACAGGGGAGCAAAAACTGGGAAGTTTGACAAGTCCAGCACAGAACTCGAACAAGAAATTAATCAAGGATATGTTATAGATAAACAAGGAAGGAGGAAAAACCTTTCAGAGAAAGATATTGAAACGCGAAAAAAAATGGTTAGCAAAATGGCCGAAACACAAAAAAAACTAGATTCCGCCACAAATTCAAAAGTAATAAAAAATATTACAAGCGACAAAAAAGTTCAGAAAACTCTTGTCAAAGATGCAAAAGATGCTGCGGCAGAACAGTCGATTGGTGATGTGATAGTCTTCATAATGAAGCCGTTGTTTTACGAACTTAGGGATTGCTTTCTTAATGGTATAGAGAAAGGTGTAAAAAGTAACAGCTTTAAGTCTGCACTGAAAATCAGATTGGATCGAATGAAAACTTATATCCTACAGCAAGTCGAAGTGCTACTAAAAGATGGATTATTAAATTTCTTCAGAAACTTTTTAGCAATGCTGCTTGAAGGTATTTTGAATTGTTTTGTTGGGATATTTAAACAGGTTGCCAGGATGGTAAAAGAAGGATTTAAGATTCTTCTTCAGATTGCTCCGATTTTGGTGGATAAGAATAAAAGTTTCGCTGAAAAGGGTGATGCAGTATTAAAACTAGTTGCAAGTTCGTTGACTATTTTCGCCAGCATTGGAATAGAGACCTGGCTTAATAGTTTAGGTTTGGGTGAACCTTGGTCAATTATTATGTCGTCTGTTATTACTGCCGTGCTAACGGCACTGATTATGTATCTACTTGATAAATTAGATTTATTCTCTGTGAATCGAACAAGACAACTTCAGCGTCTAGATGAAATTTTAAATTTAAAAATAGAAGGCAGCCAAGAAGATATGTTCAAAATGATTAATGCATATACCTGAATCCAAAAGCCTTAAAGGCACTAACGATGATTTAAGAATTGAAAAAAGGACATATATGGTCACCTCGGGTTTAGCAAGGCCAATGTCCTATTTTGTTCAAACTAATTTGTGCTAATCAATAATTCACCTTTCACAACGGGGTATCGGTCGTTAATGGTTGGCGGTCTTGCGACATATATCCGGCGTCTGTTGCGCCCTAATGAGATCCAAATTGACGTCTTACCCTCCTACGCATATGACCTCAAAGGCCACTGTCCGAATCAGGTTTTGGGTAAGACAAACCGTTTAACTCATTAATACCATTACCGCTGTTGTACTTTGATGGACATTTATCGATTTACATTTTGAGTCTATTTACGCCAAATCGAAAGATGGGACGAGCACAAATTTTTAGGACTAACAGCTAACACCAAGGCAACAGAAGTTCCCCCTCCCCTGCGAAGTTGCTGAAGGACGTTGAAGAAAATCGCGTGAGAAAAGATAGAACAGGCATAACTCTTTCGGGATTAACAGCCAACACAGAAGCGACAGGAGTTCACCATCCCCTCGGAGTTGCCGCAGGGCGAATAGACAAATTGCGTGAGTCTTGCCATGGATGGCAAGCTAGCTTTCGCAGGTGCAAGGACGCATCCTTCGGAAGCGATAGCAAATTTGGCAATGAGCACAAGGGGTTTTCAACTCCGTTAGGGGCGTCTTGGAGAATCCAAGGAGGATAGGACGAGCAGTCCTCCTTGGTCGGGTGTGGGGTGAAGCCCCACGACTTTGATTCACCTCGGCCGTAAGGCCGCAATGATAAACAGTTACTCACAGGAAAATTGTGACAGGCAAAGATGGGATATGGGTGTAAATCAGAGCAGTCAAAGCTAACCGCCCAGTTGTCACACCTTCAACCCAAGGTTAAATCTTCACACAGACAAACAGCGCATTACCTGAGCTTAAATCCCATGGGACGATTTTTTCATAATCGTGTTCAAAGATATGTACTTCAAAATATGGCGCGAGTAAGGCTTGCAGCTCCGCGAAACTGGTCGCGACCATAGTATGTTGGTCTTGCCATAATTCAGTCTGATGCGCAGATGTATCGGTATCGCCTTCGAAATCAGTGAGTTGAGTAAAAGGCTGGTGACGCTTTGCAATACTCAGGTTTAATGACTGGTTTTCGCCTTGACCACTGTAATGCCAGCCAGATTCAAAGGCAAAATGGTGCCCCTCAAACTCGGCAAAATGCTTAATCGATAAGCGGTTATCGATGCGGTGCTTATCAACCGAGTTAAAACAAAATATCCCGCCGTCATTCAGGGCGCGGTGCACGCTGGCAATACAACTCTTAAGGCGCTCAATGCCCGCACTGTAATGAATGGAATATAAAAAACAGGTAATTAAATCAACTGGCTGCTCAAGATAAAAGGCGGTCATATCCTGTAGATTAAACAGGGCCTCAGGGCAGCGACGCATGGCCATATCGAGCATCGGCTGATTAATATCTAGGCCACGACACTGATAACCTAGATCGATAAAATGCCGCACATGTGGGCCAGTGCCACAGGCTAAATCGAGGTGTTGCTTGCCATTATTGCCTAAGAACTGATGCAATCGATGGATGCTCGCACTCTGTTGTTGATAGTTGATATCGGAGCACATGAGATCGTAATAACCGGAGAGATCGGTATAAAGCGCATTAGAAGACATAGCGGCAAACAGGAGCCATAGGCAATTAAGGGTGGCGCATGATATATCAGTTGGCTAAGAACCGATACACGCAATTCCGCCCTAGAGTCGAGTGCAAGACGCGAGAATCCATTTTATTCAATAAAACAGTGCACTAGGATAAAAGATGGGTAGGAGTTTTCTTCAATTCGGTTCGCTGAGTGGGATATGCCTTTACGGCCAAGCATATAAAAATGGGCTGCTCAGTTAAGCAGCCCAGAGTGATAGAGAGTCATACTCACATCGCGGTTTTATTTGAGTTTATAAACCACTTCGACTCTATCTTCGATAGTCACTTGGCCATATTGATAGCTTTCAGCAGCGCCCATGGCATCGGCCTTAGCATTCATACGTAACATTACGGGCTGCACAGGGCGTTGATCGTAATAACGAATTTGCCACACCTTACCTAAGTTCTCCCCAAATCCCTTGGCTAAGCTTTCGGCTTTTTGTTTGGCATCGACAATCGCCGCTTGGCGCGCCTTGGCCACATACTCGGCCTCTTTGCTCGACTTAAGGGCGATATTGTTAACCCTGTTAATCCCCTCCTCTAAGGCGGAGTCCAAAATAGTATTTAAGCGGGCTAAATCACTAATGGTAACTGTGATTTGGCGACTCGCGGTATAACCACTCAGCTCTGGCGCCTTATCCTGGGCATACACATATTGCGGTTGCAGATTTAAGTTAGCGCTTTGGATTTGCTCCTTGGTAATGCCCGCGGCGGTTAAACGGGCGATAAATTTCGCCACTGCGGCATCCGAATTATCCTTGGCAGCCTTAGCCTCTTTCTCGGTAACGGCTACTTCGACATTAAGCTCGGCCATATCCGGCTCAACCTGAATTTGGCTCACGCCCATGGTTTCGATATGGGGAAAATCTACGTCGGCGGCCATCGCCTTCGCGGTAAATACACCTGAAAAAAGACCACCAGCCACTAATACAGCTAAAAGAGAATGCTTCATTGTTAACTCCAACTAAATCATTTAAGGCGAGACTGCCGTGGTTCTGACGCGGCGGCTATCGGCTAAAAGTACGACTCCCTATCCCAAGGTGTAAGTACCAATATGTAACAGCACCAATTATCGTCCGTTGCGATAGCCACGCATCATGCAAACTACCCCTATAAACGCAGGCAAAAATAAAAAGGGTTAATTTTTTTGAAAATTTTTTAAATCGGCGCCGAGCGGCAGTGCACTGCGCCATTCAAACCGTAAAGCCATTCACTCAAGATGAAATGCGGCGGGATAACAGAGCTACGGACTCTGCCGCGCCGCAACTGGTAGAAACGCACTCTTGGCTGTACACTTTTCACCCAAAGACACTGTACCTTTTAATCACTTCAGGTATAATCCGCGCTCTTTTTACGGCGCTCTTTTATCAGCATCAGCGAGACACCATGACAGTTGAAACTTTTAATCCTAAGCAAACAACCACGCTTGAGACCCCAGCCAAGACATTAGAAGCAGCGAGTGCTGATTCTACTGCTACCGGGAATCGCATCGGTTTCGTGTCTTTGGGTTGCCCAAAAAACCTAGTGGACTCAGAGCGCATTCTGACCCAATTACGCATCGACGGCTATGAAGTCACCAACAGCTACGACAATGCCGATCTGGTAATCGTCAACACCTGTGGTTTTATCGATGCGGCGGTTGAAGAATCCTTAGATGCGGTGCGCGAAGCCCTAGAAGAAAACGGCAAAGTGATCGTGACCGGCTGTTTAGGCGCCAAGGAAAACCAAATCCGTGAAGTGCACCCAGACGTGCTCGAAATCACGGGTCCACACAGCTACGAAGCCGTGTTAAAGCATGTACACAAGTACGTGCCAAAACCAGAGCACAACCCATTTACCTCATTAATCCCACAAACTGGGGTTAAGTTAACGCCTAAGCATTATGCTTATTTAAAGATTTCAGAAGGTTGTGATAACCGTTGTACTTTCTGCATCATCCCAGCACTGCGTGGCGATTTAGACAGCCGCCCAGCGGGTAGCGTATTAGATGAAGCCAAGCGCTTAGTTGAATCGGGCGTGCAAGAAATTTTAGTCGTAAGCCAAGACACCTCTGCCTACGGTAAAGACAAGGGCGGCCGCACCGATTTCTGGAACGGTATGCCAGTGAAGCAAGACATCACTAGCCTTGCTCGCCAACTGGGCAAGATGGGCGCTTGGGTACGTTTACACTACATCTACCCATACCCATGGGTAGACGATCTCATCCCCTTGATGGCCGAAGGTTTAATCCTGCCATACCTAGATATTCCAATGCAGCACGCCAGCCCACGCATCCTGAAGATGATGAAGCGTCCAGGCCGTGTTGACCGTCAGTTAGAAGCCATCCAACGCTGGCGCGAAATCTGCCCAGACTTGGTGATCCGCTCAACCTTCATCGTGGGCTTCCCTGGCGAAACCGAAGAAGATTTCGAAATGCTACTCGACTTCCTGCGTGAAGCGCGCCTCGACCGCGTTGGCTGCTTCAAGTACTCAGAAGTGGAAGGCGCTGTAGCCAACACCATCGCTGAACTTATCAGCGAAGACGTGAAAGAAGACAGATACCACAGATTTATGGAAGTCCAAGCCGAGATCAGCGCCGAGCGTTTAGCCCGTTTCGTTGGCCGCACTATGGATATTCTGATCGATGACGTTGACGAAGAAGGTGCGATTGGCCGCAGCTTCGCCGATGCTCCAGAAATCGACGGCATGGTCTTTATCAACGGTGAAACCGAACTCGAACCCGGCATGTTAGTTCGTGCTGTGATCACTCACTCGGACGAGCACGATCTGTGGGCCGAGTTAGTCGACGCAGACGCAGAAGATGATATCGAGGCTTAAGCACTCGACTTAAACACTAGGCTTAGGCATTCGCTCTAAGCGCTTGTCCTCGGCATTCGATTAGCCGGATTAAAAGCATCAATAGCGAGCCCCTGATATTAATACTAATAGTCAAGGGGCTCGCTTTTTTATGGGCAATCGTTACCGACCTAGTGATAGGCATTGAAAGATATCGGCAGCAAATGGCACAGCTAATAAGTCGAGGGATAAGCTCAAGAATGGCGCTTTACGAGGTTTACAGGGTAAGCATCAAAGAGAAATTGAGCAGAGATAAGGGATAAACAAATCAGCGCGAGCAAAGTTAAGGGATCTACACTAGGCTCCAGCAAGGCAAACTCCCATAAAGTCGAAAGGGGTATCGCCCCTGTGCTGATACCCCTTTCGGTTTGCTGCTTTACGGTTGTAAGACCCTTTGCCCTTTTTCGGCTTTTCGGTTCGCATTCTAAACAGTGAGCTAGTCACCACTGCCTTGAGTGCGTTGTCGGTAATAGTGCCGCGACCATTTTCATGTTCGAGCACGCTAGTCTCTTTAAGCTTTGCCATAGGAACTCCTCAGTTAATATTTACAGACCAAATACACCTCACTCAGTCTGCGGCGACACTATAGCGCAATATGACAGGATGTACAGAGTTTGTGCAGCAGCGCAAAGAATCACGCTTTTTATTATCAAAAAGTATGATAGATTAATTCAATAAAAATAATACATTAGACTAACAAGCCTCAATCTTGTTCGTTACTTTTGATCGCGACTTTGCGATGAGATTACCCTTTGTAATCACGGGATAAGGAGATCATTTTGCAATTTGCAGTTATTTATCGGCCCTTACTTAGCCTCGTTTTCCTATTAGTCAGCCTCTTCCCCAGCTTAGCGCAGGCGTTTTCAAGCTCTGAGTGCATCATTACCATGGGGTATCGCACCAGTGAGCGCCTTCCTTTTATCCAACACGAACCTAATAACCAAGGGTTTTACCACGATATCTATCAAGCCGCCGCCGAGCGAATTGGTTGCAAATTACGGATCACACGCGCGCCTAAGATGCGGATTTTGCGGGATCTCAAACTCGGTAATATCGACTTTTACCCAGGCCTGAGTTTTAGTGAAGAGCGCGCTCAATTTGCCTTTTTTATTCCTAATGGCCTGTCGGAGCGCGCCATCGGCATAAGCCGTGCGGGAGCCGCCGATATACGTTCGTTAGAGCAGTTGTCCCAGAGTGGGATGACACTGTTAATCGCCCCCGGCAGCTACGACTTTAACGGCCTACCCGAGACCATGTCGGTACGTAAACCGCCCGAACTCGATGTGCCTAAGGCCTTAGATTACCTGCTTGCCAGCCAAGGGGATTTTTTTATCTACGATCAGGCCACCATCAGCTACTACCTTAAACAGCGGGACATGGGCCAATTTAAGCTGCACCCGAATTGCTGCCAGCAGCCTCAGGCCATGTATCTGGGCTTTTCGAAAAAAAGCCGCCATTTTCGCGGGCAACATAACCCCAATTACCGAGCAGACCTCCCCGTCAGCGCAGATAACAGCCCCAACAGACTGGCCGAAGATTCAAAGGCCTATGAGTTTGCCAAGGCACTCGCCGCCATGGACGCCGAAGGAGAAACCCAGCGTATCTACTTCAATCACTTCGGTTAATCCAAGGGCGTGTTAAATCGCGCTGCTGTTATCCACACTTGGCGCTAGCTTATCTTCATCTCGGTGCTAGCGAGCACTTCAGGCAGCTATTTCAGCTTTGTCTTTATAAGCTCTGCGACAATATGCCGCACCTGTCACACTGTGATGATCTTTATAATGCAGCGCAATTTATCCGAGTGAATGGAAGACAAAACGATGGCTGCAAACGCTTCAACTATCCCCCACGGCTTTAAATGCTCCGCAATCGCCAGCGCGCTGACCTTAGCATTAGGCGCTTCGGTTACCTCACACGCCATGGCCAACGAGACAAATCAGACGCAAATTGAACGTATTCAAGTCCATGGCGAGCAGAGTATTGGCCGTAATGCCTTAGGCGCGGCCGATGCCTTGCTAAAAGACCAAGGCGTCGATTTCTCCGAAGCGGGCGGCGTTTCCGCCTTGCCCGTGCTTAATGGCATGATGGGCGATCGCATTAAAGTATTAGTCGATGGCGCGGATATCACCGCCTCCTGTGCCAACCAAATGAACCCACCACTTTCCTACGTTTCCGCTAATCAAATCAGCTCGGTAGAAGTGGTCGCGGGCGTGTCCCCTGTCAGTGCGGGCGGCGACAATATCGCCGGCGTGATTAAGGTTAATAGCCTTAATCCAAAGTTTAACGACAGCGACAACCTCAGCTTCGAAAGCGGCGAGATTTCATCGGGATACCGCAGCACCAGCGATGCCTTCTTACTCGGTGCTAAGGCTGGAATCGCCAGTAAGGACTTAAGTTTCAGCTATCAAGGCGCCTATGAAGATGCCAATAGCTACCACGATGGTCACGGCGATAAAGTGCTCGATACCCTCTATCGCGCCCAAAACCATGCGTTAACAGCGGCATGGCGCGATGACACACAACAACTGGCGATTAAGCTAACGCACCAGACGATCCCGTTCCAAGGTTTCCCGAACCAATACATGGATATGACGGATAACAAGAGTTATGGCGCCCTAGTCCGTTATCTGCGGGATTTAGACAACGACGGCGAATTTAGCGCCCAGTTAAACTGGCACAGTGTGAAGCATGAAATGGGCTTCTTCACCCCAGAAAAAACCGGCAAGATGCCAATGAATACAGAGGGTAGCGATTACAGCTATCAACTGCATTGGCGCTTACCTATGGGCGATAACAGCACACTACTCGTTGGGCAGGAATATTATAACTATCAACTCGATGATACTTGGCCAGCCGTGCCCGGCACTATGATGGCACCCAATGACTATATCAACATCAACGACGGTGAACGCCGCCGCGCCGCAGTTTATGGCGAATGGCAGCAAAACCTCACGCCACTCTGGTGGTTGTCTGCTGGGGTGCGTTATGAATATGTCACCACAGATACGGGCGAAGTGCAGGCCTACAGCAATATGCCCATGATGGGCATGCCGAATATGGATGCCGAAGCGGCAAAAGCCTTTAATGCTATGGATAGAAGCCGTGACGACAACCTTATCGATGCGACATTGCTGGCACGCTATCAATTGTCGGCCAAGCAACAATTGGAATTTGGCTTAGCCCGTAAAAACCGCGCGCCAAACCTGTATGAGCGTTACAGCTGGGGCCGTGGCGTGATGGCAACGACAATGATCGGCTGGTATGGCGACGGTAACGGTTATGTGGGCAATCCCGATCTTAAGCCTGAAACCGCGCACACCCTGAGCGCGGCCTACAAGTTTGCGGGCGATGAATGGCAATTCTCAACCACGGCTTGGTATAGCGCAGTCGCCGATTATATTGATGCCGAGGTGATTGGTAGCTTTAACCGTAGCGGCCTTGCCAACGGTAAACGCAATATCCTTAAATTCACCAACGAAGATGCCCATCTATATGGCGCTAAGTTGAGTGCGAACTACCTATTAGCCGATACCGACAGCGGTAAATGGCAGATGCAGGGCAAGCTGAATATCACCCGTGGCGAGCGCGATGAGGGTAACGAGCCGCTTTATCAAATCAAACCGCTACAAACCGAGTTAGCCCTTAGCCATCAACTGGGTGATTGGGAAAACCGCCTGTCATGGCAATGGGTAGCGACTAAGGATAAGGTCGATGAGCGCCGTTTAGAAAATGAGACCGACAGTTATTCGCTGTTAAATTTAAGCAGCAGCATCAAGTGGCAAGAGCTGAGTTTAACCTTTGCGATCAACAACCTGTTTGATACTTACTACGAACTACCACTGGGTGGTGTCAACCTTGCCGAATTTAAGGCCGATAGCAGTGGTGGCTTTAGCCAAGTCGCAGGCTCGGGTCGCTCATTTGAATTAGGTGCCAGCTACAAATTCTAATGACTACCGCCGCTAACAAGTGGTGATGCAATTTAGGGCGGGTCAGTTAAATCAAAAAGGGCAAATGCGAACGCATTTGCCCTTTTGTTTAAAGCTCATTCCGTTAACGCTGAACCGTTAGACTGAATGACTCAATTGGGTCAACTCAATCAGTTACCCGCGACCTTCATCTCGGATAATAAGATCCCGCCGGTGCGGATAGACGAACGTAAATCGAAGTCTTTACTGACCGCCTGAATCCCACGGAACATATCCTTCAAGTTGCCCGCGATAGTGATCTCTTCGACGGGGAACTGCACTTCGCCATTTTCGACGTAAAAACCAGCGGCGCCGCGGGAATAATCCCCCGTCACCATATTCACGCCTTGGCCCATCACTTCAGTGACAATCAGGCCAGTGCCCATGCCTTTGACTAGCTCATCGAAACTTTGGCCGGTGTGCGCCAGCGTCCAGTTGTAGATGCCGCCCGCATGGCCTGTGTTGGTTAAGCCTAGTTTGCGCGCCGAATAGCTAGTCAGCAGATAGCTTTCTAACATACCCCGGTCGATGATGCGTCTATCTTGCGTCGCTACACCTTCGCTATCGTAGTTGGCACTGGCAAGCGCGCCCAGCAGATGCGGCTGTTCTTCAATGTTGAACCAATCGGGGAAGATTTGGGTGTGAATCGCATCCAACAGGAAGCTGGATTTACGGTATAAGCTACCACCGCTGATCGCGCCGACTAAATGGCCGATAAGCCCTGTGGCGATTTCAGGCGAAAGCAGAATAGGTAAACGCGAAGTCGCAATTTTACGTGCGCCTAAACGGCTCACTGTCTTTTGTGCGGTTTTCAAGCCAACGGATTCAGGAGATAGCATCTCACTGAATTTACGGGCGATAGTGTAATCGTAATCCCGCTGCATGCTGCCATCTGAGTCTTCACCGATCACGCTGCAACTTAAGCTGTAGCGCGAGCTGCAATAACCATTTAAAAAGCCGTGGCTATTGCCGTAAACCTTGACCGAAGTGTGGGCGTTTGCGCTGGCGCCGTCAGAGTTATTGATGCGCGGATCGGCATCGAGCGCCGCAGTTTCGGCTCGAATCGCCAATTGGGCTAATTCGTCGGGAGAAATCTCTTCAGGATAATAGAGCTTAAGATCGCGGATCTCTGTCGCCATTAAGGCTTTGTCGGCTAAACCGCTAAAGGGGTCGGCAGAGGTGTAACGGGCGATATCGTCCGCCGCTTTCACCGCCAGGGCAATGGCTTCGGGGCTGAGATCGGAAGTCGATGAACTGCCCTTGCAACCATCGCGATAAACCGTAATTCCTAGGGCGCCATCTTTATTAAATTCAACCGTTTCCACTTCTTTTAAGCGGGTTGAAACCGATAATCCCTGTTGTTTACTGATCGCCACTTCGGCGGCATTTGTCCCTAATTTATTGGCATATTCGAGGGCCACGGCAACCGCATCTTTCAGCGCGGTCAATTCACTATCGATTCTGTTCAAAGACACAAAGCTACTCTTTCGTTGTCGGCAATGGCGTTAGCATAACAAACACCCATGCCATTCTCATTATTTATTGCGCGCTTATTTCGTCAATCTCAGCCATGGCGCACGCGCTTTCGTTAGGCGATTTTTGGCGGGAGATGTTATTATTAGGCCGTTATTTAACTGAGGTTTTATCTATATGAAGATTGTTGGTGATTCAGAGCATTTTAAACAACCCTATGACAGTGACGAAGAGTATGTCAGCAAAACCGAGGACAAGCGTGACTGCGAAGCTGCTCAAAAAGTCGGTATGGAATTGGTGTCGCTCAGCAAGACCCAGCTAGATAAAATCGAGCTGGACGAGCACTTGTACGACAGCATCCAGCAAGCCCATAAGATTAAGCCGAAGACCGAAGCCTATCGCCGCCATATGCAATATATCGGTAAGTTGATGCGTCACGTCGATATTGAGCCGATTAAAGCGGCGCTCGCTGTCGTGCTGAACAAAAACAGCAACGAGACAGCTAAGCTGCAAATATTCGAGAAAATGCGCGAGCGTTTACTGAGCCAAGGCGACAGCGAAATTCAAACCTTAGTGGAACATTACCCACAGTTGGACAGACAGAAGCTGCGTACCTTAGTGCGCCAAGCCACAAAAGAGTTGGCAAAAGGCCCTGAGTCCAAATCATCAAAAGAGCTGTTTAAATACCTACGCAGCGAAATCCAAGACTAATTAACTCAGCACCAACAAGGATGTTTGCTTATGCGATTTAGCAACACGTTTTGCAATCTTACTTTGCTTTCTATTGGTTTATTTGGACTTTGGGGCTGTAACGGCCCCTCTGACGAAGACAACGGTGGCACAGATGCCAGCGACGGTATTTACAAACTGTCTATCGACTTTAAAACCTTATCGGGTAGTCAATGCGGCAGTTTTACCTCACTTCAAAGTTTCCCTAAAGACGCAGGTTTTTGTGCTGTCGCCAAGTTAAACAAAGGTTCTGCAAAAGTCAGTAACCAGAGAGTTAACTTTACGACCGACCTTGGGGCGCTAACACCGGAAAGCAAACTCACGGATAGCAATGGTGAAGCCGTTGTTATTGTGAGTAATCCAGATTTGCTTATCAATGCAGGAACGATTACGGCAACCACCACCCCAAGTGATTCCAGCACAGCGCTATCGGCGACTCGCAACTTTGAATTTACAGGCACTATCGACGGCACTGGCGCATCCATCGCCCCAAAACTCAGCGCCAGTATTCAAAGCGGCGCGAATGTAGTGACTCGCTTTAAAGTTGATGAAGCCGTACAACTGCAAGCCATTTTCCTCGATGCCGAGAGTAAAGGCATTGCCGATGCTAAGGTCAGCTTCAGTGCGGGGTCAGCGACCTTAACCCCCACCAGCACGCTAACCGATGAGCAAGGTATTGCTCAGGTCAGTTATACTCCGAGCGCCACCGAATTAGGCGCCAACGCCTTAACGGTAACAGTGGAGTATCAAGGGCAATCGCTACAAAGCAGCAGCTTATATGAAGTACTCAGCAAAGATGCGGTTAACGAAGCCGGCACCTTAAAATTAGGCTCCTTTAATGGCAGCAGTTTTACAGAAGGAAAACTGGCCAGTACGTTAACGGCGCAGGCCGATGGCAGCTATAAAATCAGCGCAGGCGGCAGCTTTGGCGTGACTGCAAGCTTAGTGTTAGAGGCCAGCGATGGCACTGTCACTCGCGTACAGACGCCGTCATCCATCAGTTTCAGCTCTGACTGTACTGCCAGCAATAATGCGAGCTTAGACTCGCCTGTCACGACGCTATCGGGCAATGCCAGCTCGACCTTCCAAGACACCAGTTGCAGTGGGAATAGCGAACGTAACGATCAAATCGTCGCGACCACAGTCGTGGGTAATCAAACGCTGACGGCGAACTTCCCCTTTACGCTTCAACGTCAAACCTTAGCCAGTCTGAGCTTTGAAGCGGCCGAGCCCAACCAAATTCGCATTAAAGGCGCGGGCGGAACTGGGTCGAGCGAATCATCACTGGTGAGCTTTAAAGTCACCAGCGCCAATGGCCAGCCAGCAGCACAGCAAAAGGTTAGTTTTAGTTTAGATACTGTGGTCGGCGGTTTAAGTTTTGCCAATGGCAGCGCCAGCGCTGAGAGCCTGACAAACTCGCAAGGCATTGCGAGTGTACGTGTGCTCTCAGGCACTGTGCCGACCCCAGTTCGCGTGGTCGCCAGCGCAGTGGATGCCGATACCAAGGAAGTAATCACTAGCCAATCTGAGCAATTAACGGTTAATACCGGCCTGCCACAGCAACTTGGCTTTAGTCTTTCGACGACGATATTTAACCCCGAAGCGGGCGATTATGACGGTGAAACCGCGACTATTACTGCCAGACTGTCGGACAGCTTTGGTAACCCAGCGCCCGACAATACTACGGTTAACTTTACGACTGAAGGCGGTGGTATTACATCTTCATGCTTAACACTAGATGGTGCTTGTAGTGTTATTTGGACGTCTAAAAACGCACGCCTCACCGACCACCGTAGTACTATTCTTGCGTATGCCTTAGGTCACGAGACCTTCTTCGATACCAATGGCAATAACATCTTTGATGATGCAGATATCAGCAAAGATATCAATGGCGCGCCAGTGACAGATTTGGCTTGTTTAAATCGTGCGGGCATTGCCACAAAATGTACTGGCAACGGGATGGATATCGAAACCTATCTGCCTAAAGGCTTCAGTGATTTAGGAGATGCCTTCAGGGATGATAATGAAGATGGTATCTGGAATTCAGGCGAAAAATATTTAAATACTCAAAACAGTGGGACTTACCTTGCCGCCGATGGCAAGTTTAACGGCCCTCAATGTGAAGGCAGCCTCTGTGGCACTGGTCAAGCGAATAAAATCTACATTCGTAAGGCATTGGTGCTAAGCATGTCTGGTTCGCAAGCTTATATCAGTGTGCAGCAGGATGGCGTGTTACTCGCAAGCGTTAATGATATTAAACCCGTTGCCGCAGGTAGCGAGTCTGAGTTTGTGGTGTTTGTACATGACAATGCTAAACAAATTATGCCTGCTAAGACTCAAATCGAGCTCTGCGTTGATTGTAACGGTACGCCAGATATCATTGAGGTCGCTAACACTCTCACTGGCAAGAATGGCTTAGGCACACCACTCAGTTTCACCGCCTCTGCGGGGAGTCAAATCAGTGTCGTGACCACTACGCCCAAGCAAGTTAAGACCTCCCTCAGCTTTACAGTGCCGACACTGTAAAAACTAAAAGACCCGCAACTGCGGGTCTTTTACTTTCTAGCTCAATCTATTGGTTAATTCTGTAACTCTACCGCCTTGCGTAAACGCAGGCTTCGCAGTGCCAAGTACAAGACCCCAACTGCTGCCCAAATCAAGCCAAGCTCTAGGGACTGAGGTTCAAGGTTAAGCCACAGCACGCCAATCGTCGCCGCACCGCACAAGGGTAAGACGAAGTACTGAAAGTGGTCTTTCAAGGATTGGTTACGTTTCTCTTTGATATAAAACTGCACTATTACCGACAAGTTCACAAAGGTAAAAGCCACCAGCGCCCCGAAGTTGACCAGCGCCAATGCCATTTCGAGATCGAAGGACACCGCCGAAAGCGCCAGTAACCCCACCAAAATCACGTTAAATGCCGGCGTGCGCCATTTGGGGTGAATATAGCCAAAGCCTTTATTGGGCAGCATATTGTCGCGACCCATCACGTAGAGAATACGTGCCACCCCCGCATGGGCGGCCATGCCCGAGGCCAACACCGCAATGGTGGTTGCCACCAGCACCACTGACTGGAATAAATTACCGCCCACATACAGGGCAATCTCAGGCAGCACAGCATCTAACTGCTGGAAGCGAGAAATATCTGGGAAAAACAGCTGCAAGAAATAGGACACGCTGACAAAAATCACCCCGCCAATCAAAGCAGTTAGCACGATAGCGCGAGGGATGACTCGCTTAGCGTCCTTGGTTTCTTCACTCAAAGAGCTTAAGCCATCGAAACCTAAGAAGGAGAAACACAGAATAGTCGCGCCAGTAAACAGCGGCGCAAGGGTTATCTCTTCGGAATAGAATGGACGCACACTGGCAATCACACCTTCACCTTCGCCAAGGGACAAACTGTGGGCCATTAGACCGATAAACACTAAGATAATGGCTATCTGGGCGAATACGATAACGCCATTAAAATTCGCCACTAAATCTATGCCCCTCAGGTTTAATACCGTCATCACAGCGACTAAACCAAAGATAAAAATCCACGGCTCGACGTTAGGGAACATGGCCGTGAGGTAAATCTTTGCCAGCAACATATTGATCATCGGCATAAACATATAATCGAGCAGCGATGACCAGCCCACCATAAAGCCGACATTCGGGCTAAAGGTTTTTTGCGCATAGGTATAGGCCGAGCCCGCATAGGGATATTTACGCACTAAGTGACCGTAGCTAAAGGCGGTAAACAGGATCCCCGCTAACGCGAGCAGGTAAGAGGTGGCCACATGGCCTGAGGTGATCTCGGAGACAATGCCAAAGGTGTCAAACACGGCCATTGGCGTGAGATAGGCTAATCCCATCACAACCACTTGCCACAGACTAAGGCTTTGCTTTAAGCCAGGATTTTGTTGGCTCATATCCAACCTCCTTTTGCAGCAGGTGGAATTGCAAACGCAACAGATTGATTTACGGCAACTACCGAACATCCGGTAAACAACAGCCCCATTGAATTGTCCTCAGTAAAGTAGGTTCAAACGAACCTCATATCATTTCCGGATGTTTACCGGCCTCAATTGGTTTAAAACCTATACACACAAAAAGAAAATAACCGGGATACTGAATACCCCGGTTATTTTTGCGGCGCGCATTCTCCCCCAAAACAGAGTCGAAGACAACCCAATAAGGGCATTAAGTTGCCTATCTGTGTCGTCTGTACGGTAAAGGGAGCAAAGATATGTAAAAAGCCCCGCGTGTTGAGGCGAACAGCGCGAATAAACTCAACCCTAGTGGCACGCAATGAGGACTTATTGCTTGGAGACTTTTAGCAAAGTGACTTACCCCGGCATGGTCATTATGATGACCATGGGACATATAAAAGATACAGGGGCCATGTAGCGATATGTGGGATGCTTAGAAGTACAGGCTTTCGACGATTTTACCGTTAACCAGCATGTCGCATTTATCGCCAGAGCTGGATTTTGTCGATTGGATCACCCCAGCAATCGCACCAAATGCGCCACCTTGGCTACTCAGCACTGAGCCGAAATAACATTGGCTAGAGATGGTGTAACCCTTGTATTTACCACTGAGGTTTTGGGTTGGTGTGTACGGTGGGAAAGTGCCTTTCATCACTGAGTCGCCATTCACCGACAGTGAAATATTTTTGCGTTCAGTATCGTAGCTACCGCCAAAAACGAGGTTGATACCATCGACTTCAACGGTTTTTTCTTGTGCAACTATGGGAGGTTTAGCGGCGCAGGCGGCCAACAAACAAGTACCCATGGCCAAAGAGAGTAAAGTAATTTTACGCATTTCATCTTCCTTTTGATGCGATAAAAAAATGAAGCAACTGCTTCGAAATTAAACGGCCCCTGTTTAATTTTTTGCCGGACGATTATATCTATATCTGCCTAATATCCAATAACAAATTTAATACAAACATAAAAATCAGTATTCTGTCGGTACGAATAACAGCGCCGCCTAAGATGTACTGGGTTCAGCCAATGCCCGCGCACGACGTTTGATCCCAAAAACCGCAAGACCAAAAAACAGCACAAACAAGCCCCAAAGCTGTAACCATTTTGGCAGCACACTCGCCCAGCTTGCGCCCATTTGGTTCAACTCCAACATCCCCATAATAGCGGGCACCGCAGGGATTATCTGCGAGCCCAGCACCAAAGGCTCAGGGATTAAGGCAATCGGCCAGACAAAGCCGGAGACAAACAGAATCGGCATAGAAATCAACAGCAATACTTGAGTCGGTAGGTCACGGCGGCTAAACAGCGTGCTCATCGCAACCCCAGCCGCCGCCGTCGCCAATAAAAATGGCAGCAACCATAGCGCTACTAAACCAAGACTCGCCTGAATACTCACCTTATACCAGTGGTAGCAATACCCTACATAAAAGCTGGTAAACACCATATAAATCAACATAAAGGCGAGAATACGACCGCAGACTAATTGCAGCGGCGACACCTGCTGCCAATAGCTGCGGCTGCGCCACTGCCCCGCACCGAGGATCCCGGTTCCAATCAACAAGGTTTGATGCAGGATAAGTAAGAAGAGTCCAGGCACCACGTAGGGGGTATAACCTAGGCTAGGGTTAAAGGCGGGCACGCTGTTTAAATGCAGCGAGTTTAGGTTCTGCTCGGCTTCTTTTGGATTTTTCCCCTGCGCGAGCATTCCAATTAATTGCACTTGCTTACCCGCATCCATTCCCGCGCTGACAAGTCCCTCGGCCACCGCCGAATAAATCAAGAAGTAACTGGCATCGCCGCCGTAACTTAAGGTCACGCCCTTGCCCAGCAGCAAGTCGCGGCGAAATCCTTCGGGGATCACCAATAAACCATGGGCTTTGCCGGTTTCGATAAAACGCTTCGCCTCGGTAATGGAGCCCACTTGGCCTATCACTTGGATTTTAGCGCTGGCATCCGCATGGCGAATAAGTTGACGGCTCAGGGAGGAATGATCTAAATCCACCACGATAAGCTGTTGTTCTGTTGGGACTTGGTGCAAGTAAGGCAAAGGGTAGAGCACCGAATAAAACAGCACACCGCCGAATAGGGTCACGGCAATTGCCTTGTCGCTCACAATCGCCTTTAATTCTGTCAGCACTAACTGCCATAAATTCATGTTATTGCCCCTTCGCAGGCAGAGGCGCCACGTGGTGTTCCGCCGCTTCAGCCTGAGCTTTTACCGTCATCGGCAGTAATTTGTGAGCCAAGAGATAAATCAGCGGCAATAAACCGATAAAACCCCAATAACTACTCAATTGCTGCGCCACCGTCGGCCACGCCGCGCCATAACTCACCACGCTCACATGGGACTCAATATAATGGCTCGATGGCATGATGAGTCGCCACCACTGTGCCAATTGCGGCATTTCATGGGTGGGGAAAGTGATCCCCATAAAGGCAAAGGCTGGCGCAAACAGCGCAGTACAAAAACTGATGACCCGCGCGCTATCACGCATCAGCACAAAGATAAACAACACAAGGCTCCACACCGCCAGCAGCATGAACAACTGAGCAAACAGCAGCAGCGCTAAACTACCCGCAAAAGGCAAAGCCAAATACAGATATAACCAAGCGAGGATAAACCCACCTTGGAGCATCAATATCGGGGTAAACAACAGGATTTTAGCTAACACCTTAGGCCAAAAATGCTCAGTCAATCGATTGGAGATCCCCTCCTCTGACTGCGCGGCATTAAGGTGCAACTCGCGATTTAAGCTGTTGGCCATCACCAACATAGATAACAACTGCCACAGTGCGACCAATACCGGCGGCACTAAAAAACCTATGTAGTTATTGTTACGGTTAAACAGTGCGGTCGTTTGGCTTTTCACTGGGCTTAAGTTCACCGCCACTTGGGATTTTGGCGTACCCGTCATCAGCTGCTTAAGGCCTGCGACCTGCAACAACCCATCGCCTAGACTCAACTGAATTTGACTCGACAACAGCTTACCCACCAGTAAAAACTGGCTGTTGTAACGCACATCGATTGTTGGTTTATGACCGGTGAGTAAATCCTTTTTCATATCATGGGGAAACACCACCACGGCATAGACCTGCGCCTGCTGCATAGCCGCAACAGCCGAAGGGAGATCGGTAAAACTTCGCGGCTCGGTGACAGGGTTGGCTTTGAGTTGACGGGTCAACATTCGGCTCAGCTGGCTGTGGTCTTGGTCAACAATCGCCACGGGTAATTGCCGAGGTAATCCAGCACTAAATAACCACCAGAGACATAAGATGCCCAGCAGCGGGATGTAACTGATCAGGGCCAGTTGCCAAGGATCGCGCCATAGCGCCCTAAGCTCGCGGCGCACGAGTGCCACTAACTGCGCCAGCAAGCCAGAAGAGACAGGATGCGCCGCATTCTGAGCCCCATTCAACGGCTTAGGCTCGCTCACATGCGTTTGCTCGCTCGGTGACTTGGCCACTGTCGTTACTCAGCACTGAGCAAAACAGACATACCGACACGCAGATCGGGGATCGGCGCAATTGGGCGCAGCTCTACCTCGAAGGTGCGCATATCGAAATCGTGGCCACTTTCGGTTGAACGCCAAGTCGCAAAGTCGCCCATCACACTAATATGGGTAACGGTAAACTCCACGGTTTTATCCAGCGCAGGAATAGTTAATGGCAGTTTGTCGCCCTTTTTAAAGCGTTTGAGTTGGTCCTCACGCACTTGGAATACCGCCCAAGCGTCCTGCATGTCGACAAGGCTGACCACTGGGAAGCCGCTCGGTGCTAACTCTCCCGCTTGCAACAATACTTCGCTAATTTCCCCAGACTTAGGCGCACGCATTTGGCTATCGGCCATAATGGCACTGACTTCTTTCACCGCGCCCTCGGCCATACGAGCATTACCCGCTGCAGCGGCTTTGGTTTCGACCCGCGCACCTTCTTCGGCCATTTGATACATGGCTAAGGCAGCTTGCTCTGTGTACTTGGCCGCTTGCCACTGAGTAAAGGCTTCATCGCGTTTTTGTCTTGCGGCAACCCCTTCGTTGAAGAGATTTTCCACTCGGGTATAGGTGGTTTTCGCCAGCGTTGCCGCCGCTTGCGCCTTGAGCCATTGCTCTTTAGCCGCCATTACCTCTTGGGTGCGGGCGCCGTTATTCGCCTCCTGTTGCAGGGCTTTGGCCGCATCTCGGCCGCCTTCAGCCTGCATCAACTTGGCATCGAGCTCTGGACTATGAATGGCAAATAACAAATCGCCTTCGCTGACGCTATCGCCACGGCGCACAAGGACCTGCTCGACACGCCCTGGCACTTTGGATGATACGTTATATTCACGGGCTTCGATTTGCCCCTGTAACAGGCTCGGCGCTGGGCTGTAAGCCAGTTTGAGTCCATAGGCTAAGATAAGGCCTAATGCGACCAACGCCGTTAGGGCAAGGATTCTGTTAGCGCGCATTGATAATCTCCTGCGATTGAGCGCCTGTGGCACTGCGACCGATAAATTCATCTAATTGACCACTGATGGCCATTAATCTGGCATAGGCTTGCACATAGCGATAACTGGCGCCAAGCTGCTGAGTTTTAACGGCGCTCAGTTTTAATTCGGCATCGACCCTGTCGATAGAAGTGGACAGCCCTTGGTTAAAGGCGATTTCCCTTAAACGCAGGTTTTCACTCGCCAGTTCGAGTGAGGTATTCAGTGCCTTGACCTCTTCCTCGGCCTGCAATAACTGGCGATAACTTTGGTCGAGCAGCAAACTTAAGTCCTGTCGGGTCTGCGCCTTAGTGTAACGGGCTTGCAGCAAGGCACTCTTAGCCGCTTCCACTTTACCACTGCGACCATCACGGCTTAGCAAGGGCACTTTTACGCCGACCCCCACCATCCAGTCCGGCTCCACCTTAGAAAATAAGCTGTCATCTTCGTATAAGGTGTAATTACCAAAGAGGAACACAGTCGGGTGATATTTGCCTTTCTCTAAGGAAACCAAGCCATTCGCCTGCGCTTCTTTAGCCTCGAGCAGTTTAAGTGCGGGATGTTGGCTCAGGGTCACTTGGGTCAAATCCCCCAATGAAGGTGCCTGCGGCAACACAAATAGGGGTGAGTTAGTGCTGACATCGCTCTGCTGCAACATGCGCGATAGGGCGATCACGGCCATTTCATGTTGACGACGGGCGCTGCCTAAATTGACCTTAGCGTTATCTAAGGCCACTTGAGCATTCAGGCGCTCGACCTTAGCAATTTGCCCTTCGCGCTCCAGCGCTAGCGCGTGGTCAACATGCTTAGTTAAGGAGACCACCAGCTCGGTTTGGGTGCTGACGAGGGATTGAGTCACATCGACGGCATAATAACGGTCAACCAACTGAGTGAATAAGTCGCGGGTCGCTAACTGTAATTCCTGTTGCTTCTCGGCCACCATGGCGGCATGAATACCTTGCGCCGCGGTGATCTGGCCGCCGGTATAAATCGGCCACATCGCCTGTAAGCTGGCGCGGAAAATATCTTGCTCGGTAAAGGGCGTGACAAATAATGAACCCGGAATACTCGCCAAGGCGCCGCCGAGTGCGGGTGGCAAGGTCGCAGGGTCAAGCGAAGCTAAGGGATTAAGATCCCTTAAATCTAATTCAATTGGTTTTTCGAGGTGGGTATAACTGCCATTCAGGCTGAGGGACGGCAGATTTAAACTCTCGCCAGCCTCTTGCTCGCCCTTGGCGCGATTCACCTCTTGGGATTGGGCCTGGAGTTTATCGCTCACCTTAAGCACTTGCTGCCAAGCCTCAGTAAAGCTACTAGGCTGGGCATTGGCCGCTAACGGCAATAGCGAGGGCAAAGGCAATAAACACAGCCATGCCAAACGTGATAGTTTCATTAACACCTCTAGAGTAGTTACTCTAATTTCCTTTGCGAATGATAACATCCATCATGGAAGGCGGCTAGAACCCACCGCCTTAAGTGCTGCCTAGACAGTAAACAAGCGGGTTATGCCGTACCTCCAACGGTTAAACGGTCAAGTTTGAGGGTCGGTTGACCGACACCCACAGGTACGCTTTGACCATCCTTACCACACACACCAACGCCCTTATCTAGGGCCATGTCGTTACCCACCATGGAGATCTGACTCATGGCCTCTGGGCCATTACCAATCAGGGTAGCGCCCTTAATCGCTTGAGTCACTTCACCATTTTCAATCAGATAGGCTTCAGAAGCGGAGAACACGAACTTGCCCGAGGTGATATCCACCTGACCGCCGCCAAAGTTAGGCGCATAAATGCCCTTCTTCACCGACTTGATGATCTCGCTCGGATCAGACTCGCCCGCCGTCATATAAGTGTTGGTCATGCGAGGCATAGGCAGATGCGCATAGGATTCACGGCGGCCATTCCCCGTCGGCGCCACGCCCATCAGGCGAGCATTTAATTTATCTTGTATGTAGCCTTTAAGAATACCGTCTTCGATTAACACGGTTCTCTGGGTTTGTACGCCTTCATCGTCGATGCTCAGTGAACCACGGCGATTCGCAAGCGTGCCATCGTCCACCACAGTCACCAGTTTCGAAGCTACTTGTTCGCCGACCATGCCACTAAAGGCGCTGCTGCCCTTGCGGTTAAAGTCACCTTCTAGGCCATGACCCACGGCCTCGTGCAATAACACGCCCGGCCAACCATTACCGAGCACCACAGGCATCTCTCCGGCTGGCGCATCGATGGCATTGAGGTTGACTTGCGCCTGACGAACCGCTTCACGGGCGAAGGCAAAGCACATAGGTAAACCGGTTTCATCCGTCACCATAAACACGCTGTAATCGTGACGACCACCGCCACCGGCGCTGCCACGTTCACGCTTGCCATTTTCTTCTAAAATAACGCTGCAATTAAAGCGTACTAGCGGGCGAATATCGGCGGCCAAAGTACCGTCACTGGCGGCAACCAGAATTTCTTCGTGCACACCCGCTAGGCTAATGACCACTTGGATAATGCGGCTGTCGAGGCTACGAATATAGGCATCGGCCTCTTTCAGTAGATTGATTTTTTTCACTTCTTCCATGGCGGCGATAGGGTCGAGACTATCGTACAGCGCCAAGGCTTGTCGACGTTTGAAAGCCTGCACCTTGGCCTGCTCACCCGCCCCAGCAATACCACGCGCCGCCTCGGCCGCAGCGCTTAAAGCCGCTGGCGTAATATCATCGGCATAGGCAAAACCGGTTTTCTCGCCGCTGATGGCACGCACACCGACGCCGCGTTCGATATGGAAGCTACCATCTTTAATAATGCCATCTTCGAGCACCCAAGATTCGTGGCGACTACCTTGGAAATAGAGATCGGAAAAATCGACTTTATGTTGATGTATGGTGTTTAAATAACTCTGTAACCCATCGAGGGCTAAGCCACCCTTTAATAAACTTTGCTCTACTTGTGCTAAAAAAGGCATCGCGGTTCTCTCTGAAAGCTTGGCTAAAATTGGCAACTCACTCATTTTTAAAATAACTTAAATTCGCTGTGAGTCTATTTCATCTAAATCTGTTGAAGGCTTAATCTGTTGAAGGCTTAATCTGTTCAAGGTTTAAGGTTCGGTGCAGTAAAGCGATTATGTTGCGCCACGGGCATTTTACTGCGGATGCTGTGCACCTCGGCCACATCGATATCGGCATGCACCCAACCTGTACCGGTTTTCTGCTCGGCAATCACCTCGCCCCAAGGACCTATTACCGTGCTCTGCCCCCAGGTCTCGCGACTGCCTTCGTTATGGGCGCCCCATTGGGCGGCGGCTAAAATAAAGCATTGGGTTTCAATGGCTCTGGCCTGTAATAACACCTGCCAATGGGCTTCTCCCGTGACCTTAGTAAAGGCCGAAGGCACGGTAATAATCTCGGCTCCCGCGAGGCGCAGCGCCCTGAATAAATCCGGAAAGCGTAAATCATAACAGATGGTCAAGCCAATTTTGCCAAACGGGGTGTCGATGACGCTGATATGATTGCCGGGGCAGAAGGTTTCACTCTCGCGGTATTGCTTAGTGCCGTCGGCCACATCCACGTCAAACAGATGCAGTTTATCGTATTGCCCTAAGGTATCACCTTTATCATCAAACAGATAACAACGGCTGTAGACGCGCCCATCCTCCGCCAGCGCAGGGATGGTTCCCGCCACCATATACACGTAGTAACGGGCGGCTAAGGCACTTAAGGCCGATTTTAACGGGCTAAGATGACTGTCGCCGGCATAGGCGAGTTGCTGACTCTCATGGCCACCAAACAGCAGGCTGCATTCTGGCAGCACCACTAAATGAGGGGCATCTTTATCCCATTGCAGACGCTGACGGGTTAATTCCTCAAGCTGCGATTCGATAAACAACAGATTCGCGCTGACGTCGCGACTGCTCTGACATTGCAACAGGCTGATGCGCATGACTATCTCCTTGAATTGTGTTTATCGAAAATACTACCTTAGTGCTCAAAGGCTTAGGCTGTTCGGGTTCGGCTTTGGGCGGCTCTGCAGGTTCGACCTTGGGGAGAATCGGCGCTTGCGGCGATGCTTCTTCCTCAACCGCTTTTACTGGTTCCACTTTAGGTTTATCAGCATCTGGCGCAGGCTGCTCATTGTTTTTTTCAGGCTCGACGGGCGGTGTAGCCTCTGTTTTAGTTGGAGCGCTATTCTTGATGGGCACCGCATCAGCCTTAGGCTCAGCGCCCTCGGTAGGCACTGGCAATTCGCCTCCCACCATAGGCAGAATCGACTCGGGGATCTCAATCTCTTTGCTCTTACGTTCGAGTTCTTCCACCACAGGGTCGGACATAGTACCTGTCACTCGGAAGCGGATTTCCGAAATCACCTCAATCACAGGTTCGAGCACTTTGGTCAGTGCAAATGCACCAAGCCCCAACGTCCACGCACTGGTACTGAGCAGCACCACGGTCGGCACACTCGACGCCAATTGCGGCACAAATCGGATATCGTAGTTTAAGCTTTCGCTGGTCAGATCCGTATAGCCGCGCACCTTCATATTGCCCGCAATTGCATCCATTTCGGTATCCGTGGTTTTAACCACACCATTATCAATTTGAAGATTACCGCTAAAGGAATTGAAGTACATGCCCTGGCCGAACACATCACTGAAATCTAAGGATAACTTACGCACCAAGGAGTCGAGGCTGAACAGGGAGAAAATCCGCGCGCCCTTATCGCTCACTTGGGATAAGTGCCCCTTACCCAGCTCAAACTTCACCTTGCCGTTTAAGGTATCGAGGGAAAACGCATAGGGCGCCCCCTGCCAAGCTAGCTCGGCATTCACCTTCAAAGGCGCCTCATTCACACCCGGGTCTATGCCCAATTGCTGACTCAAATAATTAAACTGGCTGGCGTTTAAACTCACCGTTAATTCTGTCTGGTTTTGACCATTCTGCTGCTGCCAAATGCCGTTACCCTGTAAAGACACTTCAGGCGTCGTCAATGACAGGGTTTGAATTCGATAGCCCGAAGCTTGTGGGCTCGCCTGCAGCACCAGCTTGCCAAAGGGTTTATCGAAGAAACGAAAATCTTCCACATTCACGGCAACCGGCGGTAAATTGGTCAGCACCTCGTCCGCGGCGAAATCGCCTTCCCCCTCGGGTTTTACTTCGGGGGAGAAATAAAACTTACTAGCGGTGACTTTTAATCCTTGGGTCATCCAGTTGGGATAAAAATCGACCCAGCCTTCAAACTCGCTGGCCTTAGCATCGAAGCGCCAACCATGTTCGTTCGGCTTAGCATTTAATCTGAGCTCGGTCAGCCCTTGTCCTAATAAATCAAACTTGCCGATATTGGCGTCTATCCCAACCACCGAAGGAAACAAGGCGGAGTGGCTCGCCTCTTCGACTAAAATGCCTGCGCGGGGAGGCTTGTTGTCTGTGCCGACAAAGGCATTAATTACCGGCAGCCAATTGGCAAGCTTGCCGCTGGTCACATCAATCTTGATATGCCCAAGCTCGGTATTGGGCACCTCGGCCGCATCGAAGAGTCGGCCCAATAACAAGTCAAAATAGCTGAATTGAGTGCCCTTTTCGGCCTCGAAGCCACCGATAAATTCGGCCTGTTTATCCAGTTTTACGCTTAGCGTCGCCGTTTGCTGATCGCCAGAAAACACCGCCATTAAGGGTCTAGGCTCATCTTCGGGTTTGGCAAAGGCACCTGGCAATGTCAGAGTCGCGCCGACGAGATCGGAGCCGACATTGGCCTGAATTTGATAGCCTTGATCGTCGAACACCATATTCAAGTTGCCACCCCAAGCGACTTTACCTTGGTAAAATTCACTCAAGGGATTTTGCAGCTCTTGTGGTAATCGGCTGAGATCCCAACGGCTCTTCATATCTACATTGAGCGCAAAGTCTTTGCCTTCGGGTTTAGTGGCAAAACTGAACTCGAAGGGCTGCTCAAATAAGCGGGATTTAATGCCTTTGCCTTCAACAATCTCATTCGCAAACTGCACTGTGCCCGTCACAGCCTTGAGCTGTAACCCGGGCTGGGCAATAAATACGGGCGTATTTTCAAAGGCAATTTGCCCACGGATATCCTCGGCCTCACCCTCGTACAAGGGAATGCTGATATCTAAATTCCCCGTCACCGCGCCCTGCACTTGCACAACGCTTAAGGTCTTGCCCACAGTATCGGCGAGCGGTGATGCCTGCAACACTTGGGTGGCGGCGCTACCATTGGTCGCAAGATCGGCCTGAATTTTTAACAGCGAATGCTCGCCTAATTCGGGGATAAACACATGGGCACCATCGGCCACCACATTCATCAATTTGCCTTGGTTAACCCAGATATCCATACGGGCATTTTCAAATAAGGCATCGAGAGAAAGCTCAGTCACCGCTGGCCAATCGGGTTGAAATTGATACTCGGCGTTATCTAAGGTAAAGGCCGCTTGGAAGACCCCGCTATTATCCTCAAAGGGAAAATGCGCTAAGGCGCCCTGCCATAATACCTGCGCATTTTGGCTCTGGCCTGCCTTGATAGCGCCATCCAAATACTCCACCAACGCCTCGCCCATGGCTTTGACGGGGAAGTATCTGTCCGCATTGGCGGCATTTTTAACGGCCACATTAGCGGCGAGTGACATGCTGGCTTCGGCGCTAAAATCCAGTTTTAGGGCGGCGGAAACACCAATATCCTCGTTTTCGAGCTGAACCTCAGGCACGGATAAGGTGGCCCTTTGGGTATCGAAGGCGCCCGTTAACGCCGCGCCATGCAGCACTAGAGGGGCTGAAAATTGATCGCCAAAATCGAGGGTATAGGTCTGTTCAGGCAGCGAAAACACTAAGCTGTCATTCTGCCATTGCAATGCTAAATCTAGAGGATTGGTGTTAGGTATGCCTTCGGCTTTCTGCCAACGCAATTGCTTGATATACGTACTGGCCAGCAAGGGTTGCTTGGCGCTTTGATAGAGGCGAATCGGCCCAATACTGCCTTCGGGTGCCAGCTGAAACCATTGCTTAAGGACGGCTAAATCGACGCCCGGAAATAATGGCAAGAGTGGGAATAGGGTCGGTAAATCCAAGCGACTCACATAGGCATAAAAAGCATCGTCTTGCTGCTTGGCCGCAAGCTTAAGGTCAGGCCAATGCTCGCCATTGGTCACAAAATCCAAATCCGCACTGCGGATCTCCCAGCCTGTTTCCTTAGGTAGCCAGCTAATGCTGCCGGACTGGATTTCAAACTTTTGCGGCTCACCTTCCATCGACCATTGCAGCCAACTAGGTTCAAACTGCACTAAGCCCGCGCTGATGCTACGATGGGCAAAATCAAACCACGCCTTGAGATTGACCACCCCTTCTAAGGGTAACTTCTTGCTTGGATCATAGGGATTAGGTTGACGCGATGCCCATTCGCCCAAATCTAAGGACTGGGCCGCAAGATAGATTTGCCCCTTCAACGTATCAGGCGCAGTTGCGTCCCCCTGAAGATCGAGTTGCAAACCCAGCGACTCATTTACCATGGCATTATTATCGAGGTAAATTTCCCCCGCGCCGCGGTGGCGCTCACCACTATTACGCCAATTAAGGTGGCGAATGTGGATGGGTCGATATTCATGCTGCAAGCTCAACAGCTGCACCGAGGCATCCGTCAGCGAGAAACGTTCAAGCTGCTTTAGGAGTAATTTATATAACCAATCGGTTTGCGAAGTTTGATTGGCCGCGCCCTGCGCCTTATTACCCGATAATTTGTCGATATCGAGGGCAATATGAACACCATCGAAATTCACATCTTCGATGCGTGGGCTGGTCGTCAGTAGCGATTGCCAAAAATCCAATTTAATTTGAACGTTCTTGACCAGCACAGTGACGGGGAGTTTTTCCTGCGGCGGGATCACCAGATTATCAACCGTCACGGCCGGGCCAAAGGCTTGCCACTGGGCGGATAACTCACCGACTTGCACATCAATTTGATATTCGCTTTTTACATACTCAACTAACTGCTGACGCACACCGTCGACTTGGGGCAATAAGCCGCGGATCAAGCTTACCGTCAGGGCAAACAAGACTAAGATCAGCGCCAGTAATTGCCAGCAAAAACGGCTTAGTTTTTTCGCAGTAAAAAGCGTTGCCACTACATCATCACCACGTCGTATTTATGCTGGGAATACATGGGCTCATTTTGCAGGCGAATGCGTTTACCTATGTAGACCTCAAGCTCAGCGACCAGATGACTTTCATCGCCACTTAAGCTGTTATACACAGCGGGCGAGCAGTAAAGCAAAAACTCATCGGCGTCATAGGCTCGATTCAAGCGGATGATTTCGCGGAAGATTTCGTAGGAAACCGTTTCAACCGTCTTCATGCTACCCGTGCTCTGACAGGCAGGGCATTCACCGCACAGCACATGCTCCAAGCTTTCTCGGGTGCGCTTACGGGTCATTTCGACTAACCCCAGACCCGAGAAGCCACTGACATTCGTCTTGACTCTGTCTTTAGCGAGCGCGCTATTTAAGCTATTGAGTACCCGCGTTTTATGCTCGTCACTCAGCATATCGATAAAGTCGATAATGATGATGCCGCCGAGATTACGTAGCCGCAGTTGCCGCGCAATCGCTTGGGTCGCTTCGAGGTTAGTGTTGAAGATGGTTTCTTCAAGATTACGGTGGCCGACAAAGGCACCAGTGTTGATATCGACCGTGGTCATGGCCTCGGTCTGATCGATAATCAGATAGCCACCCGATTTGAGTTCGACCTTGCGACCCAGGGCGCGCTGGATTTCATTCTCCACATCGTAGAGATCGAAAATTGGTGCCGGCCCTGAGTAGTGCTCAATCTTGTCGGCGATTTCCGGCATAAACTCTTGGGCGAAGGCTTGCAGCTCGGCAAAAGTGCGGCGCGAATCGACTTGAATTCTATCGAGCTCGGTTCCGACAAAGTCGCGCACAATCCGCACCGGCAAGGCGAGGTCTTGATACAAGAGTGCCACGCCACGGCGCTGACGACGCTCGGAGACCTTAGACCATACCCGACGCAGGAAGGCCGCATCCTGAGCAAGTTCATCTTCACCTACGCCTTCGGCGGCGGTGCGGATAATAAAGCCGCCGTCTTCATCGACGAAAGGCAGAGTGATTTTCTTAAGACGACTGCGCTCTTCTTCCTGCTCAATCCGCTGGGACACCCCAACATGGCTTGAGCCGGGCATAAATACCAGATAACGGGAAGGCAGGGTGATATCTGTGGTCAGGCGCGCACCTTTAGTGCCGAGCGGATCTTTTACCACCTGCACCATAATATCTTGCCCTTGGCGAACCAACTCGGCGATATCACGGACTACAAAATGGCCTTTTTCCACATCGGCCACGCATTCGGTGTGCGGCACTATGTCGGAGGCATGTAAAAATGCGGCTTTATCTAAGCCAATATCCACAAAGGCGGCTTGCATGCCGGGCAACACACGGCTGATTTTGCCCTTGTAAATATTGCCCACTAGACCGCGCTTCATGCGCCTCTCGATATGGACTTCTTGCAGCACGCCATGCTCAACCAGAGCTACACGTGCCTCAGATGGGGTTACGTTAATCAGTAATTCTGAACCCATCTTGCGCTGAACTTTATTCGGATTTAAGCGACCGGTATTCACGACTCACCCCATTAGGGAAATTAAATTAATCTCAGTATGTGTTAAGCCTGAAAACCTATATCACAGAAGTTTGTCTAGCGGATACTCAACTAAGGCCTCATATTGCGCCCGTTAACGAGTCGCTTAATCCATGGATTAGCCTATGCCCGCCTCGGATAACAGCTCGCGGGTTTCCACTAAGGGCAGGCCCACGACGCAGGAGTAACTCCCCTCAATGGATTCGACAAAACAACCGCCCAAACCTTGGATCCCATAGCTGCCCGCCTTATCCATTGGCTCCTGTGAGGCAACGTAGGCATCGATGTCGGCGTCCGTCAGCACGCAAAAACGCACTAATGTTTCGACTAAACGTACAGAGGTTTGGTCAGTCATAGCTAAGGCGACAGCTGTCATCACAGTGTGCGCCTTACCCGAAAGTGCGCGCAGTACCCGCTTGGCATCGGCCTCATCTACAGGCTTACCTAATATTTCGTTTTCAAGCACGACGATAGTATCAGAACCTAATACAGCTGGCTGTGACATGCCTGAGCATAATGCAAGCCCTGCCTGGGCTTTTTCGGCCGCGAGGCGCTGAACATAGTCGCGTGGTAACTCACCTGTCCTCGGGGTTTCGTCGATATCCGGTGCCACTTGGGTAAAGCTAAACTCGGCGCGGCCTAAACCTATGTGGGTCAATAACTCTTTACGGCGCGGCGAGGTTGAGGCTAAAACTAAATTCACGGCTAACGAACCTTATAATGACGTCGAATTCGACGCAAAATCCAAAAAATCCATGGCCAAAATGCCAGCCCCGATAGTGCGGGTAAGAACAGATCCGTATGGAACTTAGCACCATCCATCACAAACTCGACCCAGTAGATGATCAGGTGATAGATGACGATCAGCACCATCACCACCAGCGACTGTTGCCACTTAGGGAAGTTACGTAAACGCTGGCAATGCAAAATCGCAATATAAATCACCAGCGACATGGCGAGCGAGCGCACGCCTAAGGTGGCGCCGAGTAGAATATCGAGGGCTAATCCCATCAGCCAGGCCGTGAGAATGTTATATCTGTGGGGCAGCGCAATTGACCAATAAATTAAGACCATCAATAGCCAATCGGGACGCCAGGCATCGACAATCGAAGGCAGCGGCATAATCTGACTCAAGAGCCCGACAAAGAGGGTCAGCCATACCACGAGTCTGCCATTAGCAGCTTGTAAACTCATTAGTGCACCTCGGCTGGCGGTTGAGTGGTGGCAGCATTCGATGCACCATTAGCATTGCTTGGCGTCGCACCAGTATTAGGCACTGTCGTATTAGGAGCAGTGGTATTAGGTGCAGTGGTATTAGGTGCTGAGGTATTAGGCACGCTCGCATTAGCAGCCGCGCCTTGAGGATTAGCACTGCCAGTGCCGGCATCGGGCTTAGCTTCTTCCGCAGGATGATCTGCCGCGGGTACAGAGAGTTGGTTCGGTAAAGTCACGCCAGAATCTGGGGATGGCCAAATCAACAGCAGATAACGAATCCTATCGAGCGCCGCTAACGGCTGAGCCGTGACACGCGCATAGCTCTGACCATCTTCGGTTAAGACTTCCATGACCCTCGCCACCGGATAACCTTCAGGGAAACGATTACCAAGACCTGAGGTCACTAATAAATCGCCAACGCGAATATCGGTACTCTTGGCCACATGGCGCAGTTCAATCTCATCGAGCTCACCAGTACCGTTAGCCACTAAGCGCACATCGTTACGGGTAATTCGCACGGGTAAACCGTGGGACACATCGGAGAGCAAGAGCACACGGCTGGTCATCTCACTGACCTGTACAACCTGGCCGACGACGCCCTGAGCATCAACAACGGGTTGACCGACAAATACCCCACTTCGCGAGCCGTGATTAAGTACAACATAATGATGGGAAGGATCGCTGGCGACCTCCATCACTTCGGCCACCATCTTGCGGGAATCCTGATAGGCAGGCGACCCCAACAGGGCGCGTAAACGCTCGTTTTCCTGACGCAGATGCTCGAAACGCTGCAGACGCTCACTCATTAATAATTGCTGCCTTAACAACTCTTTATTTTGCAATGCCAGCATATTACGGGTAGCAAAACTCTCCGATGACCAATCGAGGATCGCACTGGGCACACTCGCAAGGTATTGGATAGGACTTAAGGCAGATGAAAGGGATTCACGGGCAGGCTCGAGACGGTGATTTGCGGCGAGCAAAATCACCGACAGGATAATTGCCAGTGTTAAACGGAACTGGTTCGAAATACCACGAACAAAAATAGGCTTCATAAGAAAGCTAAGGCGGTGATTAACCGCCCCATACCGAAGTTAGATTAGGTTTCTTCGGAGAACAGATCGCCGCCGTGCATATCAATCATTTCAAGGGCTTTACCACCACCACGCGCTACGCAGGTCAGAGGATCGTCCGCCACCATGACTGGAATTCCAGTTTCTTGCATCAATAAACGGTCTAAATCACGCAGTAAGGCACCACCACCGGTTAATACCATGCCGCGCTCAGAGATATCAGACGCTAATTCTGGCGGCGATTGCTCTAATGCCACCATGACTGCACTCACAATGCCTGATAATGGCTCTTGCAGTGCTTCTAAAATTTCGTTGCTGTTCAGCGTGAAACTACGAGGTACACCTTCGGCCAAGTTACGACCGCGGACTTCAATCTCTAATACTTCATCGCCTGGGTAAGCAGTACCGATAGTGTGCTTGATGCGCTCAGCCGTTGCTTCACCAATCAAGCTGCCGTAGTTACGGCGTACATAGTTGATGATGGCATCATCAAACTTGTCACCGCCGATACGTACAGAAGAGGAATACACCACACCGTTCAAGGAGATAATCGCGACTTCAGTGGTACCACCACCGATGTCCACAACCATAGAACCTGTGGCTTCAGATACAGGTAAACCCGCACCAATTGCTGCGGCCATTGGCTCTTCAATCAAATAGACTTCACGGGCACCTGCGCCCATGGCTGACTCGCGAATCGCACGGCGTTCAACTTGGGTTGCACCAACAGGAACACAGACTAAAACACGTGGGCTTGGACGAAAAAAGCTGTTGTTATGCACTTGTTTAATAAAGTGCTGCAACATTTTCTCTGTCACATAAAAGTCGGCAATCACACCGTCTTTCATCGGACGGATTGCTTGGATATTGCCTGGGGTACGGCCTAACATTTGTTTGGCTTCTGTACCGACAGCGGCAACAGACTTCTGACCAGAACTACTACGCTCACCACGTATAGCAACAACAGAAGGCTCATTGAGGACTATGCCTTCATCACGAACATAAATTAAGGTGTTAGCTGTACCCAAATCGATCGATAGATCATTAGAAAAAATGCCACGCAGCTTCTTGAACATGTAACTAGCCTGTATTCTGTGGAGTCAGAAGAAAAGAAAAATCAGCTAACTTTATCAATGCCACCCTGATTCCACAAGACCGTTGAGGTTAACAATCGCTAATGGAGTGATTTTTTTTCAAATGTGCCGCTCAAAAACACTATTTAATCGAAAAAAGCGCTTTATTGATGAAAAATCCAACAGTTAAAAACCACTCTCAATACAAGTTAGCAACATTAGTAAAACCTGTTTCTTGCATTTTTCCTCTGTATCACACTTTGCAACGTCACCTCAAAAACCATCTCCTCATGATCAATCACCAAAGTAGAAACCCAATTCAGCAAAATCAAATTGAAAACCGCTTTAATTGACCTCTCGCCAGTAGATGATTCTGTCATGACCACGGTAACGACCAAAAAATGCACTCGCACGGGGATCGGATAAGCTAGTTGGAGATACCCCATTCCAGTTCCAATACCATTCTAACCAAGTCGGTACATCTAAAGGCGCGGTCACTTGGCCGCGATATAAATTGCCACTTGAGGTGAGTGCTCGCCACAGCAAATCAAATTGCCCCGCTTGGAATGCGGATGTAGCGCCGGAGCGATTAATGCTCTGCCCTGTGGTCAAATCCGGATCAAAGTGATAACCCAGCCCTGCATTATCCACCTGCGACCCAAGGCCATAGGTAGCAATAGTGCAGCTATCATCGCCATTTAATACCCAATTAGTCCCATTCCAATATTCGGCTCGGGTCGGCATCCTAAGGATTTCAGTTTCTGGACCATAGGTATTGTCCATCACCACCCTGCCGTGGCGCAGGATCTGTGTGGAGATTTTCTTGGCATTACAGTTAGTGCAATTACCCGTGGTTGCTGCATTCATATCAGGCGATGCCACATAGCTGAAAAGTCCATTAGGCCGAGGATCGTTATCCATCAACTGCACACCAATATCGAGCAGCTCGAAGGGACCATCTTGATAGAGATTCGTCGTCACATTCGGAGTCACTCGGTTTAAATAAGCTCGGTAAGTGCCATCGACCGTCGCCACACCTTGATCCCAACTATCAGCCTTAATGTGTAAGGAACTTAAGCGACTCTGTAAGTCGATACCATTGTTATTGTTCTCCCCCACCAATTTGGCGGTCGCGAGGGAAAATGGCGGGAAATAGTTGTATGTTCTATCGCCGCCGATATTTAAGGCTGTGAGGCTCATCGACATAGGAAAGGGTTGATCCATATAGCTAAAACTGCCACAGGCAGGCACGACAGAAATATCGCCCACTAAAAATCTGTCGGGCACAAAGCGGCCAATATTGGCCGAATAGCCAATTGGAATATTTAAGCTGCTGGCCACCCCGAGATAATTAGGACTCGCCTGCGCCGCGATTTGGAATACCCCCACTTCGCTAATCGTCTGGTTGGTGATGCTATTAAGGTTATTGGCTTGGATAGCATGACTATAGGATGCCACGCCTAATGCGCCATCATGGCCGCCGCTAGCAATACTTGGCGCCACGACCTTACTGGTTAGCGTCATGGCTTGGTCACTAAAGTTAGGCGTAGGTAAGTTGCCCAAGCAAAAGTCCGTATCGCGGTCGTCTTCCCAAGCCATAGCTTGGACCGTCATACCAAAATTCTGCCCCGCTTTACGGTAGGCATTACAGCTCATATCCGCACTTGGGCAACTGGCGCTGGCGTCCACGTGTTTGACGCACAACCCCGCTGGCACACTAACAAATTGATCCGAGCCTGTCATCACCAGGCCTTGCTCGTTGCCACTGCCGATATATTGGGCATCGAGTTGTAACTTACCCGCATCGGGGTAATTCACTGAAATACTTGCCTGTCCGTTAGTATCAAACACCAGATTCAGCGCCGTAGGCGAGGCGCTTGAAGTGCCAATGGCCGTATTGTTGATGGTGACGGCTTTTGGCGAGATAGGCGCACTCGGAGTGTGATAACTGCTCCAGAAATTCAATGTCTTGGTCTGGCTCTGAAAGCTTGGAACACACTGCTGAGTCACATCGGACTTTTTCACCGCTTTAACTAACACTTGCTCGGGACGATTCGCACGCTTATCGGGCACATCGAAGACAAAACCACTGTCGGCGAAGGTAAGTGAACAGTTGTTTTCACTCAGGCCCCCATTCCCGATACGGCATAGGGTTTTACTTAAAGGTTTGGTTGTCGGGCTCGAACCTTTCACCCCCAAGGTCACAACGCCAGGGGTGTTACGTCTTAGCTGCAACTGAGTGCTGCCATTGCTAAAGCTCACCTGATTGCCGCCAATCCATATGCCTTCGGAGGCGGATTCGGGTAACAAGGTCGCCGCTAAAGGATCGGTAAAAAGCTGACTACAACTGGCGTTGGCACAGGCTCGAATCGTCACAGTTTCTGGGTTACAGGTTAATCCCTGCCCCGTATGGTCAAACTCAAAATGATCGATTTGCGCGCCAATTGGATTAGACCTCAAGGCACAAATTTGAACGTTATCAATTTCATGGTTGTTATTCGAGCCACCGGTTGACCCAGTAAGCGACAGCAAGAAATCACTCGGCGTCGCCGCTTGCCCCGTTTGCGCGATAGCATTAAAAGCAGGGATTAAGGTGACAAATCCCGACCCCGTATTACGCTCAATCTTCACCATCGACTGACCAGATACCTGCGAGTCGATAGTGATTTTATAGCGGTGCGCAGGCGAGACATTGTTGCCATCGACCGTGGGTGATAAACAGTTGCCACTGGTATTGCTGGTACCGTTATTACAGGTGCCCCGCAAATAGCGGTATCCCGAGGTGCCAGCACCAGAACCACGTACTGCAACCGACTGGCGGCGCTGGCCAATATTGTAACTACCGCCTTCGCCGGAGAAGTTACCAAATTCATCGATCCCGACACCTAACCAACCGCCAGCAAAACCATTGATACCGGGTTTAAATCCATAACCTAAAGGCCCACCAAAGGCGCCGGGCTGGGGGGTGATAGCAGCATCTGATAACACCAACGCGATACCGTCAGCACCATTGCCACCATAGGCATAGTGGTCAAATTGGATCTCGACTAAGTTATTGGCTGCGGGGAATAATCTTTGATAGGTCGAGGCCGTGGATTGATTGGATTTAGCCTCGGTTAAGCGCATACGACCACTGACAATGGCAGGAGTAAAAGTACCACTACTACGGGATACTACCCAGTCGTTACTTAAGGCACTCTGGGAGAAATTATCGTTAAAACACTGAAGCGGTGGCGCTCCTTCATTGATTTGACCATTCGAGTTGATCACTAAGTAGCGACTCGTCACTCGACCATTAATGACGGAACTATTATCTAGGGTGAGCGTGTCATCACTATACACCAACGCATTAACGAGCGATGAACCAGTTAAATGCACATTATCGTAGCCAATAATCAACGCATTGGCGTTATTCGCTTCGTTGAAAGCGGCACCATTAATGTTAAATTCCTGCCGAACGAAAATGCGCACATTGCCCTGCAAAACTACCTTGGCATTTTGATTTAAGGTAAAACTATTGATCCAATAGTCCCCTTCGGGCAGTACCAAGGTAGCGCCACCACCGACTGCAATAGAGTCAAATCGGTACTCATTGTAATTTGGCGATAACGTCAGAGTACAAGCAGAGTAGAGGGAAACATTAGAGTACTGATTATAGTACCCCGTACCTAAGGTAAGCTGCTGACCATTAGTACAATAACCTATGCTACCGCCGTAACCATTACTCCATTGGAAAACATTAGACCCAGTTAACTTTAATCCGCGAATATCACTTCCATCGACAGTACATCGACGAGTACCGCCCGCACCATCATCACAGGTGGTATTAGGAAGGCTGCCAGAATTCACAGAGCAATAATCCAGCCTGTCGCCACCCGTACCATTGATTATGCCGCTGTTATTGATCTTAAGCTGTGGAGAGGAGATCTGGTGGCACACATTCGAGTTATCCCCATGATGCCCCTGCGCAACATTAGGAAAAATGACGCTCTGGTCGATATTATCAAACGCATAGGTTGCGCCTGACACAGCTAACAGCGCGCTAGAGAGCACAATTCGATATAACCAGTTAATTGCCACGGGCTTCTACCTCGACTTGACGGCTCACGCGGGTATCCCCACTCTCACATACCGCTTTGCTATTTATCCGAAACTGAGTGACAGTACCGACGGAATAGGATGCACAACTTAAACTCACGCTACAGGCATGAAACCCCACCACATTGGGTGGCGTCCAAGAGCTTGCAACACTGGTACATGTCGCCGTCGCATTAACGGGGGCATTTAATGGGAATAATTGCGCCAGCGCCGCATCGGCACCGCTGTTCGCCGCCGCTAAGGCGCGAGTTCCCCACACTTCTTGAGTTAATCCGGTATCGGCATCTTCCACTATATTGATTAAGGCGGCGGCCAATAAAAACATCACGGTAATGACAAAAATACCGATGATTAAAGCGCTGCCACCTTGGCGGCGAGCCGCACACTGACGATATGCTGGGCGCGATAGGCTAAATAAGTTAGGGGACATTAATCACCTGCACTTGATGTCGATATTGAAATGTCTCGCCGTTGACATTAAATCGCGGTTGTAAATGCACCATAGCATTATTGACTAAACTCGATGGCGTTAATATCAGCGGTAAATCGGCACTGTCGTTCAATGCATTGGCCACATTCTGCGCCATTAACACTCCTGCGCTCATGCTGCTAGGCGTGGGTTGGCTGACATTCAACCCATAACCAGTATAACGCTTTAGGGTTAACTCATTGCTGGATGGTGATTTTTCAAAACAATAACTCACAGGGCTCGAACCAAAATAAACTCGCTGCCGCGGTGATGCTTCGGCAAATCTCACATTGGCAGTAAAGGTTAAGGTTACTTGGTTTGCGGCGCTGCTAATGCTGTTAATCTGCGCGCGTTTTAGCTTAGTGCTGTCATAGACATCACGGTCGGTTAAGGGATAAAGCCACACATACTGGTTAGCCACAATCTTGCTGGTCACATTATCTACAATCACAGTCCCCGTTAGGGCTGCAGCACTCGGCACAATCGGCATAGCTAAATAGGTGGTACTCGCCTCAATGGGGACAAACTCAACGCACTGATAGGTCAAGCCATTACCATTGAGCCGCACACTGTTAGGCACGGCGCTGCGCAGCTCACGGGTCATACGCTCGACAGCGAAACGACTCTGGCTTAGCACTTGATCAACCGAACTCGACTCCACAAAAATCCGCGTACCGAAAATAATAAAGCTACTCACGCCCACCACCAGAATCCCTAAGATAAGGATCACAGTGACCATTTCGACTAAGGTAAAACCCCGTAGGGAGCGCGCCATGCGCTTTGCGGATAACGCGACCATTAGTAATTGCTCCTCACCAGATTGTAAGTGATCACTTCGTTATCTGGGGTAGTCACATTAATGGTCACTAACTTGGTATTGGGTGCAGAACCATAGGCGACAGAGACACTTAATTGATAGTTCGGGTACGCCTGCGCATAAGTTTGACTGGAATTGAGCATAGTGGCATTTTGAGTTAAGCCGTGATAGTCATCCACATCGTTAAAATCGTTACGCCCTTCGCCAGCCTCAGGCCCTAATACGGTCGAGCAACTACTGCCTAATGGACTCCCGCAAGCAGGCACACCGCCATTGGCATTGGTATTTTGATCATAACGCTTACCCCAAATCTCATTCATCACCGAGTGGGCAAGTTCGGCACTCTTGACTCGATGCAAGGTCTTAACGGCGCGATCCGCCTGCGGAAATAACATGCTACTGAGCATCACGATAGCAATGGCAATGACTAACATGCCCACCACTAATTCGATTAAGGTAAACCCCTGTTGTTTAGCTTTTGAGGATGCTTTTACTGATGTGCTTATCGAAAACAGCCGAGGATTAATTCGCATAAATATAGCCCTCGCTGGAGATATTAATCGCCACAGTATCATTGGCAATCACATTGATACATGGCCCATTACACGCAAGCGATGCTCGACCATTGATATCAAAATCAAGGTAAAAGCTCTTGGCATTGTTACTGATAAGCACTAACTGCGAGCCACCTTGAAAAGCTTGGCTGGATAAAGGGTTAGGAGACAATGGCGAGCCCGTACAACCAGTGCTATCCCGACTGGCAAACTGACTCACTTGGTAACCCGTCGCCGACACGACAACGCGGTAACATCTATCGGTATTATTCAAGGCTTTTTGCTGAACCTGGCGCAGCTCGGCCATAAATTCATTGCGCAGACTAAAGGCGCTATAGGATGACTGGCTAAATAAGCGCGGCAATACCGTCACCGATAGTATCCCAATCAGGATAATAGTGGTCACGAGTTCGACTAAGGTAAACCCAAACTGTCTGCCGCTGGAAAATCTACGCATTGTCCGCTTTGCCGTGATGCTAGGTTCTAGGTTCTAGGTTCTAGGTTCTAGGTTCTAGGTTCTAGGTTCTAGGTTCTAGGTTCTAGGTTCTAGGTTCTAGGTTCTAGGTTCTAGGTTCTAGGTTCTAGGTTCAGTTTCTGCCAACTTGATTCGTAAGGCAAATATTTCGCCTAAACAAAAGAAATAATTAGCAAATTCATTTTATTACAGCCAACACTCCGATTGATTGCTGACCTAAAAAAAAGGCCTGCTAGGCAGGCCTTGTAATGGAACATTTTCTAACAGCCAGATACATCAGTATTAACAGTGATAGGACCGTATGCAGTCAGACCATTCACATACTGAACATAACAAGTGCCAGGATTATTGGCAGCTTTAGGGCTAACTTGTCCTTGAGGGTAAAAGTAAATACTCGTGCTTGCGCTATCCTCAAGATAAATCCACTCGCTTGATGTTCCACTAGCGGCAGCATTGATATCTAATGCGTTCTCAAGAGAGTCTGTCCATACTGGCGTTGCATGGCCGTAGTTAATCAAAACTGTTTTACCGGTTTCAACAGTTACTGTCGGAGGTGTTGCTGCCGTAGAAGCCACTGTATTATTGCCCGCAATTAACGATTTTGAGTTAATGAGGGTATCTGCACCTTTAATCGCAGCCTCCAATCCTTTCACAGTTGAAGCGCGTGCATCTGATTGTAGATTGATAAATTTAGGCGCTGCAGTAACAGCTAAAATACCTAAAATAATAATCACAACCACTAATTCGATTAATGTAAAACCACTCTGCTTTTTCATTCTCTAAGACTCCATTAACACGCAGTAGCTACAACGTTATACACTGGTAATGCAGTATTCGTTGCAGGTGTATATTCCAAACGACAAGCATCCGTATCTTTCTTGCCCTTAGGAACAATAATGAAAGATGTTGCACTCTTATAGACCACGCCAAAGTCATTCACTGTGCCCACAGTATCTGTAGCTAAGGCATCAAACTGCATGTCCAATGCTTTTTCAAGGTTAGCTTTCACAGCAGCAGAACTTGTTGCGCTGTTGAGATACCCATAATCTGTAGTGACCTTAACATTAGGAGTGACACTAGAATCAATTGTTACATCTTCGCCAGTCGCCTTTCCTAAACCTTGAATAGCTGCTTTCGAGTAGATCAATGTATTCGCGCCTTGTAAGGCCGCTTTCACACCCTCAACTGTCGATTTACGCGCATCTGACTGAAGATTAATAAACTTAGGCGCCGCTGTGACTGCAAGAATACCTAAGATAATGATCACTACGACTAACTCAATTAAGGTAAAACCTTGTTGTCTTTTCATCATTAACTACCTATGTAATAACAATTCGAAATACTGGAACTTCACGCCAATACTATTAAGGCGTAAATGGTGTTTGAGTGAAACTTAATACTTTGCCCGTACCTGGGTTATACACCACCCCTTTTGCACCCGCAGTCGATAAATCTGGCGCTGGCGTCGGTACACCTGTGGTTTGGTTTAGCACCAGTGAAGCCACTTGGTGATATACACATAGATCTAAACCGCTTACGGATGTGCCATTAATCGCATTTGAGCTTCCGCCCGCACCATCGATAACGCGCACTGTATAACGTTGATTGCGCGCATCTTGCGAATAAAGCACGTTACGCGGTGCACTTTGCAACACAGTATTAAATACCTGCTGGCAGCTTGCATCGGTCATCGCCGTCGCATCGGTACCAGAGGTGCCCGTTGGATAACCAAAACGCGGGTCGAGAGACACTGAGGTACCGTCTAAGATCACACTGCTATTTTGGCGACCATCGACTTCCCATTGTGAACGCACAAAACTCACTGCGGTGGATAAACCACCCGCGACTCCGTCCACACTGGCATCTTCAGCATCATCGGTGACATTTAAAAAACGAGGGATCGCGGTTGCGGCCAACAGACCCAAAATTACGATCACTATGACCAGTTCAATCAATGAAAAACCATCTTGCTTAGTCTTCATTCGTCTCTCCCTATCTTGATGAAAGTCCATTCTAACAGCTAAATCAGTTTAAAAAAGCCCGTTACTTAACAATATTTTACGGAAACGTCAAAAAAATGACCCTGCCAGAGTTGAGCTGATAGCCGATACTATCCCCATTTTGCGCGCGGTAACGGCAGCTATTATCCTTAGCAAAATACGAGCCGATAAGGGATTCGTCCCCCTGCTCCTGCCCCATTAATTGTTGCCACAATCGCTGACACGCTTGGTCATCCAACTGGCTAGGTTGTGGCCAACCCTGCGCATTCATCATCACAAAAGTTTGTTCGTTATTTGTGCTTTGTTCGCTAAACACTTCCCAATCTAGTCGCATTTGCGGCGGTTTGCCAAGGGACAACCATTGAGAACGCACCATAGCCAACACGTTTAAGAAGCGCGTATGCTCTAACTCCACATTGCGGGCGGCAAGTTGTGGCATAGTCGCAAAATATTTAAATCCAATCACCGCGAGAATAATCAAGATCAAGGTCAGGCTAACGAGCCGCCCATACACACGTAATAGATCGCTTTCGGCCTTCTGTTGGCTCTGCATCTATTTGATCCTAATTGAGTTAAATTCTCGATTCGGCATTATTTCCCGCCTTTGACTACGTTGAGCATGTCCCACATCGGTAGATAAATACCCAGCGCCAGCACCAATACAATCGCAGCCACTATTCCGATCAGAATCGGTTCTAACTTAGCAGTGAGATTTTTAAGATCGTAGTCGACCTCACCTTCGTAAAAATCGGCGGCATCATTTAATAGTTGGTCAATTTGTCCGGTTTCTTCGCCTACCGCGACCATTTGCAACACCAGTGGCGTAAACAATTTACTCTGGTTCGAAACCCTCAGCATAGATTCGCCAGACTCAATACCACGGCGCATCCCGACAATTTTGTCGTGCATATACGCATTATCCACCGCATCGGCCACCAGACTGAGCGCCTGCGTCATCGGCACACCCGCGCTCAACATCATCGAAAAACTGCGGCAATAACGGGAGAGGGTCGAGCGCTCAATAATCGAACCTACGGCGGGAATGTGTAACTTCCACTGGTCCCATTGTTTCTCGCCTTTTTCCGTATGGTGCCAGTAGCGGATCCCAATAACGGTTCCGAGCAGTATTATCAGCATCAGGGGCCAGTAGTTTACAAACAGGTTTGATGTGCCGATTAACACCTTAGTCGCCCAAGGCAAGTCGGCACCAAAGCGGGCAAACATCTCGGCGAATTTCGGGATCACCATGATATTTAAAATCACCATCGCCAGCGCGATAGCAATCAATACAAATATGGGATAACGCATCGCGGCTTTGATTCGGCGGCGAGTTTCCTGCTCACGCTCGATATAACCCGAGAGCTGAATAAAAGCGTCCTCTAACTTACCGGTGTTTTCCCCCACATGCACCATAGAAACAAACAGAGAATCAAACACATCTGGATGTTGGTTCATGGCCGATGACAGTGGGCGCCCCGCAGTTAACTGCTCTGAAATATCATTCAGCGCATCTTTCATTCGTTGGGAGTGGGCGGTTTCGGATAAGCCTGCAATGGCGCGCAGGATAGGGATCCCCGAGCGCGTTAACGAGTACATTTGCCGGGTAAAAATTTGTAATTCATCCAAGCCGACTTTGCGCTTAAACAACTGCGCCAAGGTAAAGGACTTAGCTTCTTTAGCGACTTTGACTTCTAACGGGATAATGCCGCGGGCTAACAACATATCGGCCGCCGCCCCCTCGGAGGCAGCATCGAGCTGACCCGTTACGGCCTGACCTTGTCCACTGCGTCCACGGTATTGATAAACCGGCATAATTACGCCTCAACGCCTTGCTGACTGATAATATCCCGCGAGAGTGGCACCTGTGACTCACTCACATCCTCAACAAGCTTAGCCACCTCTTCAATGGTCGTCATACCTTCGCTCAAATATTGCAGTGCCGACTCGGCGAGCGGGGTAAAGTTAGGGCTTTGCAGGGCTGCACGGGCAAAATCCTGTGGATTACCAGTACGCATCGCATCGATCATCTTTTCATCCAATTCGAGGATCTCAAAAATACCGATACGGCCGCGATAACCACTGCCGTTACAGCTTTGGCAGCCAGTACCAATGCGGAACTTGGCGGATGAAAAATCCTGACGACTCACACTATTCAACCAGGCTTTTTCCTGAGCCGTAGGTTGATATTCCACCCCACAGTTATGGCATACGCGGCGCACTAGGCGCTGGGCGATAATCACCCTTAGCGCACTCGCAACTAAGTAACTGGCCGCGCCCATATCAAGCAAACGTAGCGCGCTGGTCACCGCATCGTTAGTGTGCAATGTAGACAACACAAAGTGACCCGTAAGTGCGCCCCGAAGACCAATTTCCACCGTTTCTTGGTCACGCATCTCACCGACCATGATAATGTCCGGGTCTTGACGCAAAGTAGTGCGCAGCACGTTCGAAAAATCGAGTCCAATTTTATGGTTAACTTGAACTTGGTTGATCCTTGGCAATTGGTATTCGACCGGATCTTCTACCGTAATAATTTTGCGATCCGCAGTATTGAGCTCACTTAAGATGCCATACAAGGTGGTGGTTTTACCGCTACCCGTAGGCCCTGTTACCAGCAACATGCCGTGGGGACGTTTAATCTGCTTACGGATACGCGCCAAAATATGCGGCGGCATCCCTGTCTCATTTAAGGTCAACAAGCCTGCGGATTGGTCGAGTAGACGCATTACCACAGATTCGCCGTGGTAAATCGGCATAGTCGACATACGCACGTCAATCTTGTGGCCCTTAATTTCCATATGGAAACGTCCATCCTGCGGCAGACGTTTTTCAGAAATATCTAGCCCAGCCATAAGCTTAAGGCGCAAGACTAAGGCCGCCGCGATATTGACCTCATTTAGAATGGTCTCGTGTAACTGGCCATCGATACGTTGGCGGATCCGCAGAGCTTTTTCGCCAGGCTCAATATGAATATCCGAGGCACGCATTTGTACCGCGTCTTCAAAAATCGACTGCAGCAGCTTAACGACTGTGGTTTCATTATCGCTATCGCTTGAGGTCAGGCTCGCCAGATCAAACATTTGATCTGCAGCATATTCCTCTTCGAGCTTACCGGCGATTTGCGCGATTTGGTCGGTGCGACGATACAGGTTATCGAAGGCTTGCAGTAATTGCTGCTCGGGGGCGACCGCAACACTGAGCTTTTTCGGTGCGATTAAAATTTCTAAATGGTCGAGCGCCTGCAAGTCCGCCGGGTCGCTCATGGCCACTAATACCGTATCACCCCGATCTTCCACCGCGAGGGCGCGAAAACGCCGCGCTTGCACCTCGGGGATAAGGCTCACCACTTCGGCGGGGATGGGGCGTTTGCTGATATCCAGCAGCGGCAGATTGAGCTGCTGCGACAAAAATTGCAGTAGTTGGGTTTCGGTAATAGAGCGCAGCTCAATCAGGGTGCGGCCGAGCTTGTGCCCTGTCTTGCGCTGCTCTCCCAAAGCTTGTTGTAGCTGCTCTTCGGTAATAATCGATTCTTGAACTAACAGATCGCCCAAACGCATCTTTAATCTGGGTTTCATTGGCTATCTCCTAGTTGTTGTAAACGTTGTTCAATAAAAGCCGTGGCTTGGGTCGACAGGCCTGAATAACTTAAGGCGGTGCGATAGGCCTGACTGGCGGGGCCGAATTGCTGCTGTGAATCGAGGGCATAGGCTAATCCCATCCACCATTTTCCCTGCTGTGGCTCCTGCTGCAATAACTTGCGGTAAGCCTGCTCGACTAAAGGATATTGGCCTTGTTTTTGGGCCAAATCCGTTTGCGCTAACCACTTTTGCCTCGCCAAGCTATGGCTATCGGGGATTTGAGCAAGGCTAGCAAGAGCCGAATCTGTCTCACCCATAGCATGTTGCACCCTTGCCAATAGCAAAGCAAATTCAAACTCTTGCGGATAAAGCAATCGTCCCTGCGCCAACACTTCGGCTGCTTGCGCCAGCTCACCTTGACCATAATGCAGCGCCGCCAGTTGTTTGCGCGACTCATGCAAACTTGGATCGAGCTTGAGTGCTTTAGCGTAGTAATCCATCGCCTTAACCAGCTGCCCCTGCTTTTCGGCATCCGCCGCTAACACTAACTGCTTTTGCGCGAGTTGGCTTGGGGATAACTTCACTTCTCGAATCGCCATTTGCCCCGCAGACTGAGCCTGAGCCGCAGTTTGGCTCGAAGCCTGGGGCGAAGTTTGACTCGAAACCTGAGTCGCAGCAGGCGCGACTGACTCACTCGCCTTGGTCTCTGTTTGAGTTATTTTTACTTCGCTCTGATTTGCGTTAACGTCTGCTTGATTTGCTTTAACCGCAACCTGTTGTGACTCAGCCTGTGTTTGCGCCGACTCTTGGGTTAATGCAGCCTTGTTAGGCGTATTGCTTGAAGTGTTTGCCGCAATCGACACAGTTGTCTGTTCACTCATTGGCTCAACGGCCGCCGCGTTGACACGGGAAGATTGAGCCACACTTGGGGCAGATTCTGCTGACGCAGAGATCTCCTTTGCAGGAGCTGCTGTTGACGGCGGACTCACTTGCACCATCTCGGCAGTTGTCTCAGTTGGTGTCGTCGTTTCTGTTGATTTAGTCGTTTCTGTTTCCAGAGGACTCGTATCTGTCTTTGGGCTGGCGTTATCCGGCTCAGTTTGCGCACTCGCTACAGGATTTACACTGTCATCCGCGACGCTCTTTACGCCGTAACTCGCCTGAAAGGCATATACCGATAAGCCGCCCACTAGCAGCGACACTAAGCTGATTACTAACCATTTGCGTGATGGATTGGGGCGCCCTAAATACTGCGCCTGATGCACAGCGACATTGCTAAGGGAATGCCCCTGCTGGCGCTTGTCGAGATCCTGCAGCATCTTGTTGATCACACTCATGCTGCGCCTCCCCACAACTGTTGCAGGTTAACGCCAGAGAGCAGTAATGCCCCAATTGCCGCTGCACATGCTATCAGGGCGATCGCCATATACGCTGGCCACCTTTGTGAGCCGCGACTGGCATCTTCGGTATCCTGTATCGCGCCCTTGATATGTGCCATACGTACCTGAGTTGCGCCTTCGCCGAAACTGAGCATCAAGGCCTTATGGGCTAAAATATTGATCAATCTTGGAATACCACGTGATGCCTCGGCGATCTTACGGGTGAGTTTAGGGCCAAATAAGGCTTGTCCCGCATAGCCAGCTACCGCTAAGCGGTAACGAATGTAGGCATCGGTTTCATCCCAGGTTAACGGCCGCAGACTGTAGCTAAAGGTGATGCGCTGCCGCAGTTGTCTAAAGGCTTGACGCTTTAATCGCTCATCCAACTCGGGCTGACCAAAGAGCACCACTTGCAGCAGCTTACGGCTTTCGGTTTCAAGATTGGTAAACAGTCGCAGCGCTTCGAGGCTCTCATCGGGCAAGGCCTGCGCTTCGTCCAACACTAATACGATGGCGTGACCATGGGCACTTAAGGCGAGTAATTGCTGCTGGATAAGTCCGGTAAGTTGCTGCTGATCGATTTCGCTGGTGTATTTTAATCCAAGTTCATTGGCCACCGCCCAGCGCAGCTCGGCGGGGGTGAGATAAGGATTAGGAAGATATGCACAATGGAAGCCCTGCGGCAGCTCATTAATCAACTTACGGCAGATTAAGGTTTTGCCCGTGCCCACTTCGCCAGTGACTTTGATAAAACCCTCCCCGGTTTGTAGGGCGGTCTGCAACACTTGCAGCGCCTCTACGTGCGGGGATAACCCGAAAAAAAATCCGGTATTAGGTGTTAACGAAAATGGCGTTTGACTGAGTCCAAAGTGCTTCAAATACATGGAAGCTTACTTATTTTCTGGATACCAACGGTCGAGTAAGGTCTTAGAACGCTCCAACTCGTTTTTCCAAGTATCATTACCTACTACGGTAGGCTTTAACATAATAATCAGCTCGGTTTTCTTTTTCTGCTTGCTGCGGTTTTTAAATAATTCGCCGACGAGCGGAATATCACCGAGCAGGGGTACTTGAGAAACCACTTCGGTATTTTCGCTCTTCATCAAACCACCGATCACCACCACATCGCCTGAGGCTGCGCGGATAACGGTATCGGATTCACGGATCTCGCTCTGTGCCAACGGCAGTTCTAAGGATTCGCTGCTGACCTTAATGTCCTTGGTTTGTTCTTTTACATCAATAACGGAAGGATGCACATGGAGCAGCACATTGCCGTCTTTGTCGATTTGCGGCGTCACATCCAACGCGATGCCCGAGAAAAACGGCGTTAACTCAACCTGAGGCGTGGTTACAGGTGTAGTGCCCGCCACTGTGGTCGATGACACGTCGGTGACAAAGTACTCGTCGGTACCGACCTTAATCACCGCTTTTTGGTTGTTCGATGCCGTCACCCTTGGGCTAGACAGCACGTCCACATCGCCTTGGGTATCGAGCAGGCTAATCATGGTCTTGAAATCTGAACCTTTAATGCTCAAGGAAGTCACGCCACCGAGGGAGGCGGTGATTTTATCGCTCAAGCCTGCACCCCCAGAGGTGCCGAAATTAATATCAGTGTTACCAACATGGCCTAATACGTTATCCCATTGAATACCTTGCTGATAACCATCAGACAAAGTGACTTCGAGGATCTTCGCCTCGAGGATCACTTGGCGCTGCAGATGGCTCTCGGCGGAATTTAAAAAGGCACGTACCTGACGTAACTCATTAGGATAGGCACGAATAGTCACTAATCCCGCCTGTGGCGTCACCACCACCTGACGACCACCGCCAGTGTCACCAATAATGGCGCTCAAGGTTTCTTTCAATTCACCCCAAAAATCGGTCTTAGTGCGCGAACGAATAAAGGTGCCGTTAGTGCTATCGCTGCTGTTATTGTTGCCGTAATTACCGTTGTTGGAATTGTTATTGTTGCTGTTATTGCCAAAATTGCCGTTGTTCGAATTGTTGTTATTGGAGTTATTGTTATTAGAGTTGTTATTGTCGGAGATCCGGCCAGAACTCACAGAGGTCAGCGATAGACCATCGCGCTCCATGTATAAGTAATTTAATGGGAAAGTCTCAGTCCGCATGCCCGCAGGGAACACGCGCAGGATGCGCCCTTCACGGCTCACCTCATAACCATAAATATCTTCCACCACTTGAATGGCTTCACTCAGTGTCACACCTTTAAGTGACAATGAAATCGTGCCCTGCACATCGGGGTGCACAGCCACGCTAAAGGGAGTGCCCTGCACTAGGCTTGGGAAAAACACCCTCGCATCCACATCATGGGCAGACACATCGATACGACGCTCTGTTTCCATTGGCGGAGTTAACCCACCCATCATGGCATTGGCGTTCAGCTCACGCTGCACCGCATCGGGCATAGTGGCCGGTGGTGGAGGCGTTGGCTGACTCGCGGTTTGCATCGAGGTGGCCAGCGCTTCTTTTGAAGCAACGGGCTGCGGTCTATCCGTGGTTTGGCAGGCCATAAGGCAAAGTGAGAGTAGAGGCGTAATATATTTAATGGCTGTCATCTGAGTGTTATTCCCTATCTCTCTATTATTGCTTGAAATAATGCTAATTTCCGTCCGTCAGACAAGGAGACCGACGAGGGGGTGATACGCACCACTTTGACCCCTTGAATACTGTCTCCCACGGACACAATCTTATTGTTGATCACGGCATAGGCCGTGTTGCCCGAGCTGACAATGCTGTTAAGCACTAGGGCTTTGTTTTGGTTCTGAGTCACGGCGCCGGCGGCCGAGTAGCCTTTGCCGGGCAAGGTCGGATCCCTTAAGGTTTCGGCCGATACATGGGCAGACAACCCCAATAATGCAATGAAAATATAAGGCTTATTTAGCGACACTGATAAAGTCCTTATTGATACTCAAGGTATAAAGCTCAATATCGATTTTCCCCTTAGGGTATTCGGCTACTTTATAGTCGAGTCGTTTCCAGTAAAGTTTGTCGGGCATGGCCTCTACCGCTTCAACAAAGCGCAGCACAGAAAAATAATCCCCCTCCAAGCTCATGCGTATTCCATGGCTGTAGAGATTCAGCTTTTTCTCTTCACCCACGGCAAGGAGTGGCACGGGCGTAACCGAGGTAAACTTAAGTAATTTAATGCCTTGAACCTGTCCAAGCAGATTACCTAATAGCTCAGGCATATAATCGGCGGGCACCATGTCCACCATCTGCTCATTAAGCTGAGCATCAATCTCTTGATTCTGTTGCTGCAACAAGTTTAAACGCTGGCGATAGTCCTGATTAGGATCCATCGCCAGTCGCTGCTGATATAAATCAATCTGTTGCATCGAAATCTTGTTTTCTTGCTCTAACGCCTTCACTTGCTGCGCCGTCGAATGCTGTTGTTTCCACAGCGACTCGATAGGCATATAGGCCGACATGGCGACCAGCACTAACACGGCGAGAGCGATAAGTCCGCGCTCACGCTGGCTGAGAACATCAAACTTTTGCGCTAACTGTTCAAATCGGGCTTTCATCGCGCCTGCTCCTCTGGGGTCTCACTCGTCAGCGTGAAAGCCAGCGGTTTATCCTCACCGCGATCCATGGTCATAGACGAAAAAGCCTGACCTTTTAAGGTGTTCGTTGTTTTTAACTTGCCCACCCATTGCGGAATGCTCTGCGGATGATCGGCAAAGCCTTCAAACATAAAGTGCTGCTCGTTAATCACAATATGGTTCAGCCAAACACTCGCATCGGCCACCATTGCTAAATCCTTCAGCACGGGCGCAAAACCTCGACTGGTGAGGGATGAGCGCAGTGCCAGCTCATTCATCAATAATTGTTTTAACTCGAGCTGCTGCGACTCTAGCTCGACGCGCGCGACTAACTCAGCATCGGGTTTGCGGGCGGCGATTTGCGTTTCCAGTTCCGCTTTTTGCTGATCGAATTGTTGTTTTTGCGCCGAGGCTTGGCTTAGCGCCCGCTGAGACTCGGCCAATTGCCAATAGCTAAAGGCCGCAAGTGTGGCGCAGACCAGTACCAAGCCTAGGGTATAACTCATTAATTTCGAAAAGGTTAGGCTCTGCTTTGGGGGTAATAATGCCGCAGAATATAGATTGACTCTCGATTTTATCACTCGGCACCTCGTGAAAGTTCACTAAAGGCTAATCCCGCCATGCTCGCGCCCACGGCACGCTTATTAACGACATTAACGGCTTGGTTAAAGTTAGCCGATACCAACTTAGCCAAAGCATCCACTGCGCCGTCGGCAAATAATTCAATTGAGGCGACTGGAGGCTGACGCAATTGGCTTTCAAAGTAATCCATAGAACGCTGAATTTCTAGGCTTAAGTTATCCGCCAGTCCGTAGTTAAGCTCATCCACTTCGGCCTTATCCAGCTCGGTAAAACCGCGCACTCGACGCTGCATATACAGCTGACCTTGCTTGACCACAGTCAGCAACAACTCTTGGCCTGTATGATGGCTCACGACTAATCTCGCCTGATTATCCTCATCAAACAGGTTAGTCATGGCTAATTCTTCGATGCTAATGCCTAGCACACTTAAACCTTGATCGCTGATGGCCTGCACCATAGCGCGCAACTTTTCTTTATCCACCACAACCACACTGAGCTTATTGCTCGGCAGGGGCGACTCAAAGTAATCCAAGTGAATTTGCGGCACAGGGATATTAACCATGTCTTTGATAGACCAGAGTAAAGCTTGGGATAATTCGTCACTATCGACATTCGGTTTGTCGGCCACGAGCAACTGATAGCGGCCACTACCGAGGACTATTTGCAAAGAGGCGTGGGGAAAGGCATTGGCAAGTTCGGCGAAGGCCTGTTGCCACAGATCCTGTTGCAGCTCATAGGAAACCCATTGTTCTGCAAGACTTTCAGTCGCGGGAGCATAGACCCACAGCTTATCGGCACAGACATAAACACCGAGCGCCGAGCCAGCCTGTTTGGCTCGCCAAAAGGCTAACCGAGCAAAAAGTCCTTTATCCATAAAAATGCCTGTCTTCCGATAAAGTTAAAGCTTGAGTCATAAGAGCGCGAATAACAAACGTCCAAAACTGAAATAAGGATAAAGCGCATCACCTATAAAATGTGAAACCCATCATATCCAGCGTCATAATTTTGGCACAGGCTAGTTTAGCCGCTAATCAGTGAATTATATAGAGAAATCCGACATTTCGGCCCTATTCTTCCACAGTGATCACATACGCAGAGGAAAAAATTCCCCGCTATTGCACCTCAATCGGCTCACTAAAATACATGCCCTGCGCCATACCCACACCGAGAATTTGTAGTGTTTGCCATTCTTCAAACACTTCAATCCCCTCAGCACAGACTTGCACTTCGGTGCGATATAAGCCACCGATAAGGCTCCGAATAAATAATTGATTTTCTGGACGTAAATGAATATGACGCACAATCGACCTATGCAGTTTAATCATGTCGAAATGGCACTCGCGAATATAGTAAGTACCCACCACCTGCTGACCCACATGGTCGACACACAGTCGCGCGCCCATCTTACGGATCATATCCAGCTTAGGCATAAGCTTATCTTGGTGTTGGATAACGATATCCTCGGACACCTCAAAAATCAGTTGCGGCGTCAGGTGACGATATTCGAGCAGAGTGGTTTTAAGCCACTGGGTAAAGGCGCGGCTCATTAAGGTATCCAGGCTCAGGTTCACACTATAGACTTGATTATTATGTTTCTCCTGCGCCAACAAACCTAATACTCGCTCAATCATCTGCCGCTCAATCTGGGGCATCAAACCGCATTTGTTTGCCATAGGAATGAAGAGCGTCGCCCGCACTAACGCGCCCTGATTATCCCGCGCCCGGGTAAAGATTTCTTTGTGATGCTCAACGCCGTCTGAATCCATCACTGGCTGACTAAAGGGATAAAAACGTCGCTGGACTAAGGCATTCTCTAGGAAGCTGCGCCAACGCACCGAGCCTTTAGCAAACTCCTCATCAATCGCGCCCTTGTCGTACATAAACCAATTACTGTTACCTTGTAATTGCGCGGCGCGTAATGCCATATCGGCCTCATCGAGCAACTGATTAACATTATCCCCGGCGGTAAAGTAAGCGCAGCCTAAATGATAAAAGTTATCTTGATTCTCCACATCGTCGGGCAAAGGTTGGCTCAAACAGACTTTGAGTAATTTACTGGCAAGCTGATCGGCCTCAATCAAAGACACATGGGGTACGACTATCGCAAATTGATTATGGGAGCGGCGTGCAAAGATACTGTTGGGTAAGGTCTGCAAAATAGAATTAATGCTGTTGACTGTCGCATGGAGCAACTCTTTAACTGCGCTCTCACCTTTGGCCTGTTGCAATAAATCGAGGTCGTCCATCTCCAACAGATAAATCACCCCGTGGGCCACCATGCCTTGGTCATGACTCAAGGCGTCGAGGCGGTTGTTTAAAAACAACCGATTACCGATACGGGTTTGCGCATCTAAAAAAGTGTTGGAGCGAATAAACTTATCGAAACGGCCGCGCTCTTTATGGGCGTCCTGCAACTCTTCGAGCAGTTTAGTTAAGGCTCGGTTGATGAGCCTAGGTTTACCATTGCCCGGCGTTGCGAGTGCTTGCTCGTGTTTGCCTTGCAAAATCAGTCGGCTACGCTGGGCAAGCTCTTCAATCCCATCTAACTGCTGCGAAAACCACACATGGCCAAAACGCACCAGTGCAATCACCGCCAGTAAGCCTACACCTAAAATAAGCAGTTCATACCAACTGACGCTGTAATGCTCGAAGGGTTGTGGCAGCGTGAGGGTCATATTCAATCCCGACTGGGGATCGAGCAAATGGGTATAGACCATGGCATTTTGCGTTTGCACGTTGCCCTGATAGGCGAAGAGCACTTCGCTCTTCATGGTCAAACGGAATTCGACGGCGTTGTACGCCAGCAGCATAGGCGGCAACCAAGACTCTAACTCCCAATCGGGCTGAGTTTGGTAATGTTCAATCAGCAGGGATTCCAGCTCAGTCACTTTTTGCTGTTGAAACTTATAGGTCAACTGCACAAAGCTCATCATGGCGCTGAGTAAAAAGACAAAGGCGATAGCGGCCAAGGACATTAACCAAAAACTGGTTAATTTTGTAGTTAACATTCGAGTGAATTTCATCGAGCCGCTATCCTGCAGGATTATTATAATTATCGGTGCACTCTTAACACGAGTTAAACAAATGCTACTCAAGATTATTCAGTAGCATAAGCCAAAAGGCAACCAAGGATTGCTTTTCAACGCCGCGCAAAGCATTCACATGGCAGAATTTTTATCCCGAGTAAAAACAAAAAAGAGGCTAATTAGCCTCTTTTGGGTTTTAGTCGAACTCGCTCTTAATCGGCGTAGTGTGGCAGCGTAGTGATTGCCGCAACACCCGAATCAATCGCAGCCTGCGCGACCGCGCGGGCAACGCGAGGTAATAAACGTGGGTCCATAGGTTTTGGTAGCACATATTCAGGGCCAAAACTTAATGAACTCACCTTTGGATAAGCCTTAAGCACGCTCGCTGGGACTTCTTCTTTGGCTAAGCCAGCAATCGCATGTACAGCAGCCACTTTCATTTCATCGTTAATGCACGATGCACGCACATCCAAGGCACCACGGAAAATGAATGGGAAACACAGAACGTTGTTCACTTGGTTTGGATAATCACTGCGACCAGTACCCATGATTAAATCGCTGCGCGTCGCGTGGGCAAGCTCTGGTTTGATTTCAGGATCTGGGTTTGAACAGGCAAAAATCACTGGTTTATCCGCCATCATGGCCACTTCTTCAGCGCCAATCACGTTCGGGCCAGATAAACCTAAGAATACGTCGGCACCTTTAATCACATCTTGCAAAGTGCGCTTGTCGGTATCGTTTGCAAACAAGGCTTTGTATTCATTCAGATCGGTACGACCTGTATGGATAACACCTTTGGTATCTAACATGTAGATGTTGGCACGGTTTGCACCACATTTTACCAGCATGGTCATACAGGCGATCGCAGCAGCGCCAGCACCCATACATACAAAGGTCGCATCGCTGATCAGTTTGCCTTGGATTTCTAAGGCGTTGATCATACCCGCAGCCGTCACAATCGCAGTGCCGTGCTGGTCATCATGGAACACAGGCACATTACAACGCTCAATTAATTCGCGCTCGATAACAAAGCACTCTGGCGCCTTGATGTCTTCGAGGTTAATACCACCAAAGGTGCCAGCGATAGCCGCAACAGTGTTAATAAACTCTTCAGTGGTGTTGTGGGTCACTTCGATATCGGTCGAGTCGATATTCGCAAAGTGTTTAAACAACAGAGCCTTACCTTCCATCACCGGTTTTGACGCTAATGGGCCTAAGTTACCTAAACCCAGAATCGCCGTGCCGTTGGTGATAACAGCGACAGTGTTACCTTTGTTGGTGTAACGATAGGCATTGTCAGGATCAGCAGCAATTTCACGTACCGGTTCAGCAACACCTGGGCTGTAGGCTAGCGCGAGGTCATGGCTGGTTTCAGCAGGTTTAGTGAGGCAGACTGCGGTTTTACCGGGAACGGGGAATTCATGATAATCGAGTGCTTGTTGACGAATATCTGACATTTTAACATCCTGAAATGCGACATTTATAAGTATGGAAGTAAGGCCGACCAACCCAAAATCACCTCATTTACGGGCGATTTAAACAGTGTGGCAGGTCGGGGTAAGATACGCCAATTGGGTTAATTTTTAAATAAGATATTGAGAAATTTCGCCTTTGCGACAGATTTATCTCTCTAAGCCAAGTTTTATAAACTTATCTCTGCCAATAAAGGATGATTATCTGTTTAAATTTGTAGGAAACAAACGAACATAACCCGCTAAAGCAATGAAAAAACGCCTGATAAAGCAAGAAATGTTGATTAAATTACAATAGAGATAGCTAACTGCGTTATCTTATAGTTAATTGCTATAAATAAGTCGATTTAGGCGGCTTTAGCCTACTATTAAGTGACTTTGATGCTTTTTTAAGTGAAGTCGTACCAGAAAGGCAGAAGAGTAGCGATTTTGTGCCAGAAGGCCAGAAAGCAAAAAGGCGCCATATGCGCCTTTTTTAGAAACATTGCTAACGCAATTATTTCTTGCCAAGCATACCGAAACGCTTGTTGAACTTGTCGATACGACCGCCTGTATCAACAACTTTTTGTGTACCTGTGTAGAATGGGTGACATGCACCACAAACGTCTAAGTGCAGGTCTTTACCAGCAGTAGAGTTTACTTTGATTACGTTGCCACAAGTACAGTTTGCAGTGATTACTGCATATTCTGGGTGGATACCTGGTTTCATTGGGATTACCTCAAATGTAAGGCCATGTCGCTCTTCCAACCCGAAGTCGGACACCACATGCAGTTAATAACGATATGTTAGGGCGCAGAATAATACAGTACCACCTACGCGGATACAAGTAGATTATCTGAGCATTTTCACGATAATCTACTTGCTCTCGAACATTTATCTGCCTGCCTCTCTATCTTCGAAACTTGTCTTAGCCGCCTGCGCTTCGGGATAACGGGCAAGTATCTCTGCCGATGGACAATAAAGCGTGGCGTCTTTCTTCAGCGCGTTAATTCGATTCTTTGAAAATGCCTTAGGGTTAGCATCGTGGATCGCCAGCATGGCACCATAGACACTCACTTTCCATTCAGGGGCATAGCGATTGGCAATGCGCCATAGGGTCTCGTTGTGATAATCCAACAGACACTCACCCGAATTTGTTGACTGAGCATTTGTTGAACTTACCGTCTTAACCTCGGTTGCAGTTGCTTCGCCAGCCTTAACTTCGGGCGCATCAATCGCAGTCTTGCTCTTATCCACTCTTGGCAGATCAGCAGACGCTTGTGCAACCGCCGGCTCACTCGCGACTTCTGGTGTCGACGGCTCAGGTGTAGACATCTCAGCTTTAGCAGCTTCAGTTTTAGATGGCTCAGATTTATCCACTTCTGCTTTAGCAGATGCCACTACCGACGAACTCGAGGTGGAGGATGCTTTCACATCAGACTTATCCTCAGGGAAGGTAAATCCAGAGGCGCGAGGCGCAGCGGCAACTTCTGTCGTCACCGCAGCCACAACAACGGAAGTAACGGGCGCAACATCAGCTTCAGCGGTGACTAAATTAACCTCTTGCACAACCTTAGTTGATTTAACTGGGGTTTTGTCACTTTTAGCAGAGCTTGCCACCCGCTGACGGGTCTCGGCTGTGGCCGCTTTACTCGATTTCACAACCGCCGTTTTTGCTTGCGACACTGAAGACGCCGCAGAGGAAGCAGTATCAAACAGCGGCAGGTTTTTCACTTCATACCAACGATCGACACGGTATTCGCGTACCAACAGCCGAGCTTTAGGATCCGTTACATCTTCCACGCCCGTCAGCAAAACCAAGAAACGGTTAAGCTGCTCGGCCATGAGTTTTTCTTCACCACCGGACTGCTGCACCGCAAATTCGAGCCGAGTCATATCCTGATTATCAGTGATCACATTGACGCGCATTTTGGGGTAAGCGCCCAAATCAAACATGCGGCTATTGATACTCACATGGGAAACTTGCGCCTGTACACAAGCGCTACACACTAAGGCGAATAGTCCTAATGATTTCGCTATTTTAGTCATTTACTTACTCTCAACTATCCTTGGATAAACTGTCATTAGGACTAGCCCTCGCTAGCCGTGCTGAGTACACTAAACCTCATTTCCCTTAAGACTCGCCCTGCATATGTCACTGTTTGTTGAAGTTGCGTTACCTGTGCCTATGCGGCAAAACTTTACCTATCGAGTGGATACCGATGAACAAGGTAAGGAAAGCGCTCAGCAACCTCAGATTGGGATAAGAGTAAAAGTCCCCTTTGGGCGCCAGCAACTGATTGGCCTTGTTACCGCCATTACCGACAGCTGTGAACTGGCCCCCGCACAACTTAAATCTGTCATAGAGTTTATTGATGACGCGCCCTTATTGCCAGAATCGCTTTATAAATTAACCCTCTGGGCCGCAAGATATTACTTTTGCAGCCAAGGACAAATGCTGACACAGGCGCTCCCCGTGGCGCTGCGTAAGGGGCTCGATGCCGCGCCGCAAAAAATTCAGTACTGGCAAATCACAGAGCTGGGCAGCAATATTGCGCCTGAGACATTAAAACGCGCCCCGGCGCAAAAACGCTTACTCGAACGCTTACAGCAAACCAGCCTGACGCAGGAAGACGTCATCAGTTTAGAACTGAATAAAGCCGCGCTCAAAACCTTAGAGGATAAGGGCTGGATTGCCAGACACGAGAAACTCGCCGAGCTCAATCTCGATTGGCGCAGCCAACTGGAACTCGATGAAGCCCCCCATAGACTCAATAAGGAACAAGCAGTTGCCGTTACCCTGCTCACCCAACAGCAAGGATACCACTGCACTCTGCTCGAGGGCATTACCGGTTCGGGTAAAACCGAGGTCTATTTAGCTGTACTCGAACATATCCTTAAGCAAGGTAAGCAAGCGCTGATCCTCGTACCTGAGATTGGCCTGACACCGCAAACCATCAATCGTTTTAAGCGCCGCTTTAAAGTCAATGTGGCCGTGCTACATTCGGGACTGACCGACAACCAGCGCCTCGAAGCCTGGCGACAGGCTCGCTGCGGCCAAGCCGCCATCATCATTGGCACCCGCTCTGCCCTGTTTACGCCCATGGCTTTTCCCGGCGTAATCATCCTCGACGAAGAGCACGACAGCAGCTTTAAACAGCAGGAAGGCGTTGGCTATCACGCCCGCGACCTCGCCGTGATGCGCGGACATTTAGAATCGATCCCAGTGATTTTAGGTTCGGCGACGCCCTCGTTAGAAACCCTGCAGAATGCCCTCAGTGGTCGATATCATCATCTGCAACTCGGGGAACGAGCGGGTAATGCGAAAAAAGTGCGCCAAGGGATTATCGATATCAAAAACCTCCCCCTAAAAGCGGGGATGTCGGCGCCACTCATCAACGAAATCCGCAGCCATTTAGAGGCCGGGAATCAGGTATTACTGTTTTTGAACCGCCGCGGCTTTGCACCTGCACTGCTGTGCCACGAGTGCGGACACTTACACGAGTGTGACCGCTGCGATGCGTTTTTTACTGTGCATCAATCCCTTGGAGAAATCCGCTGCCACCACTGTGGCAACCAATATGCCATTCCAAGGCAGTGCCACAACTGCGGTAGCACCATGTTGATGGGCCAAGGTATCGGCACTGAGCAACTCGCCGAAGCGCTGCAACAGGAGTTCCCGAAATATCCAGTGGTGCGAATCGATCGCGATACCACCCGCCTTAAGGGGTCGCTCGAAAGCCACTTAAGCGCGATCCATAAGGGCGAATACAAGATCTTGGTCGGCACCCAAATGCTTGCCAAAGGGCACCACTTTCCTGATGTGACCCTAGTGGGATTACTGGATGTCGATGGCGCGCTCTTTAGCGCCGACTTTAGGGCGCCAGAGCGCTTCGGCCAGCTCTATACTCAGGTCGCTGGTCGTGCTGGCCGCGCCAACAAACCCGGCACTGTGTTGCTGCAAACTCACCAGAGCGATAACCCGATACTGAGGGATTTACTCCACCGGGGTTATGGCGAGTTTGCCCGCAGTCAATTAAAGGAGCGGCAAATGGCGCTGCTGCCTCCCGCTTGGCATATGGTGCTGGTGCGTGCAGAAGCCCACTCAGCCGTGGATGCCGATAACTTTCTTAATGCGTTTGCAGCACTGCTGCCCCAAGATAAAGAGTTTGAAATCATCGGCCCAATGCCTGCGCCACTCGACAGAAAAGCCGGCAAGTTTCGCCGTCAATTGATGTTTCAAGCCAAGCACAGACATAGATTACAGCAGGAATTTGAGCGTATTTATCCCCTTGTCGAACAGCTGCCAGAGGCCAAACGTTGTCGCTGGAGCCTAGATAGGGATCCGCAGGATCTGTTGTGATTCAATAATTTGATAAAAAATCATCGGGAAGATAGCAATTAGTCACCACAAACGGCTAAAATACGCGGTTATTCCCTGTATTCATTCTTAAAGTTAGTAGCTAATTAATCCATGAAATCACATATCCAATCATTACTTGAACAAACTATCGAATCCTTTAAACAACAAGGTATTTTGCCTGCGGATTTTGAGGCGCGAATTCAAGTAGATCGAACCAAGGATAAGAGCCATGGCGATCTGGCAACCAACTTAGCCATGATGCTAACCAAAGCGGCGGGTAAAAATCCCCGCGAATTGGCGCAGCTGATCATCGACAACTTACCCGCCTCAGCCTATGTGGCGAAAGTTGAAATCGCAGGCCCTGGTTTTATCAACTTCTTCATTGATGACAGCGCGTTAGCGAACCAATTACAGGCTGCAATTAGCGATGAGCATTTAGGGATTAAGCTACCAACGCCACAAACTATCGTCGTGGATTACTCTTCACCTAACCTCGCCAAAGAGATGCACGTCGGCCACCTGCGTTCGACCATCATTGGTGACAGCGTGGTGCGTACCCTCGAGTTTTTAGGCCATAAAGTGATCCGCCAAAACCACGTAGGCGACTGGGGCACCCAGTTTGGTATGCTGCTGGCTTACATGGAAGAATTGCGCGCACAAAATGGCGAACAAGCCCAATTAGAATTATCGGATCTCGAAACCTTCTACCGCGCCGCCAAACTGCGTTTTGACGAATCGGCAGAGTTCGCGACCCGTGCCCGTCAACTTGTAGTTGAACTGCAATCAGGTGACGAATACTGCAACAAACTATGGCGTGAATTTAACGACATTTCTTTAAGCCACTGCCACGAAGTGTACGAGCGTTTAGGGGTGAGCTTAACCCGCGCCGATGTGCACGGTGAAAGCGCCTATAACGCCGACTTAGAACAAGTAGTTAAAGATTTAGACGCCCAAGGTTTACTGACCCAAAGCAACGGCGCCAAAGTGGTCTTCCAAGAAGAATTCCGTAACAAAGAAGGCGAGGCGCTGCCTGTTATCATTCAAAAGGCCGATGGTGGTTACCTCTATGCCACCACCGACTTAGCCGCTATGCGTTACCGTTCAAGTGTGCTAAAAGCCGACCGCGTACTGTACTTTGTCGATTTGCGCCAAGCACTGCACTTCCAACAAGTGTTTAGCCTTGCCAAGCTGGCCAAATTTGTCCGTAACGATATGTCACTGGAGCACTTAGGCTTCGGCACAATGAATGGCGAAGATGGTCGTCCGTTCAAAACCCGTACCGGTGGCGTAGTGAAACTGGTTGATCTACTGGATGAAGCCAATACTCGCGCACTTGAGCTGGTTCGCAGCAAAAACCCAGATATGGATGAAGCGACCTTAGCTGAAATTGCCCGCGTTGTGGGGATCAGCGCTGTCAAATACGCCGATCTATCGAAAAACCGTACCAGCGATTACATCTTCAGCTTCGAGCAAATGCTGAGCTTTGAAGGCAATACTGCGCCTTACCTGCTATACGCTTACACCCGCGTTGCAGGTATCTTCAAACGTGCGACCGATATTGACTTAAGCCAAGCCAAGATCGTACTCGAACATGAAAAAGAGAAAGACTTAGGTAACAAACTGGCGCAGTTTGGTGAAATCCTCAGCCGCGTGATCGACAAGGGTCAACCACATGTACTTTGCGGTTACCTCTATGAATTAGCGGGTGCTTTCTCTAGCTTCTACGAGGCCTGCCCAGTGCTTGCCGCCGATAACGACGAGCAAAAGCATAGCCGTTTACTGCTGTCACAACTGACGGCCAACACACTGCAAAAAGGCCTAAATCTACTAGGTATCGAAACCCTAGAACGGATGTAAGCCATGAGCAATCGTGACTATGCCAACAGAAGACCGCAAGCGGGCGCGAAACAGCGCCCCATTCGCGCGACACGAGCGAGGCCTGCCGCTAAAAAAGCTGCGCCTCGCCGTAAGCTCCCGATCCCGTTGATCCTGTTCGCCTTTATTGCTGTCGGCAGTTTTGGCTATTTTCTGTTTAGCATTAAAGATACCGCCAAGCAGGAAACGCCTGTCGAGGTGAAAACCGAGAAACCGACTAAGGCAAAAGAACCAGCAACGATTCTCACGCCTAAGGTGAAAGAGGCCGAGCGCCAAGCCGTGGTCGTGACTGCGCCCGTGGAAGAAAAGCCCGTCGTTGAAGCGCCGAAGAAAGATCCAAACGCCTTGCCACCTAAGCCTAAGGAAGAATGGACCTATCTGGACGAGCTTGAGAATAAAAACGTCGAAGTGGATATTCCCGATGTCGTGGCGACGCGTACACCACAGCAATATCAATTGCAGTGCGCCTCATTCCGTCAGGAGTCTCAGGCGAACCAGATGAAGGCCGTGATTGCGTTCCAAGGGTTAGAAGCGCAGGTCAGGCAAATTGAGGGCACCTCAGGCACTTGGTACAAGGTTATCCTCGGCCCCTACGAACGTAGGCGCGATGCCGAGCGTAAACGCCACACCTTGCAAAATGCAGGGATCAATGGCTGCCAGCTGTTAGCCGTTCCAAAATAATCCTGCTTGCAAAATCAGTCTGGACATCGCGGCGCGTGACCCATCACGCGCCGCGATTTTTTTATCTTCTTGCCAGCTAACTCCTACTCCAACAACCCTGTTTTGCCCCGTTTCAAACATTGAGCTAATACCAATCGTATTAAATATCTGTTCATTCAGCGGGAGTTAAACGGGCTTTAGACAAGGCGAAGGCTTGAAGGCATAGTGGCGCTCTGTCGAAAGCCTTAAACGCAGTATAAAGCCCGTTTAACCCCGCCCTTCGGGAGCCTCACAGGCATCTCACTCCCGTGTTACATTGACTTAAAAGGGAATAACCATTTCTTCGTCAATGCGCCTTGGATTGAGATGCCTGTGAGGCTCTGAACTGATTAGATATTTAATGTGATTGGTATTAACCCTATAGCGGTTAAGTTCAAGTGAGGGATCTTCCATGTCGCAGATAAAACTCTATGTCGCCACCATGAATTGTGCTGGTTGTGTGGCCAAAATTGAAAAGGCCTTTGCGGCCGAGCCGAATGTGAGTGCCCGTATCAATCTCGCCGATAAGCAAGTGACTGTGGATGGCAAGATGAGCAGCGATGCGGCGCTGGCAGTGATGGATAAGGCGGGCTATCCCGCCCAGTTGATTGTGGACGCAAAGGCGGCCGCTGAGGAAAAGCGGGTCGAAGATGCGGCGGAGTATCGCCTGCGGATGCGTCAGGCCACCGCCGCGCTCGCTGTCGGTATCCCTATGATGTTATGGGGATTACTGGGCGGCGAAATGATGATTAATAGTCCTAGCATGCAGCTTGGCTGGGGCATTATGGGCGTAGTTACCCTAGCTCTTTTAGTCGGTACCGGGCGCCATTTCTATCAGGGAATGTGGCGTGCGCTTAAAGCCAAAACCACCAATATGGATACTTTAATCGTGTTAGGTACGAGTACGGCATGGCTCTATTCCATGCTGGTGGTGCTTATCCCGAGTGCGTTCCCAATGGACACTCGCCACGTGTACTTTGAGGCGAGTGTGATGATCTTAGGCTTGATTAACTTAGGTCACGCCCTCGAGCTGAAAGCTCGGGGCAAGACCAGCGAAGCGGTGCAGCGCCTACTCGGCCTGCAATCTTCTACCGCGATTCGTATTGGCGACAATGGCGATGAAGAGGTGGAAATCGATAAGCTTAAACTAGGGGATAAACTCAGACTTCGCCCGGGCGACAGGGTCGCACTCGATGGCGTGGTAGAATCCGGCCAGTCATTACTCGATGAGGCCATGCTGACGGGTGAACCTATCCCCGTGCCTAAGCATGTTGGCGATAATCTGAGTGCGGGGACAGTCAATGGTAACGGCAGTTTAGTCTATCGGGTAACCGCTGGGCAGCAGGATACGCGCCTTGCCAAAATCATCGCACTGGTGCAGGAGGCGCAAACCTCTAAGATGCCGATTGGTCGTCTGGCCGATAAAATTTCGGCGGTGTTTGTGCCAACGGTCGTGGTCATCGCCTTACTCGCGGCGGCGATTTGGTATTTTGTAGGGCCAGAACCCGCGCTCAGCCATGCGCTTGTGGTGCTCACTAGCGTGCTGATCATCGCCTGTCCCTGCGCTTTAGGGTTAGCCACACCTATGTCTATTATGGTGTCCGTTGGCCGCGCCGCTCAAATGGGCGTATTGGTTAAAAATGGTGAAGCACTGCAAAGCGCCAGCAAGGTCGATTGCGTGGTGCTGGATAAAACCGGCACAGTGACTCAGGGGAAACCCCAAGTGACTGATATCCATTGGATTGAAGGTAATGACCAAGCTCCTAATGACCAAGCACTCAGTGATGAAGACAAGCGCGCACTCCTTGGCGCTATCGCCAGTCTTGAGCAGCATTCGGAGCATCCGCTGGCCAGCGCAATTGTCAGCCATGTTAAGCAAGCCTCGATTCCATTGCCTGTGACCGAGATTTTTACCAATCATCAAGGTAAGGGCATCGAAGGGCGAGTCGATGGCGCCGACTTTTTAGTGGGCAATCAAGCCTTAATGGCGGCATTTGATGTGCAGTCAGAGAAGGGCGTGACAGGCAGCCACTCAGGCTTTGCGGTAGAAGCCGCCGCGCAATTTGCCAAACAGGGTAAGACGGCGATTTATGTCGCCAAGGCGGGCAAGTTAGTGGCCACTATCGCGATTGCCGATCCGATCAAGGCCGACGCCAAAGAAGCGATCAGCGCTATCCGCTCACAGGGGATTCGCGTGGTGCTGCTGACCGGAGATAATCCGCAAACGGCGCAGGCGGTAGCTGCTCAAGTGGGCATCGAAGAAGTGATTGCGGGCGTATTGCCCGAGCAAAAACAGCAGCATATTAAAGCCTTACAACAGCAAGGCCATGTGGTTGCCATGGTGGGGGACGGTATCAACGATGCCCCCGCCCTGATGAGCGCCGATGTGGGGATCGCCATGGGATCGGGCACTGAGGTGGCGATCGAAAGCGCGGATATGACTCTGCTGTCCCAGCAGCTGATAGTGATTGCTAACTTATTGGCACTTTCCCGCGCGACCATTCGCAATATTAAACAAAACCTGTTTGGGGCCTTTATCTACAACAGTTTAGGTATTCCAGTGGCGGCGGGTGTTCTTTATCCGCTCACGGGTATGCTGTTAAGCCCTGTGATTGCCGGGGCGGCGATGGCGCTGTCTTCCTTAACTGTGGTCACCAATGCGAACCGATTAAGACAGCAAAAGTTATAACGCTTGCGCTCGCATGAGTGATAACACTTTGCCTCGCAAATCAGCAGACGAGTGAGTAAGCACTCCCAATCCAGCCCGCATTTTGCGGGCTGTATTGTTTGAACATAAATCTACACTTCAGCCTACACACCTGTACAAACCTTACATTTCCCTCACATCTAAATAGCTAATCACTTTGCGAATTCATCCTGCTGTCATCCCATTCCATTAACTTGGATCATCCGGTAAAAATGTTGCTGAAATAAGTCGTTAGCTTAGGTTAATGCCAGCACTAAAATAAGCGTTATAGTCCGTTATTTTGCTTGACGATTCGCGGCTAAGTAGGCCTTTTTAGTTGATAATTTAGCCCAAACTGCTATAGTGCCACGTTTATTTTTACCCCCTCAGGTTAGACAGCTTGGCTTTCGCAAATAGGGTTATACTTAGTTGCCTTGCCAGACGTCCGGCCAACCTAACTCGATTTGGAAGTTCATTTTGATCACTACAGCGAATATCACCATGCAGTTTGGCTCTAAGCCACTGTTTGAAAACATCTCAGTTAAATTCGGCGGCGGTAACCGTTACGGTCTTATCGGTGCGAACGGCTGCGGTAAATCAACCTTCATGAAGATCCTTTGCGGTGATCTAGAGCCGAGCAGCGGTAACGTATCCTTAGACGTCAACGAGCGTCTGGGTAAGTTAAGCCAGAACCAATTCGGTTATGAGGAATTCACCCTCATCGATACAGTGATCATGGGCCACCGTGAACTGTGGAAGGTGAAGCAAGAGCGTGACCGTATTTATTCTCTGCCAGAAATGAGCGAAGAAGACGGCATTGCCGTGGCAAACCTTGAGATGGAATTTGCCGAAATGGACGGTTACACCGCCGAATCTCGCGCCGGTGAGCTGTTGCTCGGTGTCGGTATTGGTATCGAAAGCCATTTCGGTCTGATGTCTGAAATCGCGCCAGGTTTAAAACTGCGGGTGTTATTGGCGCAGGCGCTGTTCTCTGATCCAGACGTACTGCTGCTCGACGAACCCACCAACAACTTGGACATCGACACTATCCGCTGGTTACAGGACGTACTGAACCAACGCGACAGCACCATGATCATCATTTCGCACGACCGTTACTTCTTAAACTCTGTCTGTACCCATATGGCAGACTTAGACTACGGTGAACTGCGCGTTTACCCAGGTAACTACGACGAATATATGCAAGCAGCGACTCAGGCCCGTGAGCGTCTGCTGGCCGATAACGCCAAGAAGAAAGCGCAAATCTCTGAGCTGCAAACCTTCGTGGCGCGCTTCTCTGCCAACGCTTCTAAGGCAAAACAAGCGACTTCGCGCGCGCGTCAAATCGATAAGATCAAGCTGGATGAGGTTAAAGCCTCTAGCCGTGTTAACCCATTCATTCGTTTCGATCAGGAAAAGAAACTGTTCCGTAACGCATTAGTGGTTGAAAACTTAGCCAAAGGTTACGACACGCCGCTGTTTAAAGACTTAAACCTTATCGTCGAAGTGGGTGAGCGTATCGCCATCCTCGGTGAGAACGGTGTGGGTAAAACGACCTTGCTGCGTACCCTAATCCATGATATTCCTCAGGATGAAGGCGTTATCCAATGGTCTGAAAACAGCAATATCGGTTACTACGCGCAGGACCATGAGTCAGATTTCGAAAATGACATGACCCTCTTCGAGTGGATGAGCCAATGGCGTAAACCTGAAGACGACGACCAAGCGGTACGCGGTATTTTAGGCCGTATGCTGTTTAGCGCCGACGACATCAAAAAGTCAGTCAAAGTGCTGTCGGGTGGTGAAAAGGGTCGTATGTTATTTGGTAAGCTCATCATGCAAAAACCAAATATCCTGATGCTCGACGAACCAACCAACCACATGGATATGGAATCGATCGAATCATTAAACAACGCGCTGGAAAAATACGAAGGCACCTTGCTGTTTGTGAGTCACGACCGCGCATTCGTATCGTCACTGGCCAACCGTATCCTTGAAATCACTCCGAACGGCGTGAATGACTTCAAGGGCACCTACGATGAGTTTCTCGCGAGCAAGGGCATCGAAGGCTAATCACTGGCTTTAATGATTAACTCGCCTTAAGTATTCAGATTAAAACGCCGCTTATTAGCGGCGTTTTTGTTGCTGGCTTTTAGCTTGAGTATTGGCCCTGAGTATTAGCCTTGAGTATTGGCCTTGAGTGTTTACGCTTGGATGAGCAGTTATGGCTTAACTTCGGCTTTTTGCTCGACATAAATCAAGCTGTTGGTATCAAAGCCGCGGGCGCTCGCCATCTCGACAAATTGCTTCATCACCTCTGGGGATACGGTCGGGGTTCTTGCCAATAGCCATAAATAATCCGTATCAGGCCCAGAGATAAAGGCGTATTGGTAATCTTGCTGGTCGAGCCCAAAGACCACATACGAGCCATAAAATGGCCCGAAGAAGGAGACTTTTAAGTAGGCTTCGCCATCGCCGTTGACAAAATAGGCCTTACCCTCGGCTTCTTTCCATTGCTGGGTATCATTGGAATAACCCCGATTAATCACCTTCACCCCACCATCGGCTTTAAGGCTGTATTCGGCGGTGACTTGGGTTAATCCGCGCTCGAAGGAATGGTCGAGCCTCGCAATTTCATACCATTTACCTAAGTAACGCTCTAGCTGAAAATCCTTAACGGGTTCGACATTGCGTGGCATGCCCAAACAACCCGATAGCACTAATACACTAATAAGTAAGAGTAGTTTTTTCACTTAAGACTTCTGTTAAATCCGAGTGCCCATTATTAGCCATATGGTTAATTGTGCGTTTAACTGTACGCTTAAGTCGGGCAATTCTTCAAGGTTTTGCTGGCCGAGTGGCGCTGGCTTAAGTAGCCCTGTGCCATACCCGCCAACATAATCAGCGCCACCCCCAGCATTTGCTGCGTTGTGAGCGCCTCATCAAATAACCACCAAGCGAGTGCGACCACCACTACAGGTTCGACGTAGGAGAGGGTGCCATAGGTGACCGAAGGCAGCTGCGCGAGGGCTTTTACCGCAAATAGAATGGCTAAAAATCCCGGAAAGAAGCCAATCGCCAGCAGCCAAGCAAATTGATTCAGACTCGGCACTATGGGAGTGGTTAACACTAAGGGCAATAAGCAGAGGGCGCCGACACTGAGCTGGACTAAGGTGCTTTGATAGGGCGAAGCGGCACTCGGTTTACGGTTGATTAAGATAAAGCCGCAATAGGTCAACAATGCGAGCAAGGCATAAAAATATCCCATGATTTCATTGTCGTAGAGTGACTGACTCGAAGTCACAGGCAGCATCAGCATAAAGCCTAACAAGGCGAGCACCACACTGGCGATGCTGGATCGCTTAAGCCTCTCGTGAAACACAAAATGGGCAAAGAGTGACGCCAGCACAGGGGCGAGATAGATAATCATGATCACAGTTGCCATTTGGGTGTATTCAATGGCCTCGATATAAAAAGCCATAAATCCCGCCAACATAGCGCCATTTATCAAGGTGCGCTTGCTTGGTTTGTGGCGAATTTGCTGTCCCTTACCCGTTAACAGCATATAGGCCATTAAAAACAACGCGCCGAGTAGCAGGCGGTAAAAGGTAATATGTTCGGCGGGCAGGGCGGCAAAACGGGCGAATACGCCAATGGTGCCCATTAGGCTCGCGGCCAGCAGGGCAAGCACTATGGCCAGTGCGGGTGGCGGTGTCATGTATCACCTTTAATGCAAATAATTCAACGACGAAGGGAGCTGAGTTTGCCTTAAAAATGCCGCCTAGGCGAGTGCTATTGCGAACGCTGTGTTGGCGCGGTGTGATAAAGAAGCAGACCGCCCGACACAAGCCGAGATTGATGGGTTGACTGCGCTAGCAAGCCATCAATCCTCAGCTACACAATCGACTTACGCGAGCGAAAATGATTTAAGGGGTCTTGGCAATAACTGGCCTTAACCTGCTGCAACATTTGGTAATTTTGCCCAAAGTAGCGTGCGGTCGGGATGGTATTGTCCTTAAAGCTGATAAAGGCGCCAGCGCTATTGGCAATGCAGGCATCGCGGCAGGTGTCTATCCAGTCGAGCGCCTTATTCACTCGGGGATACACTGAGTTCACCTGCATTAAGGCTTGCTCTTGGAGTTCACTATTCCACCATGCTTGATACTGAATAATGTAGGCCTGCTCCTTGTAGGGGAAGGCGCTCTGGCTTTTTTGTACTTCACCAAGCGTGCGATAAAAATCACCGGCAATTGCGCTTAGGGTGACATAGGTAAACAAGCCTAATTGCCGATTGCCATCAATCAGTTGGGGTGAGGTGAGGCTGTCGATAAGCGCAATATGCCCCTGTTTTAGCCCCTGTGCATGGGCCAAGCGTGATGTCACCCTATGGGGCGCGGGTCTGAGTAGATCCTGTGAATGTTGGCGCTGATTTTTATAGAGTTGTATGTCCTTATCATTAAGCAGTTCAGCCAATCTATGGTTTAAGACGGGTTGTAAATCCTGAATCGCTTCGCGGTTCCAGCTCTCCATCAATTCGTCGCCATAGGATTGAGTTAAGCCGCCCATGGCCGCCATTTGCACCCGGTTAGGCTTTAAACCGACTTCACTAAACTGGGCCTTAATAAAGTGCGCAAGGCTTGCGGGATTGCCCTCCCAATAGCCGTACATGATGCAGTTATGTTTAGCCTCTTGGGGCGCCTGCACCACAGTGTTTAATGGTGGTTTTACCCCTTGCAACAGGGCGGGTTTGGCTTGAATTTTAAGGTTAGTCCCGAGCAAACAAGGCAGATTATCGGCCAGAATAATCTGCTCCCAACGCTCCAATAATCTTAAGGTCGGGGTGGTTTCGCGCAGCTGTTGGCTGTCCTTCTGATACGGGTTCCACTCCAGCTCAAATTTCAACAGGCTTGGGGGCAGGGCAAAGGTCTGCACAAAAAAACGGGTGACAATACCGTAGCTTAGGCCACCGCCGCCCTTGAGCGCCCAAAGGAGTTCGGGCTTATTGGCCGCCGAGACCACTTGGGTTTCACCTATGCCCAACACGATTTCCGCCTGCACTAAGCTTTCGCAGCACATGCCGTATTTGCGGCACCAAGGTCCCCAACCGCCGCCCATAATAAAGCCCGCCAAGGCATGGGAGGCGCTGGTGCTGTGGGGCAGCATTAAGCCCTTTTGCGCCAGATAACTGGTTAAGGCCTGCATGGTACAACCTGGCCCAATGGCGACAATGCCACTGATGGGGTCGAGCTCTATGCTGTTCATCGAGGATAAGTCGATCACTATGCTATTGGTTTCGCCACTTTCCCCTTCGTGATCATGGCCGCTAGAGCGCACGCTAATGGCGAGGTGATAATCGACCGCCGTCTTATAGACCAGTTTTACCTCTTGGCTGCTGCGGCATTTGATGATGGCAAGGGGCTTTTTTTGCAAGCGGCGATTAAACAGTTGGCAGGCTTTTTCGTAGGCCAACATCTGTTGTCCCGTGCTCACCCAAAAATCCTGCTCTGCATAATACTGGCCATCAGTAATGATATGGTCGCTGGCAATATGGCTGCGCACTTCGTTAATAAAGCGCATAAAATGCTTAGCTTGTCGGGTGACTATATTTTCACTGATGCGGATCTCGGCCGTTAATCGGCTCGAGGTCGACTGGCTGATAAAACAATCAAATTCCAGTTCATTGCTCAGTTGTAAATCAATGTGCGAGCGATGGGGCGTGAGGGATTTTAAAATATCGAAGCTCAGTTTGATATCGGCACTTTCTTTCGCCTGATAATTCGCCTTATAAATAAAATGTGGCCAATTATCACTGCTGGATTCAATCATATACGCGCAGCGTTCATGGGCGGGAATAATACTGGGTAGCTGCTTGTTAAAGTGGTTGCTGTTTAAATTCTGCTTATTAAAACTATATTCGGTTTCATTAAAAATAATGAGCATGACTTCCTGTCTTGCCAATTGGGTTGGCATTAATTGGAGTTCATGCTTTGCATGTTTTTTAGGATAAATATATAAATTACTGTCAATCAGCGCCGCTTGTTGGTGTGGATGTAAATAACAATCTAAAATTTCGGCTTCGGTTAAACAGGTTTCAATCAAATTAATATTAACTATCTCACCATCAAAATCCGTAGTGGTTTGCGTGGCAAATTTTAATTTAGCCTCATCCGTTAAGGGGATTGAATGCTGCTGTAAATGGATTTCATCACCGTCGATAAAACAGCTTAATTCATGGTATTGGTAGGTAATGGATAATAAATGCCAATAACCATCATTTAAGCCGCCTAAGGTGGATATAGTGTCAATCTGTAATAACTGGCTATTAACTCGAATCTCAATATGGCCAAGTGGCGTAACTTGTACGATAAAGCTGGGATAATTGGCTTGGTCGCAATACTGAAATACAGTCCCGCCCTGCAGGGTTTTCACCCACGCCTGAAAAGTAAATACATCGAGTGTGTGACTGAGGGGCAATGGCGTTAAGGAAAGTGAATTCATCGAGGCGGTTGTCTCTTGGCTCTGTGCTTGAGCCACAGTGTTGATTAACGTATCCGAAGCGCTATGGGGTGTTTTCGGCGTTTTCATCGGCAACATCCTTGTTTAATTTCATTCCCTGACAATTGCTTAAGCTGCAATCGTGGCGACCTACAGTGAGGCGTTTATCCGGTCACGACCATCGGCCTTGGCGCGGTAAAGCGCGGTATCGGCGGCGCACACCATGGCGAGTGAGGTACGGAACTGGCCATTGACTTCACTGGCAATCCCTTGGCTGGCGCTTACCGAGACATAATCCCTGAGTCCTTGGTCAGTAAAACGAATATTATTAATCCCTTGCTGAATTTTTTGCGCTATGGTCAGCGCCATTTTGGCATTGTGATTAGGCAGGATCAGCGCAAACTCTTCGCCGCCGTAACGGGCCGCAAGGCCGATGTCGATAGGCACAATAGTGGCGATCACTTTGGCAATTTTTCTAAGGCATTCATCACCTTGGATATGACCGAACTGATCATTAAACACCTTAAAATAATCCACATCGATAATGACTACGCTGATAGGGCGTAGTTTGGCGGTGCATTCTTCCCAGTGTTGTTGCAGCATTTCATCAAAATAGCGACGGTTCGCCAGTTGGGTGAGGGAGTCGGTGGCAGCCAACTTACGCAGCTTTTGGTTTTCCGCCTTATGCTGAGTTAAATCGTGCATTACCATCACAAACACAGGTTCATGGCTGGGAATATAAGAGATAGACAACTCCACATCTTTGGCCTTGCCAGAGGCGCAGATCAGCGTAGTTTCCTGCGCTGGGTGCTGCACGGGGTGACCGCAGTTGGTGCCTAATTGCACATCGTGACTCAGAAGATTGTCATAGCGCGCTTGATGATGTTCGGTCAAAAAATTGCGCCAGTCTTGGCCCTTTAAAGTCGCCTGCGGGCAATCGAGCAGCTCGGCACTGCGTTGATTGCACGAACGGATAAAGCCATTGGCATTCACTAAGAGCACGGCTTCGGTTAAATGTTGAATAAAGAGCTCAATGGTCTCGAGGGACGAATGCTCGAAAAAGTTCAGCGGTAACTCGGCACTCTTTGCAGGTTGAGTTGCGGGCAATACAGCATCATCGACAATTGATAAGGCTGGTTGTTGGCGAGCCAGTTTCGGTGAGTTTGTCATTGTTATCTTTCTCCGTGAACTTTAATCATCTGCGCTAGGCGCTTTTCTGAGGATGACTTTATTCTGGCGGAAGAAAAGATACCTTCTGCTTACCTTCTGGTTTAATTGATTGATTTTAAATGTTTTAAGTTTTACCTTCTGAGTCGTTTTGTCTGCGATTAGGAGCGTGGTTAGCTTGGGGCTTGCTTACATCTCGCAAAATTTGGGCTAAATAGCCCCTAATCTGAAGCCTCAAGATTGAGTCGAATACTTGTTATTGGGTCAATTTAATGCAATGTAAGTCCATTAGTTTGCTCGGGATGTAGTGCTTGGCTATGGGATTTTCCTCGACACCATTTGCCACCTTGCTTGTGTTTAAATGCACACATTGCATCCCATCGACCGCTTATGCCACTGTACTGTCGGCGAAACTCCTTGGCTGAAAGTAACCAGGCATCGGATGCTATGCCTAATTCATTAAGTAACTTAGGTCGCTGATTATCAATAAAGCCCTTTTTATCATGGCGGATAGCGCGGCCGGTCCAATCGATAAGGTCAAGATAATCGGCAAAATGAAAGGGGATGCCCGTTTGCTGATGGAGATGCGTTGCACCATCAAATTTTACGAGGGGTTTATGTGGTAATGGCTGAGTGTTATCTACAGGGGGTTGGGTTGACAGTGGTGTGACGCTGTTAGATGAAAGTGCATTCAGACGTTCTTGAATCGATGTAAAATCAGAGGATTGCAAAGAATCGGCAATGCCAGCTCGAATAGGATTTAAATCCACATACATCATGCAGGCTAGTAAGGCTTGTTCATCTAGCAAAGCTTGGGATTTAAAACGACCTTCCCAGAAGGCGCCTTTGCACTCATCTTCTCGATTGGCTTTACGGGCAATCTCTTCATTTAAGCAACGCATAAACCAAGATATGCTGGATAAGCGCTCATGCCATTCGACAATTAAGGCATCGAGTAACATGCGTTCTCCGTCGATTAATGCATCACCATTCATATACTTAGTGGCAATGGCATGGCCTTTAGTGATTTGGCACCAGCGACTGATAATATCTTTTTGCGTTAACGATTTAGCCTTCTCGACGTCAATTTTAAGCACTAAATGATAGTGATTGCTCATCACCGCATAAGCGCAAATATCAATACAAAATATTGCAGACAAGGCTTTGATTTTATCGACAATCCAGCTACGTCGATGCTCATAACTGCGCCCTGTGAGTTTATCTTCACCACACAAAAAAGCCCTTCTGACACAGCGATTAATCACATGATAGAAGGGGGTTGTATTGGCATCGATAAGCATTCTTCTGGCCGAGGTCATGACTCGCTCCAAACAGACAAGGTGAAGATAATCTAAAGACTAGTAGAAGAGGGGACAAAGCACAAAAGACATGGCTGTCCCTACTTATTATCCCTCGACACCATTTGCCACCTTGCTTGTGTTTAAATGCAATGACTCGCTCCAAACAGACAAGGTGAAGATAATCTAAAGACGAGTAGAAGAGGGGACAAAGCACAAAAGACATGGCTGTCCCCACTTGGTTTTTGGCACCAGCGACTGATAATATCTTTTTGCGTTAACGATTTAGCCTTCTCGACGTCAATTTTAAGCACTAAATGATAGTGATTGCTCATCACCGCATAAGCGCAAATATCAATACAAAATATCGCAGATAAAGCTTTGATTTTACCGACAATCCAGCCACGTCGATGCTCATAACTGCGCCCTGAGAGTTTATCTTCACCACACAAAAAAGCCCTTCTGACACAGCGATTAATCACATGATAGAAGGGGGTTGTATTGGCATCGATAAGCATTCTTCTGGCCGAGGTCATGACTCGCTCCAAACAGACAAGGTGAAGATAATCTAAAGACTAGTAGAAGAGGGGACAAAGCACAAAAAGACATGGCTGTCCCCACTTATGAGCATTCTTCTTGCCGAGGTCATGACTCGCTCCAAACAGACAAGGTGAAGATAATCTAAAGACGAGTAGAAGAGGGGACAAAGCACAAAAGACATGGCTGTCCCTACTTATTCTGTAATAAAAATTAATTTGGTTTGTTAATGATTTGTGGGTCCGGACTTAATACCAATAGAGTATTGGTGGTATTGCTTAATACAAATTGGAACTTTGTAGTACCAGGCGTTCTGTCGAGGTCGACAAGTTGTACTAACATACCATCGCTGCTGATGGTGACCGCATCGACAACTTCATCGAATGGGGTCACAAAACCCACACCGACAAATTTTAGCCCTTTACCGGTTTGGTCATTCAGCAAATAGGTTACAGTGCTAGCTTGAGTGATGGTGACATCACCTGCGCATTGCTCGCCGCTGGCATCAGTATAGATAAATACTGGTTCACCATTTTCTAAGGTAACATTGACTTTAACAAATTGAGCTGCACCTTGTGGTGTTATCATTTTGACTTTCCTCTTTGAATTACAGTTGTTTAATTGGGGTGTTTTTAATATCTAATTTTTCTAAACAGCGTTCCGAATCTAAATAAGGGGTTACTATTTGAGGGTTTTGGTCTTTTTCTATTAAAGGTTTTAATAATTCTATTGTTTGGTTACATAACTTAAAAGCAGTATTTTTATTTCCGTTTTCCAAGTATCTTATTGCAAGATTTACGTTTGTTTTTGCAACTCCAATGAGATAATCCTTGTCGTCAGGAAAGTTGTTGGCTAATTTTTTAAATATGACATTAGACTCTGTTAGCTCGTTATAACCGTTATTAACATTGCTGTTTTTTTCTTTGATTGCAATAGCTAATAAAACATTGGCTCGTAAATGCTCTCTTTTTACTTCGCTGATTGATACTAAGTCCGTATCAAGTGTATCTAAAAGAGATTTAGAGGTTTCGTTAACTCTAGAGTCATTAACTAAAATGTTCAAAAGAAATATTTTTGTGCGAATATGAAATAAATCTCTTTTCCATACTTCATTCCCTGAATCCATGGCTAATGATTTTTCAATAATTTCTTTTGCTAGTAATAGTTTATCGAGGCCAGATGTAAACTCTCCCTTATATTCAAGTAACTCTGCTAATCTGCCTAGAGTACTGGCTAATCTATCTCTCATATAGGCATCATTTTGATTTAGAGAGTTGAGTAATTGATTTTGAGTTGCTTCTTGGAGTTTGATAGCAGTATCGAGATCGCCAAGGGAGGTTAATGCACTTGCTAACCAAGAACGTGTATCGGCTACATCGGCAATTAGTTGGCTATCTTCGGGGGCTTTGGCCAGTGCCAATAGCTTTAATCGTAACGACTCCTCAAAATCTTGCTGTGCTTTAGCAAACTCCTGTTGTTTCATCGAAACAGAACCCAAGGTGTTATGGGCATAGGATAGCTCCATCAGCGCATCTTTATCCTCTGGCGCTAGGGCATACATGGTTTGGCTATAGGCTAAGTACTGCTCGAAGAAGGGGCGCGATGCGGCCCAATCACTCACATCATATTTAAGCTGGCCCAACCAAAAGGCATTGGCGCCCAAGGTTTTTAGCAGGGCTAAGTTGTCTGGCTGCAATTCGAGCAGCGGCAGCATTTTTTCCTGCGCGGCGAGCAGGGCGCTGCGGGCTTCATCGATTTTATTGCGTGAATAGGCGACTTCACCCATGGCCTCTAGGGTTTGGCCGTGTTGGAAGCGGGCGTCGAAGCTTAAGTACTTCTCATCGTCTTGGCTGGAGAAATCCGTGAAATATTCCAGTGCTTTATTGCTGATCCCATCGAGTAAGTCCATCCGGCCGATGCCGCGCATCTTATCGGCGAAGTCACCCACCATAAACCCGAGCAGATCTTCGGCGGCGAGGCGTTTTTGCTGGGCCAGCTTCTCGGCTTCGATACTGCGAGCACTCATAATGACCGAGGTTAAGGTGAGTACGCACAGCAGGGCGACTGTGATGCGCCTCGTCCAGCGCAGCATAGTGGCGCGTTTACTGGAGGCGGCAATAAAGTCGGTTTCTCGCTCGTCTAAGTCAAACAAGGGGTTTTGCCTAAGGCTTTGGGCTTCTTTTAAGGGTTTCCCCTCGGCCAGCAAATAGGCGCTGTGTTTAGCCTCGCTGAGCCAGCGCTGGGATAAATGCTGTAGTCGGCTCTTAATGCTAAGGCTGTCGTTATGTTCGCTGATCCACGCCGTCGCCCTTGGCCAGCGGCGCAGCAGAGCTTCGTGGGCGATGCTAAAACAGGGTTCACCATTTTGCAGATGGGACACAAATAAGCGGCTATCGACCATGGCTTGCACTAGGGCGGTTTCGGCCGCGCTTTGCAATTGCGACCAGCGGGCGGTGCGGCTGGTGATGGATTTTTCATCCTCTCGCAGGGTGACTAACAGGGACAAAATCCGCGGCAGACTGGCTTTTTCGGCCTCGGTTAAATGGGAGATGGCCTGCTCGGCATTTTTACCGATAGCGCCTTCGATACCGCCCAAGGTGCGATACACAGAAACCAATAGTTTGTCATCGTCGCTGCGTTGTAAGTACAGCGCCTGCAAGGTGTATTGCAGCATAGGCAGCGCATCTGGGTTGCTGGCGGCATCGCTACAGAGCATTTCATCGAGCGGCATGGCGGTGTCGCTATCGATTTCCCAAGTTAAATTGGCGGCAACGGCTGGCAGACGGATCATCTGCAACAGTTCGGTGCGAGTGGGAGGCGCTAAGTCGAAATGGGCGCCACGCGCTTTGCCTGCCATCAGGCTGGGGTAATTGACCAGCAACGGATAAAAGTCGTTGCGACAGGCACTTAAAATCAACACCGCATGGGAAGTGGCAAGGCGCTCTAACAGCTCGATAAAGGTGCTGCGCTCGGCGTCGCTAAACAGCGGCGATGATAATAAGACCTCTAATCTGTCGATAAATAAGGCAAAGCGTGGCGTAGCATAGGTCTGATTTTTAAGACTTTGTTTGCATATATCGACAATGCTCTGTGGATCTTGCTCAAGCTTGGCGGCAAGTGTATCGGCGCTCATTCCCTCAAAGACTGGGGTGTCGTTTAGCTCCCAGTCGAGCATGGCGCTAGCCAAATCGGTGAGCAGTTGTCCCTTGCTGACATCGGCAAAATCGAGGCTGCTATAGGCCACAACGCCGACGCCATTAAAGCCATTGGCGGCCATGAGGTTAGGCAATACACCAGCATTAATTAAGGAGGATTTACCGCTACCACTGGGGCCTAAAATTAAGCAGAAGGCGCGGCCAAACTGGATTTGTTGGCTAATGCGATTCAGCAGCGTGCTAATTTGTTCGCTGCGGCCGAAGAACACGTCGGCATAGTTGGCGCTGTAAGCTTGCAGGCCCGGAAACGGTGAGCCACCTTGCCAGGTCTGTGGCGTGGCGCTGGCCTCGTGGCCGACGGGAAAACGCACCTCGGCTAAGGTGCGATAACCGCGTTTGCGGATGGTCTCAATGTAACGGGATTCGGTGGCGCTATCGCCTAAGGCGCGACGTAACTGGTTGATAATTTTGTGCAGTGGATTATCACCTGTGTCGACCCCCGGCCAGCAATGGCTGACAATCTCGTCGCTGCTGACCACTTCACCGGCGTTTTGGCAGAGAAATAACAACACATCCATCGCCTTAGGCTCAAGCTGTTTAACTTGCTTACCCAGAAGCAGGCTGTTGGCGCTGGGATTAACTTGCCATTCACCCAAAAAAAATGTGCTGTCACTCATAGGATTTCCATTGCTTGAGCATCGACTCAGGCGGGAAATAGGGAGCCGCGAGTCGCTGTTATTTTTATTGTTAGCGCGTTTTGTACATTGAGTGTCATCATTTCGCATGACGTCAAAACATTGACATTATGCCTAGACCCTTTGTTATTTAAAAGGAATAACCCTAGGTAATCAATGTAAATTTTATATCGTCATTGTGACGATATTGCGTGGTTTAGCGCTCTGTTTATCACAGGGTTGCGGGTTTTGGCTATCACTCGGCAATCTTTGTTATTAAGTTGAGGCAGCTTGCGCAGAGGCTGGTTCGCGACAGTGCTCAAAAAAAAAGAGTGCCCAAGGTGGGCACTCAAAGCGGTTGCGAAGGGAGAAATGGATGGGGATTAGGTTCAATTGAGTTAGCGAGTAAGCACCAGTGCATTGGCCTGAAAACTTAACCGCGCCATTTGCCCTTGGTCTTGCAGCTCTAGCTCGTTGAGTTCGAAGGGCGGTTGCAGGCCCGATGCTTGGATGAGCGTTGGGTCAAACATCAGCTTGAGTTTGGGGGATTCGGGCGTTAACCAGTTGGCTGCTTGGGTGCGCATGATCGCCACTTTTTGACCCTCGGCATTGGTGCCCGTTAGCACGCCACTCAAACCAAAGCGTCCCGCTTCGGCGATATCTAGCTCAAAGTTGACTTGATTCGGTACGCCTTTATCCCAAACGGTTAGCACTTCGGGTTTGATGCTGGCCGAGTTCACATAGGACTTAAACGCGGTTTTCACCGTGCGTTGTACTGGGCGGCCATCGATCTGAGTCTGGACTGTGACTTCGATTTCACTCAGCCCCGCATTACTGCTGGCAAGGGGTAAGTCTGCGGGCACTAAAGCCTGCCATTCATCCCCCTGTTTCACCATGGTCAGCGCTTGCTCTGTGCCATCGGCTTGCTTGAGTTTGGCCTGAGGCGCAAATTGATTATCGCTATGACTTAAGGCGAGTTTTACCCCAACCGTTTGGGCATCGGCCGCAATCGCGCTCGGCGTCTTGATGCTCAGTTGATAGGGCGAGCCTTTTTCCTTCACGTTGACCAGATAGTTGGCCTTAGCGACTAAGGGCTGGCTGACTTGTAGGCGATATTCTCCGGCCGTGGCCTTTTCAGACATTTGCAGGGCACTGGAGTCATCGGCTAAGCCTGCGCTGGCTAAGGCGTCGGCGCTCACCAGCGATTTAACCAAGGATTCCGTTGCTTGTGGGCTGGCGTTTTTCCCCTGCGGTGTTTGGCCTATCCGATGAATTTGCACCCGCTCGGGGGCAACGGCATCGGCATGCATTAAGGCGCCTGTGCTGACATCGCCGCGGGGCGCAATCCGCACTAAGCTGCCTGCTTGGCTTAAGTTGAGTTGCACACCAGCATTTAGCTCGGCGCCGGTGACATTGAGCCAATACTCATCACTCTGGTTTGCCTGCTCAAGCACGGGCTGACTGGCTTGGTATTCGCCATAGAGCGGAGTGATAAAGCTGACGTAATCGGTACTGGTATTAATCGGCGCTAGGGTTGGCGAGGCGATATTGGTATCGACAAGATCGCTCTGCGTCGGCGCGGCTAAGGTTAAGCCCTTGGCATACATTGGGCTGGCTTCTTTTTGTGGCTCTGGCGCGGGCGCCTCATCCTGACAGGCACCGAGCAGGCCACCTAAGATAACGAGGCTGACCATTTTGCTTAAGGTGCGGAGTGTAAAAGGTTGCATGTTAGGCTCCTTAAATATGGTTGCGGATCAGCGTGTCTAAGTTAAAGCAGGCACGGCGACTCTGCTGATGGCTTAACGGTTCTTGGCCTCGGGTCTTTTGTTTATCGGTAAACCAGACTGTGCCTGCGGCTTTTTGCGAGCTGCAATTTAAGAAGCCGTCGGAGCAGCTATCGAGCCAGTTTTGGGTGGTTTCGAGGGCGACTTGATATTGATAGCCAGCGCAGTAGCTGTCGCTGTCCCAAATGGCGGAATCCACATCCGAACCGACAACCACCTCGAAGGGTTTACCTAAACTTGGGCGACCCGAGGTGCCATAGAGCCAAGTGTTGTTGTAGTTTGCCATCCAGCCGACTTGCTGCTGTTTGACCGCATTGCTGCCATAACCTAAGAGCCAACCTAGGCTGGTTTCGAACACATTGCCTTGATTGACCGCATCGGCCAGCGGCGTGCCGCCACTCGAGGGGGCGAGGGCGATGACTCTGGAGGTGGCTTTGATCACCGCAGGATAACGGCTGTCCCAAGTGGGGTTGGATAAAATCCAGCGCACCACATTGCCGCCATTGGAGTGGGTGAGCAGGATTAAATCATCAATATTCTTGGCTTGAATAAAGCTATTGAGCTGAGTGGCAAGACAGCCTGCAGCCGTTTCTTCCCACATATATTGGTCGAAGTCACAGTTGATGACAGTGTAATTATTGGGAACGGGGATCCCTTGGCGCACCGAGTTAACAAACTCCGATGTCCAATAGTCGGCTAACGCATTGGTTTGGTGCCCCGTTCCGTGGACAAAGGCGATACCCGTTGCAGCAAATACCGCGGGGCTGACAGCTAACAGACCCAAGAGCATTAAGGTGTTTTTTATCTTCATGGGTGTTTCTCATCTCTTAGTGATTGAGCACGGCCTTGCAGTCCATTGCTAACGGCCATTGAGTGTCGGGTGAATGGCGTTAAGTCGCAGCGTTCGGCATGGCAAGCGTTTGTCAGGTTTAATCAATACGGCGAAACCTTGGGAATGGAAGCCTAAAACACATCATTACTAGGCTTTAGCATCGAGGGTTAAACTGGCCCGACGTCCACTCTGGGTTATTAACCTAGTCGCAACATTTTCTGCTGGCAAGCAAAAATTCACCATACAATTTAATGACATAGCGACAATCTTTTGACTGTGTTTTAATAGGGTGGATGGACACGCTAATTACTTGATCAGTAAACGCTAATAAAACGCATAGCGTATTAAGCTGTTTAAATTTGCCTAAAGCTGTGGGAAATTATTTTTATTAACACTGATAGGCTAATCAGTTTATTGTTCTGTATATCAAGATGTTTACACTTTCAGGAGGCACTTTTGGCTATTACACAACAGGAAATGAGCCGCTGTTTAACCGAGTTGAATTGTCGCAGCAATTTTTCGGTGAAGAGCATTACCGAATACATGTTGCCGGAAACCAAGGAAGCATTTTATCTGCATATGGAGGGCAAAACCGCGCAGCTGATTATTCGCCCAGCCTTTGAGGTGTTTTCAAGCGAGTTAGCCACCTTAGCGGGCGTACATGCCAAGTATGACTATTACCACAATGCGGAAATGACGCGTTTTCCCAAGCGGTTACATAAGAGCCTTAACGAAACCCACTACGGATTGGCGTTTAGTTTCGATACCCTTGAAGCTGTGCAGCAATTTATCGCACGTTTAAGTGCCATCGTTAAAGGGGCGTAAGCTGTACAGCCTTGAGCCTTAAGCTCAACTCCTGCGTTTGAGCCGTTCAGTGAGAGGTAAAAGTGGCTTAAGCGGCTGAAAGCTCTACCTTAAGCCTTTTAGGTTAAATTCCTCAATTTGAATCAAAATGAGGAATTTAACTGCTGCCTTTTCCAGCAGCTTTTCAGTATATTCATCAATAGATGAATTCTGCTGGAGCTGGTTATGTCGCTTATTCCCAGCCGCCCCCGTGGGGTGGTGCCATTTGCTACCCATGCCGACACCTCCCAGGCGGCAGGCCGCCCTAAGGGCAACTCAGATGCGCGCCAACGGCTGATCACCGCCGCCGTCAGCCTCTTTAGTGAACGCAGTTATCCCACAGTGTCGACCCGTGAAATTGCCCGAGTGGCCGAGGTGGATGCGGCGCTTATCCGTTATTACTTTGGTTCTAAGGCTGGGCTGTTTGAGCAGATGGTGCGCGAAACCCTCGAGCCTGTGATTACCCGTTTACGCGAAATGTCCACGGCGCAAGCGCCTAATAATGTGGGCGATTTAATGCAAACCTATTATCGGGTGATGGCGCCCAACCCCGGATTACCGCGATTGATTGTCCGTGTGCTGCAGGAGAGCGATGGCACCGAAGCCTATCGGATCATGTTGTCTGTGTTTGAGCAAATGCTGTCCCTCTCGCGCCAATGGCTCGAAGCCTCATTTGTTAGCGCTGGCATTCTCAAGGAGGGGCTAGACCCCAATTTTGTGCGCCTCAGTTTTGTCAGTTTAATGGTGTTTCCGCTGATCGCGCCTCCGGTATTAATGCGTCAGTTTGGCCTATTTAGTACCAGTGGCACGGATTTACAACGGTTAGCGCTACACAATATGCAGGTATTTACGCAGGGGGTGATGCGTGAACCTAGGAGTGAATTATGATTTTAACCAATAGGTTAACAGTTAGGTCGGTTAAGGTGCGGCAACCTTCTCCCCGAGGATGGGGCAAGCTGGTGGCGAGTTTATTGGGCGCGGCGTTGTTGCTGCAATTGACGGCCTGCGGCGATGAATCGCCCCGCGTGCTGGGCACCGTCGAGCGTGACAGGTTAACCCTCACCGCGCCTGTGGGGGAGCTGATCAAGCGGATTAATGTGGTCGAAGGCCAGCAAGTGCAGGCGGGGGAAGTGTTACTCGAGCTGGATAGTACAGCCGCTCAGGCGCGCCTTGGCCAGCGTCAGGCCGAGCTTAAACAGGCGCAGGCCAAGCTAGAGGAAGCCGTGACGGGTGCTCGCTCGGAAGACATAGATAAAGCCCGCGCAGCCCTCGATGGCGCCAATGCCAGCGTGAAAGAGGCGCGGCAGAATTTTGAGCGTACGCAACAGTTATTTAAGACTAAGGTGCTCAGCCAAGCGGACTTAGATGCGGCGCGCGCGGCGCGTGATACCAGCCTTGCCAAGCAGGCCGAAGCCGAGCAGAGCCTAAGACTGCTGCAAAACGGCACCCGCAGCGAGCAACTCGAGCAAGCCAGAGCCGCAGTCGAGGCGGCGATGGCAGGCGTGGCGCAGGAGCAAAAAGCCCTCAAGGATTTAAGCCTAGTAGCGGCGAAACCCGCAGTGGTGGATACCTTGCCTTGGCGGGTGGGTGACAGGGTGGCCGCAGGTAGTCAACTCATTGGTTTATTGGCAATTGAACATCCCTATGTGCGGGTATATCTGCCAGCAACTTGGCTCGATAGGGTTAAGGCGGGGAGCCAAGTGAAGATCCTTGTCGATGGCCGCACCCAGCCTATTGCAGGCACTGTGCGTAATATTCGCAGTCAACCGGCTTACACTCCTTTTTATGCGTTAAATGAGCGTGATAGGGCACGACTGATGTATCTCACCGATATTGATATTGCGCCAGAGGGAGAGAATTTACCCACGGGGATGGCCCTTGAGGTACTGCTGCCATGAGTGCTCAACAGGCTTCAGCAGGGATATCAATCGCTGGGACATCTGCGGCAGAAACATCAAGCGCTGCTTCTGAGTTTGCTATCGAAACCCGCGGCATGACCCGCGCCTTTGGCGGCATCAATGCGGTCGAAGATCTCGATTTAGCTATCCCTAAGGGCACGATTTATGGATTTTTAGGCCCCAATGGTTGCGGTAAATCGACCTCCATTCGGATGTTGACTGGGCTGCTTAGCCCGACCTCGGGGGATATTCGGGTGCTGGGCGAAACCTTGCCCGGCGCCGAGGAAAAACTGCGCCGCCGCATTGGCTATATGACGCAAAAATTTTCCCTCTACGACAATTTGTCGGTGCGGGAAAACCTCGAGTTTGTGGCACAAATTTATGGGCTGAATCGTCGCCACACCAAGGCGCGTTTGGCCGAGTTATTAAGCCTTTACGATTTGGCGGGGCGCGAGAAGCAAATGGCGGGCTCCATGAGTGGCGGGCAAAAGCAGCGTTTAGCCTTAGCCGCCGCGACCTTACATCACCCCGAACTGTTATTTCTCGATGAGCCGACGTCGGCGGTGGACCCTGAAAATCGCCGCGAGTTTTGGGAGCGGCTGTTCGACCTCTGTGCCCAAGGCACCACGATTTTAGTCTCGACCCACTATATGGATGAGGCCGAGCGTTGCCATGGTCTCGCGATTTTAGAGCGCGGGATAAAACGCGCCGATGGCTCACCGCAACAACTCATGGCGGCCATGGGCGCGCGGGTGATTGAAGTGTCGGGGGAGGATTTACGCAAGCTTAAACAATCGCTTATCAGCGACGCCAACGTGTTATCGGCGGCGCAGATTGGCAGTCGTTTACGGGTATTGGTACAAAGTTCGATTGCAGATCCGCTGGCTTGGTTAAGCCCAAGGGTCGCGGGGCGGGCGCTGACCGAAGTGCGCCCAAGCCTTGAGGATGTGTTTGTGACTTGCACGGGCGGACGTGCCCAGCTAACGCCGCCAAACGGCAGTCAGGCCACGACAGTGGAGGCTCAAGATGCTACGTAGAATTTGGGCCGTAGTGGTCAAAGAACTCAGGCAGTTATCGCGGGATCGCATGACCTTCGGCATGATAGTGATGATCCCCTTAGTGCAGTTGATGCTGTTTGGCTATGCCATCAACACCGATGCGCGCCATTTGCCCGCAGGTTTAGTGAATTTAAGCGACTCCGCCTATAGCCGCGCCTTAGTCAAGGCGGTAGAAGCGACTCAAGTCGTTGATTTTAAACATCGGTATTTGAGCGCCGCCGAGGCGGATGCGGCCATCACTCGGGGCGAAGTGAAAGCCGTGCTGTATTTAGGCGCCGATCTCGACGAGCGTTTAGTGCGACATCCCGCCTTTGCGGGGCAGGCCTATTTTGCCGAGCCCGTGGGGCAATGGTTGGTGGATGGCTCGGATACTGTGGTCGCTTCTACCATTCGCAGTTTAAGGCAAATGCCGCTGGATGAAATTGCGGGCAGGGCGGTCAAATCGAATCCCCCCAGTTTTGAGGTGGTGCAGTACTTTAACCCTGAGCAGCGTTCTGTGGTGAATATCGTCCCCGGCCTCTTGGGGGTCATTTTGACTATGACCATGGTGATGTTTACCTCGGCCGCGATTGTGCGCGAGCGAGAGCAGGGCAATATGGAGTTTTTAATCACTACGCCGGTGAGGCCGCTGGAGCTAATGCTTGGGAAAATCACCCCTTATGTATTAGTGGGCTTTGTGCAATTGGCCATTATTCTCACCGCCGGACATTTACTGTTTGCCGTGCCGATCCGCGGCGGTTTGGATTCGATTGCGCTGGCGGCCATGTTGTTTATCTGCGCCAGTTTGACCTTAGGCCTAGTGATTTCGACCATAGCGAAAACCCAGTTACAGTCGATGCAGATGACGGTGTTTATCCTGCTGCCGTCGATTCTGTTGTCGGGCTTTATGTTCCCCTACGAGGCCATGCCCGTGGCGGCGCAGTGGATTGCCGAGGCGTTACCCGCGACGCACTTTATGCGCATGTCCCGCGCGATTGTGCTGAGGGATGCCGAGGTGAGTGACTTGCAATTTGATGCGCTGTGGATGATTGGCTTTACCTGCCTAGGGCTGCTGGTGGCAAGCCTGCGATTCTCTAAACGTTTGGATTAACGGCTCTCGCTTTGGGCGTGAGTTTTGACTTAACGCAAAGTATTGGTAAAGAATCGGACTAAGTCGTTGAAATGGATGTTAGTTACTTTAGAACTCGCTTACACTGCTGCTAATAAAATGTTCCTTTGCGGTATTGGCTTTGCGTAACCCTTGGGGGAGCGGAGATGCAAAGCGTGTGGCGCATCCTCGCCACACCATGCGCAAAGGGATGGGGATCAGTTTAGCGAAGGAATTCAGTATGCCTGCGATTGTGTGTCAAAGTGCCCTCGAAGCGGTATCGCTTATTCAAAGTGGCGAAACCCTGTGGACCCATTCCATGGGGGCGACCCCCAGAGTCTTATTGGATGCGCTGGCAAAACATGCGCTCACCCTTGAAAATCTCACCTTATTACAGCTACATACCGAAGGCGCCGAGTCCTTAAGTCATCCCGATTTGCGTGGTCATCTGCGCCATCGTTGTTTCTTCGGTGGAGTGCCGACTCGGCCGTTATTACAAAGCGGTGACGCCGACTATGTGCCGATTTTCCTCTCGGAAGTGCCTAAACTGTTCCGCAGCGGTGAGCAAAAAATCGATACCGCGATAATCCAAGTGTCGCCGCCCGACAAACACGGCATGTGTTCCTTAGGGATTTCGGTGGAGGCCACTTTAGCCGCCTGCCAAGTGGCGGGTAAAATCATCGCCCATATCAACCCGCAAATGCCCCGCACCCACGGCGATGGCTTTATCCATATCGACCGTTTTGCTGCCGTGTATGAACAGAGCGCCAGTTTACCCATCCATGCCTTTGCCACCGGCGATGCCGTGAGTTTGGCGATAGGTCAAAACGTGGCCGAATTAGTGCGTGATGGCGATTGTTTGCAGATGGGGATTGGCGCTATTCCCGATGCAGTGTTGTCCTGCCTGACTGAACACAAAGACTTAGGCGTGCATACCGAGCTATTTTCTGACGGGATTTTGCAACTGGTCGAAAAGGGCGTGATTAACAACAGCAAGAAACGTTTTTACCCCGGAAAACTGGTCACAGGTTTCGCCTTAGGTAGCCAGAAGTTATACGACTATGTGGATGATAATCCTGCGGTCATTTTTATGGATATCGAGCAGGTGAATGATACTGCCATCATTCGTAAAAACCCCAATGTGATGGCGATTAACTCGGCATTGCAGGTCGATCTTTCTGGCCAAGTCTGCGCCGATTCGATAGGCACTAAGATTTATTCGGGTGTTGGCGGGCAGATGGACTTTATTCGCGGCGCAGGGCTATCTGAAGGCGGCCGTTCTGTGATTGCCTTGCCAAGTACCGCTTCGGGCGGCAAGATTTCCCGCATTGCTCCTGTGTTATCGCCAGGTGCAGGGGTTGTGACGACGCGTGCCCATGTGCATTACATAGTGACCGAGTATGGCGCGGCGAACCTGCGTGGCCGCTCCCTGCGCGAGCGGGCGCAGGCGCTGATCAATATCGCTCATCCGGATTTTCGTGAGCAGCTTTGCCGCGATGCCTTCGAGGTGTGGGGATTAAGTCTGTAACCCTATCAATCAGTTACTCCTGAGTGCCGAGTTTGCGACTACGCAGGCTCGGTACAGTACTAAGTGCCTGCTTTGATGCCAATTGTGGGATGTTTTGCTCGATTCGACGCCCTCAATGTTTTACCATGCCCACGCGATTTAATCTGGTCAGTGTGAATCGAATGGCTAAAAATTATTTTTAACTCTTTGATAGTAAAGGACTGAACCGCTTAATAACAGGAAGTTTGCCAATGTTGTACACCCTAGAAGCGACAACCCCACTCGAACAAATTTTTGTGAAAGCCCTCCAAGACAATCTGTATGCGGCCGAGTTTTATCAACAACTTAGCCAATCAACCCTGTTTATCTTGAGTGAGAGTAGCACTGAGGCACCCGAGGCGGGTGAAGGTGCGATGGCTATCGGCATCACCCAGTGGTATGTCCCCCTCGAGGATGGCAGTGATCATCCTTTTACGCCGATTTTCACATCTCAAACCGCCGTCGATAAGGCCATCGAATTGATGAAGAGCGAAGGCACTGCGCACCATGGGGTGATGACGCTCGATGCCGAGACGCTGTTCCAAGTGTTGCTGCAATCGGGGAGCGATATGGCGCTGAACCCTAACAGCAATATGTCGAAATCCTTGGATGCACATGAAGTACGCTTGATGCTGTCATCGCAGCTTGAGTTGGTGGAGCACAGGGGCGCGCTCTCGCTATTTGGCAATATCGAGCCCCATGAGTATCCGCATTTCGCCCAGCTCAAAGCGTTACTCGCTAACTATAAAGCCGTCGAGAAGGCCTATCTGTTGGAATCGTCACGCTTGGATTTTATTCGAAGTACGTCGGACCATGCCTTAAGCCTAGTGATCCAGCTACCCGCTGAAAATTCAGAGGATATTAATCGTATTCGTGGCGATGTGAAGTTGCTCGAGCGTCAACTTGGGCAGGACAGCTGGCCCATTAAGGTGCATCATTTACATGGCGACAGCGTCGAGCCAATTGCGACATTTTGCCAAGCCAAGAGCGCGCCTTTTTACAGCCGTTCACTGCTGAGCAGTATCAAAGGTTGGTTTAAGTAACTCCAGTCGATAATAAAAAACCAGCACAAGTGCTGGTTTTTTTATTGGGATTACCTTGGCTGATTATCTTGGCTAAATACTATTTGCCAGAGCAGCCATAGGTGGTGAGGTAAGCATCGGCCGCTTTCGCGTTGACGATACCATAACCGAAGTAGTTATCCTTACCCACAGTGCCTGCATCCATTGCCGTTGCTTTGAGTGCCTTACGGATTTGTGTACCAGTACATTGTGAATGGTTAGACCATACCAGTGCCGCCATACCCGATACTGCTGGTGTCGCCATTGAAGTACCGCTCATAAAGCCGTAGTCAACCGAATCGATTGAAACCGTTGCGTTTTGTGCAGCGATTAGGCTCGCTCTATCTTCAAATGCAGCGCCAACTGCTGGAATGGTGGTGGCGTTGGTATCACCCAAAGTGCCGTAGAGCATGCCCGCGACGTTGTTGATAACGATTGCACCGACACCGCCTGAGTTTTCACAGTTAAGCACTTTATCGTGGAAGGAAATCACGCCGCGATCGATTACGCAAATCTTACCGTTCGCGCCAGAATCCACGGCTTGAGCTGTGCCCATAAAGTAGGTATTACCTGTGGCTGAACCTGGGTTTTCCATTGCTGACGATGCGACTGTCGCGCCATCGGCGGTTAAGGTTGAGGCCGTTGCCATGCCAGCAGGGTAGGTTGATAGGGTATCGACACCACCCGCGGTAACTTCAACACAGATGCCATCATCGTTGACGGCTTTTTTACCACGACCGCTCACGCAGCTTGGGTATTGGGAGAAGTCGGCAATCTTATTGTTGGCATCGTTAGCACCGATCATCATTACCGATGGGTAACCCGCTGGATAAGAACGAACCGAGTTACCGTCGTTACCCGCAGCCGCGACCACTAAACCACCCGCCGCAGTAAAGGCGTCGAAGGCATTCTTTTCAGTATTGTTGGCTGCGCCGCCACCTAAGCTCATGCTGATGATCTTAGCGCCAGCATTGCTACATTTGTTGGCTGCATAGGCTAAGTCAGAGGAGTAACCCCAGCCCGATGCGTTGAATACTTTTACGATGTGCATAGGTACGCCAGGCGCCATACCGACTACACCGATATTGTTGTCTTCCGCACCAATAGTACCCGCAACGTGAGTGCCGTGTGGGCCACCATTTTGGAACCAGTTACCCGTGCCTGGGTCGTTGTCGCCTGTGATGTTGTTCCAGTTAAAGTCGGGGTTTGAGCTATCTAAACCAGAGTCAATAATACACACCTTCATGCCCGCATTTGGGTTAAAGGTCACTTCGTTGGCATGGGATTGATATACCGCATAGGGCGTGACTTGCTGGGTCATTGGATTGCCCGCATCGTCGTTATACAGCGCCATAGGATGGCGGCGAACGTCTTCTTCAATCAGGGTGATATGTGGATTGTTTAACAGGCCTTTTACTTGGGCGAGATCTTTACCGGTAAAAGTCGCTGCAATAAATTCATCCCCTTCGAGATTGATTTCAGCACCTAATTTTTTAGCCAGTGCCTTCACTATGCCTGCATGACCCGCTTCGACTTGGATGACATAACGATTATCGTCGGCATGGGCTTGGGCAATAACGCCCACAGATAAGGCAATAACGGCACTCGCGATTTTGGTTAATTTCATTGTGCTTGCTCCATTTGTTATCAAGGTTGTAAGACCTAAGCGACACGGAGCATCTACTTGCGCTCCTATGGACAGACGGGCGTCTGCTGACTTAGGCGATTTCAACCTAACACAGGAATTTGTATTTAACAAATAAATAACAAAAGTAGCAATTTGTAAACATTTTGAGCTGTAAACAAAGAATGACAATCATGGTAGCGTTAACAGCCAAGCCATGTTGGGGAGAATAGATTGGTTAATTCACTCTAAGATAATGAATTATAGCTATGTTTTTATCTATGCTGGCAGAGATCAAAACTTGTGACCGACAGGCCGTTTGGTTATAGTGTCGCCGCCTGTGACCTAAGAAGAGGACGAGATAATCGACATGGATGAGATTGAATTAAAAGCGTATTTAACACAGCATGTGTTATCTTTCTGCCAAAGCTGGAATGAGATCGAAAATAATCTCTATGCCAAACTGCAAGCAGAGGAAGAAGCTTTAAGAAAGGCCGTGCCCGAAACTGAGTTTCACTATGCGGAGCGAACCGACTGGTTTGCACTGCTCAATGAACAAATCTCCCCCTTATTCGATGCGTTTTGTACTGATAAGCCCCGTGTTTACGGCGGTAAAGTTCGCAACTCCTTTGGTTTTCCTTCAAAGTTTAATGGTTGTGACTATCCCCTTGAGCTGCTCGTTAACTTAAAACATAAGAGCAGAGCCGAAATTTATATCAAAACCAACACTCACTTCGAAGATGAGTATCTATTTATCGTCCTTAAAAAAGCCGATGAATGGCGTATCGATAGCTATAAGAATCGTCGCTATGGCAATGAGAAATGGAGCGCACAAATCCTGTAATTGGACTTCATCTTCATGCTCTAATCGTAAAATGTGGCACAAACGTCGAGCGGATAAGGCCGGCTTAAGCTGAGCGATACGACGTAACTTCAAAGGATATGTTTAGGTGAAAAATCTCTATGCCATTAGATGATCAGCTTGTTACACGGATCAAAGCCGAGATAATGCGGTTTACAACAGTGGAGGTTGAGCGGTTTTTATTAAGCCATCCTGATAAAACCTTTTATGCCTTCGCCTTCGATACAAATGCAGAATACGCAGAGTTAAATCTTTGTTTTAATACTGAATTGGATTTCCAGCGTTGCTTAGCCTATTACCAGTCAGGGAAATGGGCTACGTCATACCAAAACCCTGAAGCCATCCAAGAGCTTAAGTTCAATACGGGGGACTGGGAATATCAATGTGTGAGTACGCTTTATGTGCTTTCAGAGGACGAGTTGCAGGTGATTCAACGGCGTTTACCCGAGGATGACTTTAGCGAGTGGGAAGCCATAGTGGGGCAAATACGTTCGATATTTTCCGAATGCCTACTGCAGTTTACTCAGACGGAAGTGTATCAAGCGATACCTAAGACCGATGACTTTATCGCCTTTAGTATCGACCATGATGAAGATGTTGCCGATATCTTGGCCGATAGAGTGGAATGTGCAGAATGACATTTACCCTTATTGAATCATCACCAGCCTACTTTAAGCGTAGGCTCTGATCTCCAATTGCTCGATGATCTGCTTCCCTTGTTCGAGGCCCACATGATGAACAATTTCCGTTTTAATTAACTCAACATAATTTGGTTGGATATTATAGTCATCATCAAAAAGGGCATCGCCTGCGTGGGTGATGAGTGTTGCTAAGGCATTAAAGCAGATAGACATTTGGGTTAAATCGGTAAAAAGAAGGCGGGGCGCCCAACGGCCCATTCCATGGCGAGCGAAAAGAATGCTCCCATTCTTTAAATGATAAATTAAGGGATCGCCATGGGAGCTTGCCAGTACTAACCAATTATCATCCCAAGCAGGTTCCCGCGCTTGGGTGATACCGTGCCAGCGATAACCCATTTGAAAATCGATTAAGTCTTCAAATCTTGGAAATTCAAATAGGGCAAAACCGATATCCAGTTGGCATGATTCAGGAATACCAGAACCTAACCATGGCTTTAATGCTGGTGGGATGAGCAAGTCCATCGTGATTACATTCCTTTGTTGTAAGCAATGAGCAGATTCCGATGCGGCGCATGTACTTTCGCCGCGATGAGACTATTTCCCCATGCACTCTGCGAGTAATTTAATAAAAAATTCGCTGCCTTTACGCTCACAAAATTGAATATTGCGCTCGGGAATCGATTCTGGGTCGTTGTAGTTAGCAAGGGCTAACTCCATACTGGCCTCGCGAATAATATGCAGGGTTGGGTAGGGCGCGCGGTTGGTAAAATTGGCCGCAGAATCCTGTGGTTCATCCTCGAAGCAATAGTCGGGATGAAAATGCGCGAGCTGATACACGCCTTCATAGTCGTTGTCGAACACGGCGTCGTTCGCCATATCGACGAGATCGAGGTAAGTATAAAAGCCCTCAAAACCCCGCGGCAGAATAAACAGTGTGGTTTCGGCTTCGGGATGCGCATCTAGATATTGGCATTCTTCAATCAAGGCCTTAAGCACTAGCTTGACTTTGGTTTGTTCAACAACGAGATAGCGAATACTGCCGCGCTCGACCTCACGTCTGGCGAAGGGGCAAATATTGTATTTCATGATCACTTTTTTCACCCAGTTATCGGTTTGTTCAATGATCAGATCGATCTCATTCATGCTAGTGCTTAACTCTTACGGCCAAAATTAGGGGGCGATCATAGGGATGATAGACGCCACAAGCAAGATGGCCATAGTGATATTAAAGATCTTCTGCTGGCGCTCATTTTTCAAAATACGTTTAAGCGCCACACCAAACCCAAGCCACACCACGGCGCAGGGAAAGGCGACGCATAAAAACACTGTGGCGATAGTGACCACTTGCGGTGTGAGATCCTGTTGCACCGAGGTAAAAGTGGCAATCGCACCCACCGCCATAATCCAGCCTTTAGGGTTAACCCATTGAAATGCGGCGGCTTGCAAAAAACTAAAGGGTTTAGCGATGCTCTTGCCCTCCATCTTGCTACTGCTGTTGGCAATTAGCCAAGACAGGTACAGGAGATACACAATCCCAATCACTTTAATCACTTGGTGGATAATCGGATAGGCTTGAAATAGGGCGCTTAAGCCTAGGCCGATGGCGAGGATCATAGTGGGAAAGCCAAGGCTAATCCCCATCAGATGCGGAATACTGCGTTTAACGCCAAAGTTGACCCCAGAGGTCATCAGCATAATGTTGTTAGGCCCTGGGGTGATCCCCGATGAGAAGGCAAACAACGCGATAGCGAGTATTAACTCCATAGATCTATTTCACACCTTTTGTTGTCGTTTTTGGCATTGTGATTGTGACTGTGACTGAATTTGCGCCTAGTGGCACGAGTTGGTACAGACGCTAGGCGAGGCATTCTAGCGGGTAAATTGGGTGGCGCCTATACGCCCTGCGGGCTTTATAAAGTAACAAATCATAACGCATTGGCCGGAGTTGAGTGCCTTGGTGCTATTTTGCCGCAATCCTTGTCGATGACCATGATTTAACACTATGATGCATATCGACTTTCAGTCTGAGAAATAGCAACTATCCTTAAGCTGTAAAAATCGCAATAAAGGAAAGAGCATGTATTTATCACAAACCATTGGGCGTTTATTGACGCTATTAACCATCAGTTTGGCCGCGCTGACGGCCTGCGTGAGTGTGGATGATTCGCAGGCGCTGCGAACCACGATTGTGACTTCGGGGGATTTGAGCCTATTACCGCCGAGTGCCATGACCTATACCTGGCATCCCACCCTACAGAAGATCTTTGTTGACAGTCGACTCGATAAACAGCAAGTGCAGCAGCATATGCAAGATACGCTGAAAAAAGTGCTGCTGACCAAAGGGTACCGCTGGGTCGAAGATCCACAGCTTGCTGATTTTCAAGTGGGGTTTGGCGTTGCCATGGGCACACAAATGTCGGACGAGCAGATACTCGCCGCCGCAGGCCTAGTGCCTGGGTTGTCAAACCAAGGTGTTGATCCTAAAAAATACGATAAAGGCTCAGTGCTGATTAGCTTTTTTAAGCCGACGGGAGTCGCAGGTCAACCCACTGAAATGGTCTGGCGAGTCCTTGCCCAAGGCTTTGCCAACATTAAAGATATGGACGAAGTTAAGGCCCGCTTCGATGGTTTAATCGATGAAATGCTGTTATCGCTGCCCGTCACCCATGCGGTGCAATAGTGCGGTTATCCAGCTCGGTTGCAAACTGACTCTTATAAACAGATAGCTAAAAACCGATAGTTATAAACAGATGGCTATAAGAAGAAGGTTATAAACTGACAGAATTAAGGCTGAAAGCTTAAGAACATTGTCATAAGGTATCCCCATTAGGCGAGTAAGATACTCGCCTTATGCTCTTGTGGGAATATAGGTTTAGGATGCCGCAATGATTGGCTAGACTGTTCTCTGAGCTATTTACAGTTACAGGTATTTTTACAGGACAGGATGTGACGTCCGCAGAGGATTTTTAAAGGGAGATTATGATGGCACAAAGTATCTTTGTTAATTTAGCGGTTGAAAGTGTTCAACAATCACGGGTTTTTTACGCTGGCCTAGGATTTGGTATCAATGAGCAATACAGCAATGAGCAGGCTGCTTGCGTGGTGATTGCCGACAATATTTATGTGATGCTGCTGGCGAAGCCTTTTTTCGCTGGCTTTACCGATAAGGCGATTGCCGATGCCTGCACCACGACAGAAGTGCTCAATTGTCTAGACTGCGACAGTCGAGAGCGTGTCGACCAACTGGTTAAGCTCGCAGAGCAACATGGCGGCAAAGCCTATCGTCAAGCCCAAGATCAAGGATTTATGTATGGCCACGCGTTTGAAGATCCCGATGGACATATCTGGGAACTTGTTCATATGGCAGCGCAAGTGGGTTAGGGCATCCTCTTACACACTCTTCTATACCACGCTTGTTCAATAATAGCGCGCGTTGCGTGAGGCCTAAGCTGTACACAACGTAGCGCGCCTATGTTTAATTAACCAGCCTATCTTAAGCTGACTTATTCCCTCGATTGGAAATATGAGTCTCAAGAAATTCCTTTATAAAATCAAAATCATCCACATTTATTTCCCTAGGCGTGAACGACACTTGGCAGGAAATGTGGGCAAAGTTGATCGTGAAGCTATGTGTGCCTCTGTATTTAAAGTATTTTGTACTGGCAATCTCATCCAAAGGGATAAACTGCTGTTTCATCTCAAAAAGATGAAATTCGGCATCGTAAATATGAAAAATGAGGCCTTCTTGATAGATATCAATGTAATAGCCATCTGGCCCCGCTTCGGCTAATTTCCTTTGTTCATTTTTAGCGGCTTTGCCTAGTCTTATCGATTCAGAAATGATCATGAAGACGAAGAAAAATGCCACCACAACGGCTAAAACAACAACAATTGTAAATCCTATATCCCATGGTTCTGTCGAAAGCGATGCCGTCAGTTCCTTCCAAGGACCGCTTGCTATTATCAGCGGGATTATCAAGAGCAAAAATATTCCAGATTGCTTATTACGTAATTTTTGTTGGAATGCACAGCGACGGATAAAATGTTGAGGTCCTTGTTTCACTAAAAATATTCCATATAAAGATGTTTTTTACTTTGGGGAAGCCTAGCGCCATTTTTATCCATAGGGAGGCAAGGCTTGAGTTCCTCGGGGTAATAACGAAACGGCGGCAATCAATTAGCCTATGCTCTGGCACAGTATCAATACTTCAGCATGAGCATGTCGAGGTTTCGCTATCAGTGTGTTGATAACCATGACAGATAGCAACACACTGAATTGCATAAAAATGAATTTATATTAGCTCTACGCTCACTTCATAGGCCGTGAATTTACGAATGTTAATCACGCCGGTATCGAAGATCAGATACTGACCTTTAATCCCCTGTAAAATCCCGCTTACCACCTCATTTTTATCGAAGTTGTGCGAAGTGATCTTCTTCGGAAAGGTGTCGATGGGATAGTGAATCGACTGAATCGTTTCATCTAAACGTTCGATACTGTCATCGCCTTTTTGCATGCCGATTTCGTGCAACTTAGCCTCAATTTGCGGGATCAGTTCCGCCGCCTTAGCATTTAAATCGATATCGTCGGCGTGGCCCTTAAGCATGGTTTGCCAGTGGGTTTTATCGTTAATGAGTTTGGCTAACTCCACTTCCACTAGACCCGAGATTTGTCGTGTCGACACTTTAAAAATCGGTAAACCTTGAGTCGCGCCTTGATCTATCCAGCGAGTAGGCAATTGTGTGTGGCGAGTGATGCCGACTTTGATACCTGAAGTATTGGATAGATAAACATAATGCGGCACAAAACAATGGCTTTGCGCCCACTCTGGCTCGCGGCAAGTACCTTGGTCAAAGTGACAGGTTTCGGGCTTCATAATGCACATATCGCAACTGGCGAGCTTTTGCATACACACAAAGCAATGGCCTTGCGAATAGCTCTTTTTGGTCTTTTTACCGCAGTTACAACAGAAGATGTTACCCGTGTGGGTCAGGGTCAGCGGCTTGCCAATTAAGGGATTCAGTGGCAGTAACTCGTCGCCAACAACCAGTTGATACTGTACTTGTTGCGCCTCATCTAAGTGTGCGCGCAGCTTTTTTAGCGTTCCTAACATAGGTGTTCCTAGTTTTTTATGGTGTCACTGGGTTTGGTAAGACATCCAGCGCACTTATGCATTCGTCATTGCGTGGTGTGCAGTATACAAGATTATCCCGCGGAGTTTAGATAGGAATTCTCGATTGAGAGCCTGACTGCAATATGTGGCTAATCAGGGCTTTCTGGTGGCGTAATTATGTTAATAAATTGATTGCCTTGATAAAAACCAGTAACTTAGCTGCCATTATTCAGGGAGGTTAACGATGCGGATGGTATTAGGACTGATTTTTTTCCTGTCGATGCAGGTGATGGCGCAGACAGACAAAATGCAGATCCATTCTGAAATATTGAATGATGACATTAACTTACAAATCAGACTCCCCGAAACCTATGGTCATTCCAGCGATTTTCGTTATCCCGTTTTAGTTGTCTTGGATGGCTCGACACAATTTGAGCATATTGCCGCGAATGTTGGTTTTTTGAGTGGTTATGCCATCGTCCCCGAACTGATAGTGGTGGGTATCAGCTCGAATAATCGCTTAAAGTCGTTTACGCCGACCCAATTAGAGCAGTTCAAAGACCGAAGTGGCGGAGCAGAGCATTACAGGCAGTTTTTAGAAACAGAACTACTCAGCAGCTTGAGCCAGAAATATCGCATGGCCGATTACCACATTCTGTCCGGGCACTCTTTGGCTGGGCTATTCAGCAGTTATGTGGCTCTGACGCCCGATACTCGGTTTAATGCGGCGATATCCATCAGCCCAAGCCTTTGGTGGGACAATGATTGGCTCGTACACGAGTCCGCTAAGTTAGCCGTCGCCAAACGGACAAAACCCATGCGTTGGTTTTTGAGTATCGCCAGTGAACCCAACGAGATGGCCAGCGCCTTTGCAGCCCAAATCACCCAATTGCAAAATACCTTGGGTAACAGCCCGTCAGTGAAGTCTCCTTCGGCCCAAATGTTGCGATGGTTTGATAAACGATTCCCCGAAGAAACCCATGACAGTACCCCGCTTATCGGCAATGTTGAGGCATTAAAGACGTTGTTTGCGGGCTGGAATGCGGTGCCCGAAGTCGCGGTTATGCCGCTAAAGGAATTAAAACAGTTCTATCGTCAGCAAACGGCGGTCTTCGGCTATGAGTTTCCGCTCTCTGCCCAGCAATATAATGTCTATGGCCTCAAGGCCAGTTATGAGCAAAAAACGGCGTGGGGAGTGGAGATTTTACAGGAGGGGACAAAGGTGTTTCCTATGTCTGAGGTGCTTTGGGATAGCTTAGCAACCGCCTACGATCTTGATGGTCAAACCGCTCTGGCGATTGATGCTTCCAACAAAGCGGTGCAGTTGGCAAAGCAATCCGACTCAGTGTTTTTAAATGAAATCTTGAGTCAGGCCAACAGTCTACAACGCAAGAATCGCCAGTAGGGCACGGCGTAAAAGCTAACAGTATCGCAACATATTTGGACAAGCGCCCGGCATCTGGGTAATCTTGTCATCCTTTTTAATCATAGAGACTGTATCTTGCCAGCCAATTTTTTACTCCTGCTCGCCGCCGCCATTTGGGGCTTTGGTTTTGTCGCCCAAACCTTGGGAATGGAGCATTTATCGCCCTTTGCATTCAACGGGCTACGTTTCTTAATTGGTACTGTGTCACTCGTTCCTCTGGTGTGGTACTTGGCTCGGCAGGGTAAAATTCATCTCGGTACGCCCAAAGATTTTGCCATTGGTTGTGTTGCGGTGGGCGGACTGTTATTTGCTGGCGCATCGCTACAACAGGTGGGACTGCTTTATACCACGGCCGCCAATGCGGGCTTTATCACTGGGCTTTATATCGTGTTAGTGCCGATATTGGGCTTAGCCCTGAAACATGCTACCGGCGCCAATACTTGGGTGGGCTGTGGTATCGCCGTGGTGGGGCTGTATTTTTTAAGCATTAAAGACGGTTTTCACCTCGGTTATGGCGATACGCTGCAATTGATTGGCGCACTATTTTGGGCGATGCATATTTTGGCGGTGGATCATTTTGCCAAGCGGATTTCGCCCGTGTTACTCGCCATGATGCAGTTTTTAGTGTGCGGCGTGTTAAGTTTGCTGGTGTCGGCGGTCATAGAGGTGACGACTGTCGATAAGGTGATTGCTGCTTGGGGCTCACTGGCCTACGCGGGGCTGATTTCAGTCGGTATTGCTTACACTTTACAGGTGCTGGCGCAAAAGCATGCTCATCCTGCGCACGCAGCGATTATTTTAAGTCTAGAAACCGTGTTCGCGGCCATCGGCGGTATTCTGTTCCTTGGGGAAAGCTTAGGACTGCGCGCCTTGTTTGGGTGCGGCTTGATGCTGCTGGGGATGTTGATTTCGCAAGTGCCGCTGCGCTATTTAATTAAGTCTCGGCACCAGAAAGTCAGTTAATTCGCCATAAAAAACGCCGCAGGGAGTGCCCGCGGCGTTTTTTGTTGAAGGGGTTGAGGGTTAACGGCTGAGTTTATCCAGCACTAAGTCATCACCGAGGGAGTAGAGGGACTGCACCAGTTGTTCCTCTTGGGCAAGATCGGTTAGGCCCAAGCCAATGGTGGCGCGAAACAGGGCGATGCCGGTATGGCCTGCGGTCTCAAATTGGCTGCTAAACTGTTCGATATTGATACCTAGGGCGGTGATGCGATTGGAAATATCCAGCACTAATCCGGGTCTGTCGTAGGACACTAGACTGTAGGTGAGCCGCTTAACGGGTTTGAGGGCGACCGAGGTTTTTGAATAGGTGAGGGTGAGGCCGTCGATGCATTCCAAGGCTTCAATCAGCTCGTCCATTTTCAGGGAAGGCACCTCGAGTAACAATATGGCGGCAAAGATCCCGTCAATATGGCGCAACTCTGAGTCTAACCAGTTGCCGCCATGGCGACTCACGGCGTGGGCGATTTGCTCGACTAATCCTTTTCTATCAGGTGCTTGAAGCGTGATTAAATATCGTAGCATGGCGACTGACTCCTATTTTTTGTAAAAGGCACCTGTTTTAAAATCGGGTGTAACACAACTGTCATCTTTGCGTCATATAATTCAACGCACTTAGAATGAAGGGTGTTGTTATTGCTCAGTTTATGCTCAAACAGTGTAAGCATAGCATTTCGCAATTCCTAGCGAAAAAACTCACAGGCTTTAATAATAGAGGTTCTTAATGGAAAGTCAGGTCATTCAACCTGGTTCTGCGCCGCAAAGTATGCTGAAAGGCGGACGTTCAAGTCGCAGGGCATTTAAGGATAAAGCGGCTCAAATTGGGGTCACGATTGGCGGCACTATGGTGTTTGTCGCCTTATTGTTGATCTTCTTCTATTTGCTGTACGTGATTAAACCCATTTTCGACAGCGCGGATGTGACTCCCGTTAAAAGCGTGAGTTATCAACATGCTGAAGTCGCGACCCTGATGGTCGGTGCCGACGAGCAAAATGAGGTCATGTATCGCGTGGCCGCCGATGGCCAAGTGGATTTCTACACTGTTGCCGATGGCAGCTTACTCTCCAGTTTTACACCGCCATTACCTGCGGGTGTGAGCGTAACCAGCGCCGCGATTGCCGCGCCGAGTGAGCAACGCTTCGCACTGGGGTTAAGTAACGGTCAAGCCTTAATCGTAGGGATTGAGTTTGGCTTAAGTTACCCTAATAACAAGCGCCTTATTACCCCAAAACTGCGTTACAGCGCGGGTGACGCGCCGATCACTATCGATGAGTTGGGCAGTGCTATCCATCATTTAGCCTTTAGTTACAGCAACGATAAAATCAGCTTCGCCTACCAAGATGACAATGGCGCTTGGCGTTTAAGCCGTCTCGAAGGTCAAGAAAACATGATGACCGAAGAGGTGGAATGGACCACCACTGGCGCACTACTGCCCGATGCACCTAAAAAAGTTGCACACCAGTTGATGACGCCAGACCAACGCCAATTGATGCTGCAAATGGGCAACAAGGTGTTTATCTACAATATCCGTGATGTTGAGAGCCTGGATTTAATGCAGGTGATTGATGCGGAAAAGGAAAAGTCTAAGGTTAACAATATTGCCTTACTCGCCGGTGCCAGCTCGATTCTGGTGAGCTACGACTCAGGTGTGGTAACTCAGTACTTCCAAGTGAATGGTCCAAAGGGCCGTTTATACAAAGAGATCCGTGAGTTTACCGACTTACCGCCAGTGGCCTCGATTGCCTCTGAGTTCTACCGTAAAAGCTTTGCCGTGGTGAGCCCTGAGGGTGAGTTATCACTCCTGTACACCACCAGTGAGCGCGAACTGTTTGATGAAAAGTTTGACCTTAAAAACCCAGGCGTGATGGGCTTTAGCCCTCGTTCTAACGGCCTAGTGGTCGAAGCGGACAAGCAACTGAATATCTTCCACGTGGAAAACTCGCACCCAGAAGTGTCTTGGAGCGCGCTGTGGAATAAGGTGTGGTACGAAGGTTACCCAGAGCCTAAGTTTGTGTGGCAATCCACCTCGGGTAGCGATGACTTTGAAGCCAAACTCAGCTTAATGCCATTGGCCTACGGCACCATGAAGGCGGCGTTCTACGCCATGCTGTTTGCCGTGCCATTAGCGATTGCGGGCGCCATCTATACTGCTTACTTTATGTCGCCAAAGGTGCGCGGCATCGTTAAGCCAACGATTGAAATCATGGAAGCCTTACCGACGGTTATCTTAGGTTTCCTCGCGGGACTTTGGCTTGCACCGCTGATTGAAGAGCACTTGCCGGGCATCTTAATTCTGCTGATCCTGCTGCCGACGGCGATTCTGGTGTCGGCTTACTCTTGGAGCAAATTACCCGGTACTTGGAAACAACGTCTGCCTGAAGTCTATCAGGAGCTGATGCTCATTCCGGTTATCTGTTTTGTGGGTTGGTTCTCCTTTGCCATCAGCCCGATGATCGAAGTGGCGCTGTTTGATGGCAACACTCGTCAATTTATCACTAACGAATTAGGCATCACCTTCGACCAACGTAACGCGCTGGTAGTGGGTATCGCCATGGGCTTTGCGGTTATTCCAACGATTTTCTCGATTGCCGAAGACGCGATCTTCTCTGTGCCACGCCATTTATCCAACGGCAGTTTGGCGCTGGGCGCGACGCCTTGGCAAACCCTGACACGTGTCGTGCTGTTGACCGCAAGCCCAGGGATCTTCTCTGCGGTCATGATGGGTCTTGGCCGCGCTGTGGGTGAAACCATGATCGTACTGATGGCAACGGGTAACACCGCCATCATGGAATGGAGCGTATTTGAAGGTATGCGTACGCTGGCGGCTAACATCGCGGTGGAAATGCCAGAGTCGGCGATTGGTAGCTCGCACTACCGTGTGCTGTTCCTCGCGGCCTTCGTTCTGTTCGTATTTACCTTCTTCTTTAACACGATTGCCGAAGTGGTAAGACAGCGTCTGCGTGACCGCTATAGCTCGCTGTAATGGAGATAAGATAATGATACTAAATACTATTTCGCCAATGACCTTGAGAGGTTTGTGCAATGGGTAAGTGGGTAAAATCAGGCTCGCCATGGATTTGGATGACAGGTGGCGCGGTGAGCATCAGTTTGATTGCAGTATTAGGCCTGTTACTGCTCATTGCATGGCGCGGATTAAGCTACTTTTGGCCTGCAACGATTTATCAATGGGAACTCGAAGATAACACAGGTACGCGTTCAACCTTAATCGGTGAGATTTACGATAGGGAAGAAGTGCCGACCGAACGTTTAACCGCCGCGGGCCATGTGTTTAAACAGCCACCCGGTGAGTTTGTGACGCGTTACTTAGTGAAAACCGGTAACCGTGAGTTTGTGGGCTTAGATTTCCGCTGGATTTTAGCAACAGACATTATCAGCCGTAGCGAGCCTGCCGATGTGGCCATGCTCGAGCGTGCTAAAAACGGTAACTTTTATGGCTACCCTGTGGCCGTGATTGAAAACGGTAAACGCTTAGAGCTGAAAAACGATGCGCTTGAATCCTCTTTAATGGAGCATATCGACCGTGCCGTTGCTTTGTCTGACAAAGCGTTATCACTGCAAAAACAAGATATTGGTACGATTAACTACAAGATCGAAAAACTGCGTTTAAAAGAGCGCCGTTACGAGTTAGATGGTGAGTTGACCGATAGTCGTAAGCAGGAGTTAGCTGCGGCGAAACTCGCGCTCGAGCAAGACTATAAAGTACTTGAAAAAGAGCTGTTTGCCCTGCGTGATGAAGCCGCTCGCGACTCTGTTATCGTGCGCGACATGCGTGGTGTTGAGGTTGAACTTAAGCTGGATTCGGTTCTCGATGTCACCTACGTCAACCACTTAGGCTTGATGGGTAAAATCGGTCATTGGTTTACTGGGCTTGGCCGTTTCCTTATGGATGACCCACGCGAAGCCAACACCGAGGGCGGCGTGTTCCCTGCGATTTTCGGTACCGTGTTTATGGTGCTGTTGATGGCGATTATCGTGACGCCATTTGGGGTGATTGCCGCGATTTACCTGCACGAATATGCCAAAAAAGGCCCAATCACTAAGATGATCCGTATTGCGGTAATCAACTTAGCGGGTGTGCCATCGATTGTGTACGGGGTGTTTGGTTTAGGGTTCTTCGTCTACATGATGGGTGGCTCGATTGACCAACTGTTTTACGCCGAAGCCTTACCGTCACCGACCTTTGGTTCACCAGGGGTGATTTGGTCGGCGCTGACATTAGCGATTCTGACCCTGCCAGTGGTGATTGTATCGACCGAAGAAGGCTTAAGCCGTATTCCTAGCGCGGTGCGTCAAGGCAGTTTGGCACTGGGCGCGACTAAGGCCGAAACCCTGTGGCGGATTGTGATCCCGATGGCAAGCCCTGCGATCATGACGGGTCTGATTTTAGCCGTGGCCCGCGCTGCGGGTGAGGTGGCACCGTTAATGCTGGTGGGTGTAGTGAAATTAGCACCGACATTGCCACTGGACTTAAACTTCCCGTTCGTGCATTTAGAACGTAAATTCATGCACTTAGGGTTCCATATTTATGATGTGGGCTTCCAGAGTCCTAACGTTGAAGCGGCACGTCCTCTGGTATACGCCACCTCCTTCTTGCTGGTAACAGTGATTGTGGCACTGAACTTAACCGCGATTAGTGTGCGTAACCACTTACGTGAAAAATATCGTTCGCTTGAGCATTAATCAGCGATTATCCTGAAAGTATTAGGACTGAATATGATTTCTATAGATTCGACAGCCATGAAAACCAACAACTTTGACTTAGCAAACTTGAGCCAGAACGATACCGCACTGGAGATCCGCAACTTAGACCTGCGCTATGGCGACAAGCAAGCGCTGTTTAATGTGTCGATGAAGATCCCGAAGAAGCAAGTTACGGCGTTTATCGGCCCCAGCGGTTGTGGTAAATCCACCTTATTGCGCTGCATTAACCGCATGAACGATCTGGTCGACAACTGCCATATCGACGGCGAGATTTTGCTGCACGGTCAAAATATTTATGACAAAAAAATCGACGTTGCCGCCCTGCGCCGCAACGTAGGTATGGTGTTCCAGCGCCCTAACCCATTCCCTAAGTCGATTTACGAAAACGTGGTTTATGGTCTGCGTCTGCAGGGCATTAACAACCGCCGTGAACTCGACGAAGCGGCCGAGCGTTCGCTACGCGGCGCGGCGATTTGGGATGAAGTGAAAGACCGTCTGCACGATAACGCCTTTGGCTTATCCGGTGGTCAGCAGCAACGTCTGGTGATTGCCCGTGCGATTGCCATCGAGCCCGAAGTATTACTGCTCGACGAACCGACTTCGGCCCTCGACCCGATTTCAACCTTAACCATCGAAGAGCTGATCACTGAGCTTAAGACTAAGTACACAGTGGTTATCGTTACCCACAACATGCAACAGGCGGCGCGGGTGTCGGATCAAACGGCCTTTATGTATATGGGCGAATTGGTGGAATACGCCGATACCAACACCATTTTCACCACACCGAAAAAACGTAAGACCGAAGATTATATTACCGGCCGTTACGGTTAATCACCTTGCCTTTGGCAGTGGTGATGTGAGTGATAAGCGATAAACGAAATAAGCCACCGCCTAGAACAGAGTTAAACATTGCAAACTCCATCTAGGCGTTGATACAGTTGAGCAAAAGGTTGGCCAAATGGAAAATATGAATTTAAACAAACATATCTCTGGGCAATTTAACGCCGAGTTAGATGATATCCGTAACCGTGTACTCGCCATGGGTGGCTTGGTTGAGCGTCAGTTAGAGCAAGCCATCGACGCCTTAAGCACCTTAGATGCCGAATTAGCGCAAAAGGTGATCACCGGCGATCACAAAGTGAATGGCATGGAAGTCTCGATTGACGAAGAATGCACTCGCATTATCGCTAAACGCCAACCAGCGGCGAGCGACTTACGTCTGATCATCGCGATTTCAAAATCGATTGCCGATCTTGAGCGTATCGGTGATGCCTGCGTGCGTATTGCCAAGGCCGCATTAGATAAGCGTTTGAATAATCAGCAACCGTTATTAGTCAGCATTGAAAATATGGGCCGCCATGCGATTCGTATGCTGCACGCAACGCTCGATGCCTTAGCCCGTATGGATGCCGATTCGGCGCTGGAACTTCACAAAGAAGATGCCAAGCTCGACCGTGAATACGAAGGCATTATCCGTCAATTAATGACCTACATGATGGAAGACCCACGCTCAATCCCCGATGTATTAGACGTACTCTGGGCCGCTCGTGCGGTTGAGCGTGTCGGCGACCGTTGTAAAAATATCTGCGAATACATTATTTACTATGTGAAAGGTAAAGACGTTCGCCATACTTCCTACGAAGATATGGAAAAGGATTTAAAGGACTAAACGCCTTTTATCACACGGCTTTATCCGCAAACGCTCTGCCTAACCGCAGAGCGTTTTTGTTTTGTGTTTCTTTAGGGGATAAAGTGAACTGTAAGTCAGACAAGAAGTTTGGTTTACGCCTCTGACCTATAAGAAGGGTTACCAATTAGCAAGTTTATCTTTTTGCATAAATCGTTGTTTGAAATTTGTTATTTACAATAAATAACCCTTTGTTTAATCTGACACTCGCTATAGGTTAATCTCGGCGTTAACCGACACTCGAGAGTAGAAACAGCGCAATGGAATGGGCGCGTATCGGCGATTACAGGGATAAGTAGATGAGCCAATTGTTGTATTCTTTAAAGCAGGGATTCGAAGCCCTGAAAAGTATTCGCAACCATATAGTGGAAGCGAATTTACCCGCAGATTTCCCTCGACCCGAATTACCGCCGATATCAGAAGAGGCGAAAGCGGCACTGTTGCAACTACTCGAGCCGCTAGAAGCTTATCGAATTGAAAAACTTGAAACGAAACTTTCTCGGAAGAAATGGGCCAAGCGGTTAGGCTGGCTCCTGTGCTTACCTGCGCTGGTTGTTGATTTGATGTCGTTAGCCTCAAATAGTGACCCAAGCATTCTGAGCTTGATTGTTCTCGCAGGCATCTTGATGTGGGTTCAGTTGCCTGAAATACAATTTAAGCGCCATTATAAGAATAAAATTTTACCTGTTTTACTCGATAAATTAGGGGATTACCAATATAGCCCCGATTCCTGTGTCAATCTGGATGCCGTGGCTGATTTTGAACTCATGCCCAGTTTTAGCAAGAAAGAAGCTGAAGACCATATTCGCGGCAAGGTAGAAGATGTTAGCTTCGAGTTTTGCGAGTTAACCTTAAAATCCCGTGGAGGCAAGTCGGATAAAATTCAATTTAAGGGTGGGGTGGTGATTATCACTATGCCCTTTCATTTTGAATCTCACACCATTGTTAGCCAAGACTATGGTTCCCTGGGGAATGCCATTTCAGGCATCAAGCAACCCAGAGTTAAACTAGAAAGTGTCACCTTTGAGGCCATGTTTGAAGTGTATTCACACGATCAACATTATGCGCGATATTTATTGTCACCCGCAGTGATGGAACGATTGGTTGAGTTGGAGCAGTTATTCCGGAAAACTGCACGAGGTTCAGGGATAAGCATCGAGTTTAAAAACAATACAGTGCTTATTATGGCGAGCTATTTTGGTAATTTATTTGATAATGTGGACATCAACTTGCCCACACATGATATGTCAAAGATCCCATTATTACAGCAGGAGCTGGTCCTTATCACTAGCATTATCAAGCAGCTAAAACTGGATTATCTCGCGGCACAAAATGTGGCAGCACAAAAAATGCATGCGAGGATGGAGACATTAGCGAGTTAACGATAATAGTGTGCTGAGCGGTTATCTATTCGCATAGTTTTATACAGAGGAGGCTTTGTTTCCTAAATCGATTCAGCGAATAAAGCCCCTCATAATCGTTTAAAAATCAAGCTATATAGTGGGTTTCAGGCATACCTAGCCCAGTGAGTTTGTTCAAAGCCCTAATTATCGCGTAAGTTTCTCCCACCTGAGCGTTATAATTCCGCATGCTCAACGTGCCTCCTAGCAGTTGTTTTATCCTGTACATTGCGGTTTCTGAGATTGAGCGGCGATGATAACCATACCGTTTTTTCCACTGCTTATTTGAACCATAAAGCTGTTGCCAACTGACCGCTAAGTTACGCGGATGTCCCTGTTCCCAGAGTGCGGCTCTTTCCCTCGGTGGAATGAGCACTAAAGCGCGTTTTCTACGAACCGCATCGTGACAAGCTTTCGTGTCGTAAGCACCATCACCCGAGATATTACGGATTTTTCGATGGGTTTGCTTAAGTAAATTGGGCATCACTTCAGCGTCTGTTACACCTGATAAACTGAGTTCTGCGGCAATAATTTCATGGCTATGTGTATCGACGGCAATATGTAGTTTACGCAACACACGGCGCTTACCATCTGTACCATGTTTCTTCACTTTCCACTCGCCTTCGCCATAAACCTTCAGGCCTGTCGAGTCGATAGCCAAGTGCTCAATGGTGCCACGAGTCTTGGTTTTAAAAGCAATCTTGACGGTTTTCGCTCGTTTGCTGATGCAAGTGTAATGTGGGTACGAAAGCGGAATATCAGCCAGTTTAAACACTGAGTTGATAAAACCTTGTAACGCTCGTAGCGGCATAGAGAAAACACGTTTAACCATCAGCGCGGTGGTAATGGCTAAGTCGCTAAATACGTGTGGGCGACCTTTCCGTGGTTGCTCGACCTTGGCTTCCCACTGGGCGATAGCATCCTCGTCAATCCAGAAGGTAAGCGAGCCACGATTGATTAAGGCTTGATTGTATTGCTTCCAGTTGGTTGTTTTATAGCAAGGTTTTGGCACGGGTGATGAGTGAATTGATGGGCAATGCCGATCAGATCAACGTCTACTGTTTTAGTTCAACTGATTTAGGAAACAAAGCCATAGCGGTATACAAACTTTCTTGTTTAATGCTTAAGCAATATACAGTCGGAGATTATTTACCGCGTCGTTAAATTTTGGGGTCTACTTTTTCGCCTATAATTTTTAACCTAATTTTACCTCGTTTTTAAGTTATCAATCTTGAATAGTGAGCGGAATTATATTGAGCTTTTTCGTCTCCATATCAATAAACGCAATCGCTAGCGAAATAGTGTTATCTTTTACGTGTCTTTCAATTTTATCTGCGATGGCTAATTGCGTACCAGATAAACGCAGTGAGTAGATGACCATATCTAACCAAGGCTTAGAAAATTGCAAAAAACAACCCATTGATTGTTTATCTAGCTGAATACCGCCGTCAGAACCTGTAATTTTCATGCCAAGCATTAATAAAAATTGTCCGTTTTTCTCGCCGGCCGCAAGCATGTCATTATTATATTCACCTCCAAATCGACCAGGTAATACTTCTAGACCTTGCTGTTCTGCAACTGTGAGAAATATGTCACTTCGACGACGAGCATCTGTTGAATATTCATTCATTTGATAACTGATATCTTGCATCTGTTTATCGACATTTACTGGTGACTTATTTTTAAAAATATTAAATATGCTCATATAAAATCTCAATTTTAAACAAAGGGTGATGAACCAACGGTAATATCGACTCGTTTATCCACTTCACTCACAGGCGAGTAAGGTGCCATTTCGTTAGTAAATGGCTGAAATATATAAAAATCGGCTAAGAAGTCATATTCATCACGATACGAGACAAGAGGGGATATCGGTAGCCATTCCACAGGCAAATAAGGACTATCCACTTGTACCTGATATCCAGCACGCCAAGCCATTTTCGCGTAAATAAAGCCAAACAACGACATTAAATGTTCGGTTAATCCCAGTGCGCCATCAAAATTGCGCACTTTAGCTTTCGGGCCCGTAAGGTTGTTCAATACCTGCTCCATCGCAGGTACATCTCCTTTTGCCAACGCTAGATAGAACTCATGGTCAATTTGGTACTTTGCCATTTTCTTACCTGGTGGATTGGCTAAAATATATTCAGCACGTTCCCCCAACAAATCCCATTTACCTTGAAGCGCTAAAATCGCTTGGAACGCATGATATTCAGGGCAGCCCACACGGTTGCGCACTGCTTTCCCGCCTGTTACTCGGTAAAGAGGAGAGATAAACTGGCTGTACCAGCTTATCAAAGGCTCATGATCACTTATCAGTGCCATAAAGTGGCAAAATGCTCCTTGCCAGACGCTATTTGCTCTCTGGTAGTAGAGTCGATACAACTTTGCGGAGGTATAGGCATGTTGGCGAAGTTGCTCTAAATCTCCATCCTTAAACCATGCCAGCAAGGATTTCGCATAATAGTGAGACTTCAATTCTAATAAGCAACCTTGTCGTGAGCCTTTATTCGTCGCAATATACTCTAGCGCATCATCAATTCCCGGTTCTACAGTCCAATTAAGTCTATCTATTCCCGTTTCAAAACATATTTTTGCCATGTCATTTTATTCCATAAATAACTTCAACACTGGCTTTAACGGTTTTATTTACCATCATACTTTACAGCTATAAACCACAGTTGAAGAAAACAACCTAATACAATGCATGAGCTGAGTTGCGAATTTTGTAAGTATTTAGCTGACCAATCCGCGTTACTGATGCAACTATGCCAATAAATAACACTATCGACTTGTTTTAGACTCGCTAAGCAGGAAAAACAGCTATAGCACTGAGCACTAGAGCGAGCGGTATGAGTGTGATCATGGCAAGGCTACCTAGACAACCAGATAGCTGCTTTTGTCGTGCTAAATTTTCGGCTTCACTCATTTGTTTAACTGCCAGCTCTACATCTGCTTTTCGCTTTTCTAGTAACTGTGCAGAGGCTATAACCAGTTCTTGAGAGTCAGCGGGAACTTTCTCGGTTACAAGGGCGAGTTCACCCTTGAAGGCGTGTACCGTATAGCGATAATTTCCTTTCGAGAAAGTGTCTTTCTCAAAATTGACATTGAGTACGGCATTGCACCCACAATGCTTTGCAAGCTGTTCTAAATGACGTCTCCCCTCACTGGGATCCTTAAAAAAACGGGTAGCAATGGGAAAACTGGCTATCACTGTGCCGTTTTTGGGGCGACTGTCTCTAGTGGTAAAAAAGTTAACTAATCGCTCCTTGATAAAGACTTCAGGCAAACTGATTGCTTTGGCGGCTAGGCCTTTAGGTGTGGGCGTGGGATCAAAATTGACAATACTGCCTTTGACTAACTTGTCTTCATCTTTCCTGTTTAAAAGCTCGGAAAAATGCAAAAAATAACTCTCACCATCATCACCTTGGATAAACCCATACTTTTTAGTCGCAAGGTATGAGACAACTTTTCCTTTCAAAATATAAACCTATTTAAATGAATGTTGAGATTAGTATGTTTGCTGGTTTTTATAAATGAAAAATATTGTAAATCATATAGATAATATTATAAATGCACTTATTTTTGTCGTGCGAGATATTGAGCACATTTTCAAATGGGAGTGTCGATTCCTGTTTTCCTTTCATCATCGGCTAACATTTTAGAATTCCGCGTTTTATGTTTGGCTGTCGTTATCTATCGCTTTTCCCTCTTTGCTGGTTTCAAATAAGGGTTGTTTAAGGAATCACAGCGCGCAGGCAGGCAAATATTCGGATAATTCCAATAGATTCAAATCGGGGTCGCGGATATAGACGGAGTTGATGCGACCTGTGGCGCCGGTGCGCAGGACTGGGCCTTCAATAATCTCAACTTCAAGGCTGTTTAAGTGGTTGATCACTTCTTCGATATTGTGGCTGGCCACAAAGCAGAGATCGGCGCTGCCGGGCGTGGCAAGGTTTGCCTTAGGTTCAAATTCGGCGCCTGCTTGGTGAAGATTGATTTTTTGATCGCCAAAACTTAAGGCGATTCGACCCTGACCAAATACGGACTTTTTCATCCCTAACACGCGTTGATAAAAGTCGACGCTGGCCTCGATATCTTTCACGGTTAACACTAAATGGTCTAGGCGGGTCACGCGCATATTCTTTCCCTCGATGCCGTAGCGGTTTGTTATTGGTTTTCTCTGCGCCTTACCTTACATCAAGTGCTGGTGCAAAAGTGACTCTGTGGTAGCATTTAACGCGCTTTTTAGCGTAAATAATTTATGCCTTTTTTTTATCCTATTGGATTTGATGAGATTGTAATGAAGAAAACCTTAGCCCGTGGTTTGATGAACCTGCTGCCGATGGCGTTAAGCCTGTGGTTGTTTTGGTCATTGTTTGTATCGTTAGATGGTTTAGGGATTTTTATTTTAGAGTTGGTAGGGATTAACCAACATTTTGTCGGCGCGGGCTTTATCTTAGTCGTGGCCATAGTGTTTGCGGTGGGCTTGTTATTTTCGGTGAGTCCCATTGTATGGCTCTATGGCTGGATTGAACGTCAGCTGATGCGTTTTCCGCTGTTTAAATCTGTTTATGGCAGTATTCGTGATATCGCTTCCTTAATGAACCGTGAGGGTAAACCCAATACTCAGCAAACCGTGTTGGTTAAACAGGCCAATGGCGGGTTTGTGGTGGGTTTTATTATGACGGATACTCCGCCGCAACCATTGCTCGATGCCTTACCCGAAGGGGATTGGGTGCCTGTGTTATTCCAACTCAGTTACCAAATGGCGGGGGTCACTAGCCTAGTTAAACGTGAAGATTTGATTTTAGTGGATTGGTCTTTTGAAGAGGCGATGCGCTTCAATTTAACCGCGGGGATCTCGCAAACGCCGGGCGCGGCAACGGTAAAAACTAAAGCCGAATAAGTTGGCTTTGATTTTTGAGTTAGTTTTTTGCGTCAAATAGATACATTTTTGTGATACAATCCGGTGGCGACTTGATAGGTCGCCATTTTTTATGCTAATTCAGTGACTGCTGTTTAGCATTATCTGTGTCTCTATTGAGTCAGTTTTCGACAGCATGTGGTCTCTGTTCGAAGGCGCCTCAGTAGGGCTTAAGCAAGGCCGAGTCGTTATTTATTACTGGTAAACCGTTAGCCGCTAATCGCGCTTTGCATTCCTCATCCTCGATATCACTAATATCGAACCGCTTGCATGTTTTATGTTGCCATAGAGGTTGAACCCTGCGATTCGGTCGCATGGTGTCTATGCTCGCAGCTCGCTGCCTTTGAGAGGGCGGTTGGTTCTGAAAGGGCATTGCACAACTGCGGTGTAGTGGTTGGTCGAGCAAATGGTTACTGACTTTGCTATTGCGTAAAAGCGCCGGGCAAACAGGCTAAGGTGAGGAAGCGTTTCAACATGAGTATGACATCACAAGGCATTGCCGATCGCGAGTCCTTGTCATGGATTATTTGTGCATATTTCATCCTGATCACATACTGCTGAGGCAAGAGTTATCTATTATTGTGCTATCTCTTCAAAATTGAAGGGATTTCAATAGGAATTGCCTGATACAAGGGAGTTTTATGTCTATAAAGTCGAGTATAAATCCACCGGTTTTTTATTCGTCGGTCTTTTTTATCACCTTCATGGTGATGATCTGCGCCATTTGGCCGACCGAGGCCAATCACTTTTTCAAATCCATGCAGTCGTGGTTAGAAGCCAAAGCGGGCTGGTTATATATCCTTGGTGTGGCGATTTTTCTGATTTTTATCATCTTTGTCATGGTTAGTCGCTTTGGCGACATTAAGCTCGGCCCCGATCATGCTGTGCCCGATTATAGCTATAAGAGCTGGATTGCGATGCTGTTTTCGGCGGGGATGGGGATTGGATTGATGTTCTTCGGCGTTGCCGAACCCGTGATGCATTACTTAGCGCCGCCCGATGCAACGCCTGAGACCTTGGCCGCCGCTAAAGAAGCCATGAAGATCACTTTCTTCCACTGGGGCATACATGCGTGGGCGATTTACGGGGTGGTTGCCCTGAGTTTGGCCTATTTTGCCTATCGGCATAAGTTGCCCTTGTTACCCCGAAGCGCACTCTATCCCTTAATCGGTGAGCGCATTCATGGCCCGATTGGTCACTGCGTCGATACCTTTGCGGTATTGGGGACAATGTTTGGGGTCGCGACCTCTCTAGGGTTTGGGGTATTGCAGGTTAACTCTGGCCTAAGCTATTTATTCGAGCAGTTGCCGAATAACACCACAGTGCAAGTGTCGCTGATTATTGGCATTACCTTACTCGCCACTCTGTCGGTATTTTCGGGACTCGATAAAGGGGTGAAGCGCTTAAGTGAGCTTAACTTAGGCTTGGCCCTTATCCTGCTGCTGATTGTGTTAATTCTTGGCCCAACCGTGATGTTGCTGCAGGCTTTTGTGCAAAATACTGGCAGTTATCTCAGTGATATCGTTAATAAAACCTTTAATCTGTACGCCTATCAGCATAAGGAAGACTGGCTAGGTGGTTGGACGCTACTCTACTGGGGCTGGTGGATCTCTTGGTCACCTTTTGTCGGCACCTTTATTGCGCGGGTGAGTCGCGGCCGCACTATACGTGAGTTTTTAGTCGGCATTTTATTTGTGCCTTCGGCGCTGACCTTTTTGTGGATGACGGTATTTGGTAACTCGGCCATCGACGCGATTATGAATCAAGGCGCGACCTACCTAAGCGAAGCGGTGAATACCAATGTGCCCGTGGCTTTGTTTGTGTTTTTTGAACATATGCCGTTCCCGCATCTCCTGTCGGGCATTGGGATTTGTTTAGTGGTGACCTTTTTTGTGACCTCATCTGACTCGGGATCCTTAGTAATCGACAACCTGACCTCGGGAGGCGATAACAATGCGCCAGTCTGGCAACGGGTGTTTTGGGCATTGCTTCAGGGCGTGGTGGCCTCGGTGCTGCTCATCGCGGGCGGTTTACAGGCACTGCAAACCGCTGCTATTGCCAGTGCGATGCCATTTTTATGCGTGATGCTGCTGATGTGTTTGGGGCTGTATAAGGCGCTGAAAGACGATTGGCTTAAGATCAACAGCGTGCAGCTCCACACCACCAGTGTGCAATACGCTAAGACCAATATCAGCTGGGAGGATCGTATTGAAGTTTTAGTGTCGCATCCCACCGAAGATGAGGCGCGTATCTTCCTCAATAATGTGGCGACACCGGCGTTATCTAAGGTGTGCCAGCAATTTATGAGCAAGGGGCTGACGGCGGATCTTGAGTATCTCGACGGCAAAGTGCGATTGGTGATCAGCAATGAAGCCTATCAACCCTTCGTATATGGTGTGCGAATGCGCTGTTTTGAAATCGTCAATCCGGTCGGAGAAGAGTTAGAGCAGGGCAACAATTGGTATTATCGCGCCGAAGTGTACTTAGAGCAGGGCGGCCAGCACTATGATGTGATGGGCTATACCGAAGAGCAGCTATTGGCGGATGTGGTCACCCAATACGAGAAATACCTGCACTATTTGCACTTGTCCAATGCTGACCAAGGACATGTCGCCTAAACGCTTTGCGTGTTAGAAATATTGCCCCAAGGAATAACTCGGATTATCCTTGGGGCACTTTTTTAGGGGTCATCAGTTAGGTGTAAGCATGTCAGCAAATCCAGGCCAGAGTAAGTTAGATCAAGTCTTAGCCCAAGAGCGGGAATACCGTGCGAAACGTGAGGGCGGTTACCGCGAGCAAGCGCTCAAATTGTATCCTTGGATCTGTGGCCGCTGTACCCGCGAATTTACCTCAAAAAACTTAAGCGAGTTGACGGTTCACCACAGAGATCACAACCACGATAACAACCCATCCGACGGCTCGAATTGGGAATTATTGTGCCTCTACTGCCACGATAATGAACATTCACGCTTCGAAGAACTGATCCGCTACGGTAGCACTACCGAAACCAAGCAAGCGGCGGCGACCTATAATCCCTTTGCCGATTTAAAGGCGATGATGAAAAAGTAGTGGTAAAAGTAAAAGGCCTGAAATTTCAGGCTTTTTTTGCAAGTCGTGCCTCGGCTTCCAGCCATTTAGCGCGGCTTAGCACCTGTTGATTTTCGTCGCCTTCGAAATGGGCTTTGCGGGCGGGAAGTTGCGCGATAATCGCGGCATGTTCTGCATCGCTGCTATCGCGCCAAGCGACAATCTCATCGATATGGCGAAAACAGCCCATGCAATAATCTTCATCATTTAAGCCGCAGCGGGCAACGCAGGGGGAGAGCATACTTTTCCTCTTAACTGGTTTTCGTCATCGGGTTTAATGGGTGAGGCCGCAGCCTTAACTGTTGCTGCATGAAGGCGTATCTCCCATGCATGCCAGCGAGTAAAGCAGGCTGACAAAAATTGTGGCGATACTAGCAGCTTTAGCCGCCATTTGGGCAGCGATATTAAGTGAAATGCACCTTGATATTCGTAAAGGCTTAATGACGGCACTGTTTGCAAATTGGTTTTAAAACAGTGCTGTTGTGAAGACGTGGCGGCTAAGGCCAATAAGAGAGTCAAATGGAACACATCAGAGTAAAGCAAATTCAGCATGGCAATTAAGCTCGATAATCATAAGCAGGCAAGGGATATATCCGACAGTCAGGAGAGGCTCAAGGCGCACTTTATCCAGTTGGATAAGCTACTTGAGCAGAGCCGCGCCCTGTGGCAAGTGCGCGCCTTTGAGGCAAAAGCACTGCCTTGGGCGGCACAATTCCCAAGGCTTGCAACCACCCTTTGGGCGCTTGATGATGCCGTGCTCGATACTTTGGATGCCGAGCAATCGGCGTTAGTCGATGCCTTATCTCCCGCACTAAAGCAGGATCTTGCCGCGTTAGGCTTAGACTGGGATCTGTCTTTACTCACATTGTCCTTTGCCGAACTTTCGCAGGGCTCAGATATTGATTCAGATATAGGCTTTGATATTGGCTCTGACATTAGCTCTAACGATATTGAAACTGCTACTTTACCTCGTATTGATCTTACTGAGATGGCTCACTTTAGCGCCCATATAAAAGGCCGTAAGTGGGAGCAGATCACTGCCTTTGTGCAGCATTTGCCCGATGCGGGATTACCCGTGCTCGAGTGGTGTGCGGGCAAAGGGCACTTGGGCCGTTTGATTGCCAAAGCGCGTGGTGTGGATGTGTTAAGCCTCGAGTGGCAGGCGATGCTCTGTGAAGAGGGCCAAGCTTTTGCCGATAAATGGCATTTATCACAGCGCTTTATTTGCGCCGATGCTTTCGCTATCGAAGGTAATGCTCACGACAATTCCGCTCATCAAACCAATCCTTTTTGCGCTCACCAACAGGCGGTGGCGCTGCATGCCTGTGGCGATTTGCATGTGCGTTTACTGCAATTAGCCGCAGCGGCGGGCACACAGGCACTGGCGATTTCACCTTGCTGCTACCATTTAATTCAAGCTAATCAATATCAAGGCTTATCAACACTCGCCAAACACAGCGCGCTGTGTTTAAGTCGCCATGACTTGCAATTGCCTTTACAACAGAGCGTGATCGCCAATCCGAAACAACAGGCGCTGCGACATCAGGAAATTGCTTGGCGGCTGGGGTTTGATGCGCTGCAACGAAATTGCCGTGGCATAGATGCTTATTTACCTTTGCCCGCCATAAAGCAAAGCCAGCTGAGCGGCGAGTTTGCCGAGTTTTGCCATTGGGCGGCGGCGCAAAAGGCGGTTACTTTAGCCGCAGATTGTGATTTTGGCGCTTGGCTCGAGATAGGCAAACAGCGACAAAGGTTAACCCGGCGCATCGATTTGGCTGCGCATTTATTCCGCCGAGCGCTGGAGCTGTGGTTAATTCTCGATCGCTGCTGTTTTTTGCAGGAAAGTGGCTATCGGGTAACCCTGAGGGAATTTTGTGCAACCAGCGTGACGCCGCGAAATGCGCTGATTTTGGCGCAAAAATCGAGCGATTGAAAAATAATCTGAATGATGAGGCCATACTTGCCTGTTTTTTATGAAGTATTTCTTTATTAGTTCATTTTGAATTAACGGATAGGCGGCATGATCTGCACAAGGGCTTATAAGCTCTGTGAGACAAGTCTAAGACGAAAGATGGTTTTTTATTGAATCATCGGGCTTTTCTTGTTCAAATGTCGCCTTAATGACAAATAACAACTAAAAACTGACCTAAAAGATCAGTGATCTTAGTGAGCGAATAAAACAGTTTCATGAAATATTCCCGCGTATTTATTAATAGCCTTGCCTATGAACTGGCACCTGTGGTGGTTTCCAGTAGCGAGCTAGAATCTCGCCTCGCGCCTCTATATCAAAAATTTCGCATTCCTATGGGGCAACTTGCGGCGTTAACGGGCATTACCGAACGCCGTTGGTGGCCTAAAGGGCATCAATTATCCGATGGAGCGATTAAAGCGGCGCACAAGGCGATTGCAGAAACGGGAATAGAAGTCGCCGAACTGGGTGCTGTGGTGTATACCGGCGTTTGCCGTGACCAACACGAACCCGCCACCGCTTGCCGGATTGCGGCGGCATTAGGTGTGTCGAAGGACACTGCGATTTACGATATCAGCAATGCCTGTCTTGGGGTGTTATCGGGCATTTTAGACATTGCTAACCGTATTGAGCTTGGCCAAATTAAGGCGGGTATGGTGGTGTCCTGTGAATCGGCGCGGGATATTGTCGATGTGACCATTGATAATATGCTGGCCGATCCGACCATGCAGAATTTTGCGCAGTCGCTGGCGACCTTAACCGGCGGCTCTGGCGCTGTGGCGGTGATCCTGACCGATGGCAGTTTGCCGCTGACGAATGTGCGTAAGCATCAGCTACTTGGTGCCTCCCATTTATCTGCGCCGCAGCACCATCAACTGTGTCAGTGGGGCTTGCAGGAAGTGGGGCACAATATTTACCGTGAGTTTATGCGTACCGATGCGGTGACCTTGCTCAAAGAAGGAGTCGAGCTGGCAAAACACACGTGGGAGCATTTCCTCGCGCAGCGGAATTGGTTGGTCGAGCAGGTCGATAAAGTGATCTGTCATCAGGTCGGCGCTTCAAACCGTAAACAGGTCTTGAGTGCATTAAATATTCCACCTGAAAAAGAATTCCCAACATATCAACTGCTTGGCAATATGGGCACAGTCTCTTTACCCGTCACTGCGGCCATGGCACACGATCAAGGCTTTTTACGCCCTGGGGATCAGGTGAGCTTTTTAGGTATCGGCAGTGGTTTGAACTGCATGATGCTGGGGATTAAGTGGTAGTTTTCCAAGATTGTTATCTGCCTTAGCCGACGCTTGAGCGCAAGGTTTGCTAGGGCATTTTTATGCTTATTGGTTTAGCGATGAGCAGAGGTAAAGGCGAATTTACCTGCACAGGCTACCAATACAAAAACAATTAGAACAAAAGATAGGAAGCGTCATGTTAGACACTCTGTTGCCGTTTAAACGTCATTTTCTTAGCCGTAATGGCAACAAGCTGCATTACATCAATGAAGGCCAAGGTGAGCCTGTCGTCATGGTGCACGGTAATCCAAGTTGGAGTTTTTATTACCGTAATCTCGTGAGTGCCCTTAAGGATACTCACCAGTGTATCGTGCCCGATCATATTGGTTGTGGTCTGTCGGATAAGCCGGATGACAGCGGTTACGATTACACCTTAAAGAATCGCATTGACGATTTAGAGGCGCTGCTCGATAGCCTAAAGGTAAACGAAAACATTACCTTAGTCGTCCACGACTGGGGCGGCATGATTGGCATGGGCTACGCGGCGCGTTACCCTGAGCGAATTAAACGTCTGGTGATTTTAAATACTGGCGCCTTCCATTTACCCGAGACTAAGCCTTTACCGCTGGCGCTGTGGATCTGCCGCAATACGCTGCTCGGCACTGTGTTAGTGCGTGGTTTTAATGCCTTTTCATCGATTGCCTCCTATGTCGGGGTAAAGCGTCAGCCGATGTCCAAGTACATCCGCGAGGCCTATGTCGCGCCGTTTAACTCATGGGCAAATCGGATTTCGACCCTGCGCTTTGTGCAGGATATTCCGCTAAAACCGGGTGACAGAAACTATCAACTGGTGTCGGATATTGCCGCTAGTCTGCCAAAGTTTGCCAAGGTGCCGACACTGATTTGCTGGGGTTTACAGGACTTTGTGTTCGATAAGCACTTTTTAGCCAAATGGCGCGAACATATGCCCCATGCCGAGGTGCATGAATTTGCCGATTGTGGTCACTATATCCTCGAAGATGCGAGCGACGAGGTGATTACCCATATCAAACACTTTATGGCTGAGGCACAAACGCCAGAGCCTGAAGTGCAGCCCGTTGAAATCGTGCCAGTTAAAGAGCCTGAGGCAGAAACTCAAGCGCCACAGGCCGCACATTAATGGTTAGGGTGGAGGATGCGCAGCTCGGCCGTGGGACATCTAGCGTCGAGCAAGCAAGCGATGCCAATATCTGTCGGCATTTAAAGCAGGCCGCCCATCACATTCCCCATCATCTCGCGGTTGCGGTGCAACAGGGCAAGGGCAAATCCCTTGCCAATCTGACTTACCAAGAACTCGACTTTATTAGCCTAGATAAACAAAGCGATGCCATCGCCTTCGCGCTCAATGCCCATGGGCTGACGCGGGGGATGAAGGCTGTGCTGATGGTCACCCCGAGTCTGGATTTTTTTGCGTTAACTTTTGCCTTATTTAAGGCGGGGATTATTCCCGTGTTGGTTGACCCGGGCATGGGGATTAAAAACCTTAAGCAATGTTTTATTGAAGCCGCGCCCGATGCCTTTATCGGAATCCCTAAAGCCCATATCGCCAGACGCTTATTAGGCTGGGGTAAGGGCAGTGTGCAGCATCTTATCAATGTGGATGGCAATCCCAGCGGGCTTGCTGGCATGCTATCGCGCTTATTCACAGGCGCGCCAAGTTTAGCGTCGATTCTCTTATTAACAGCTAAGTCGTCTACAGCTAAATTGCCAGAACAGGCTGAGTATCCGATGGAGCTGCTTAGGCATGATGAGATGGCGGCGATTCTCTTTACCAGTGGCAGCACGGGGACGCCAAAAGGCGTTGTCTATAGCCACGGCATGTTTGAGGCGCAAATTCAGGCGCTAAAGCAAGATTATGGCATTGCACATGGTGAGCGTGATTTGGCGACATTCCCGCTATTCTCCCTCTTTGGTCCAGCGCTCGGTATGGCATCGATAGTGCCTGAGATGGATGCCAGCAAACCGATTACGGCCAATCCTGAATTTTTATTTGCCGCCATTGAGAAATACCAATGCAGCAATATTTTTGTTAATCCGGCCTTGCTTGAGCGTTTAGGCCGCGCTGGTGAGCAAACCGAATCGAAAAAGCAGCACAAACTCAGCAGTGTGAAACGCGTGATTTCCGCTGGGGCGCCCGCGACCATTGCCTCGATTGCCCGTTTTAGCAAAATGCTCAGTGATGGCGTACCTGTACTCAATTCCTACGGCGCCACCGAATCCTTACCCATCAGCATGATCGCCAGTGACGAGCTATTTACCACGACTCAAACCACGGACAATGGCGGTGGGATTTGTGTCGGCCGTGCCATCGATGGCGTGAGTATCGAGATTATCGCCATCAACGAGGATGACATCCCTGAGTGGGATGATGGCCTGCGTCTTAACACGGGGGAAATTGGCGAAATAGTGGTAACAGGCCCTATGGTGAGCCAGTCCTATTATCGCCGCGAAAAGGCAACGACGGCGGCGAAAATCTGGGACCGCGAGCAGCAAACCTTCAGGCATCGCATGGGCGACCTTGGCTATCTGGACGACAGCGGCCGGTTGTGGATGTGTGGCCGCAAAGCCCATAGAGTGGATGCCACCCAAGGCGGGCGGTGTATTAAACGTTACTATTCCATTCCGAGTGAGCGTATTTTTAATACCCATCGGAATGTGAAGCGCTCGGCGTTAGTTGGGATCAAAGTGAAGGGGCAAGGTGGCGTGAGTGAGATTGAACCACTCATCTGTATAGAGCTTGACCAATCCTTGGTGTGCAATAAGAGCGCGCAGCTGTATCAAGAGTTGATGGCGATTGCCGAGCAATATAGCCAAACTCAGGGGATTAGACGTTTTCTCATTCATCCCGATTTCCCCGTGGATGTGCGCCACAATGCCAAAATATTTAGAGAAAAATTAGCCGTTTGGGCGCAATCGCAAACCAAAGGCTGATTTCAATTTAGCTCATTTTTAACTTAAATAGGGTCGAACTTTCGACCGTTTGTTCGTGGCACGTTTTGCCGCGAGTGGTGCTTTGTTGCACTTAATCACTGAATTGAATACTAAGATGACACTCACTGTCACGGAATGCGATATGACTAACAATCCTGCTGTTCTTCAAGCCGATGCGACACAAACTGGCCGTGGCGATAACCTCGCTCAAGCAGGCTTTGATCCGCGTGAGCAAGCCGCGCTTCATGCCTTGGCGGCTAAGGTCAACCATGCCTTTGTGACTGGCGCGGGTGGATTTTTGGGTAAGGCCATTTGCCTACGTTTGGTCGCGGCTGGGATTAAAGTGACAGGCTTTGCCCGTGGCCATTATCCTGAGCTTGAAGCCATTGGCGTGACTATGATTCAGGGGGATTTAGCCAATCCTGAGCAAGTCAAACAGGCGATGCAGGGCTGCGATATCGTGTTCCATGTGGCCTCAAAAGCGGGTGTTTGGGGCGACAGAGACAGTTATTTTTGCCCCAATGTGAAGGGCGCCGCTAATGTAATTGCCGCTTGTAAAGCGCTTAAAATCAGTAAATTAGTTTATACCAGCACCCCTAGCGTGACCTTTGCGGGCGAGGATGAGTCGGGTATCGATGAATCGACGCCCTACGCCAGCCGTTTTTTAAATTATTATGCTCATTCCAAGGCGATTGCCGAGAAGATGATGCTCGATGCCAATCAAGCATCGATAACCGCATCGGCGTATGCCTTAAAGACCGTCGCCCTGCGGCCGCATTTGATTTGGGGGCCCAATGATCCGCACCTGGTGCCTCGGGTGCTTGCCCGCGGTCGTTTAGGTAAGCTCAAGCTGGTGGGGCGCGAGGATAAACTGGTCGATACCATTTATATCGATAACGCCGCCTATGCCCATATTCTGGCGGCCGTGGAGCTTTGCCAAGTCTCGCCTAAGTGCCAAGGGAAAGCCTATTTTGTTAGTAACGATGAGCCTGTGACTATGGCCAAGATGCTGAACCTGATCTTAGCCTGTGATGGGCTGCCGCCAGTGACCGCGCGCGTGCCACAGACCCTAGCCTATGTGGTGGGCGCTGTGTTAGAAACGGCGTATCGACTGCTGAATAAGCAAGAAGAGCCGATCATGACGCGCTTTGTCGCTAAACAGCTTTCCTGTAGCCATTATTTCGATATCAGTGCGGCAAAACGGGACTTTGGCTATCATGCCTTAGTGTCGATAGAAGAGGGTATGAAGCGACTTAAGGCATCGCTCTAGTGCTTATTTAGCACAGGGCTGACTGGGTGATATCCTATGGCGTCACGGTAACCTAATGGATTAAAGCGTTAATGGCCTGCGACGATTGTAATACTTCGATTTTTCGGCAAAAGATTGGCCGCTGCAAACGCTGCATGTGGCAGTTGACGCTGCTGTCGCTTATCGGTTGGCCTTTGTGGTGGTATCTCTACAGTGACGCTCCTCGAGAGGTCAACTCCATCGCCTTACTGTTTTTCTGCTTAGCCTTTAGTGGCCTGTTGTTACTGCATCTTGTGGTATTAGTCGCGCGCCGTCTGCTCGGGCGTGAGTAGTTTTTCACTTCCCATCGAATCTCCTTTTTATCCTTTGTGGTGAGTGGTCACACTCGCCATTTACGCTATTTCAAACGGCCATGCTTGCCCGCGAACTTTTTCATTTTCGCTTAATGCTCAAGTGTTACACAGTGCGCTGAAACAGCTCACTTTTTATCGTCTTAGCGAAAAATACTGTCGATTGGTGCTGAGGCGTGATGAGTGATGAGCTCACGCGATTATTTTACTCTGTGATCCCGTGAGGACTAGGCTTAAATCTAATCGGAGTACAACAAATGCTTTGGTGATAGGGTCTAGTGTGACGAGTTGTTTTGGCTGATGAGTATGGATTTAAACAAATTTTAATCTGACATTTTAAGGTTTTTACCCTGTTTCACTGTTTTTGGTATCGCCAAGTACTAAGATCGAATATGGCGATGAGGCCGAGAAAACTCGGTATTTTTTAGGTTTTAGGGAGTGTTATGGAGTTTTTAACCACGCTATTTGTGGGTTACCCAATATGGGTTTGGTTAATGTTTTTTGGCTTTGTGCTGGCATTGTTAGCCTTCGACTTAGGTGTGCTACACAAAGAGCAGCACGAAATTACCGTGGCAGAGAGCCTTAAATTATCGGCCTTTTATATCTGTATGGGTCTGTTGTTCGGCGCTTGGTTATGGTGGTACAAGGGCTCGACTGCGGGGATGGAATATCTCACGGGTTACCTTATCGAAAAGTCCTTATCTATGGATAACGTCTTCGTTATCGCGCTTATTTTCAGCAGCTTAGGTATTCCCCGTTTATATCAACACCGAGTGTTATTTTGGGGGATCATGGGCGTTATCGTGCTACGTGCCATTATGATTGGCTTAGGCGCGGCGCTGGTTGCGCAATACCAAGGCGTGTTGGTGTTATTCGGCCTGTTCTTGATTTTCACCGGTATTAAGATGCTCTTTTCCGATGATGAGCATGGTGATATCCAAGATAATAAGTTTTACAAGTGGTTACGCTCCAAAATGCGTTTTACGCCAAGCCTTCATCAAGAGAGGTTTTGGGTAAGGGGTGAGGAGCATCAACTTAGCAAAGGCTGGTGGGCAACGCCTCTGTTCTTAGCGTTGATCTTAGTCGAAACCGCGGATCTAGTGTTTGCGGTGGACAGTATCCCGGCGATTTTTGCGATTACCCAAGATCCCTTTATCGTCTATACCTCTAATATCTTTGCTATTTTAGGTCTGCGGGCATTGTATTTCGCCCTCGCGGCCATGGTGCATCGTTTCGAGTACCTCAAGTATGCGCTATCGGTGGTGTTAGTGTTTATCGGTGTAAAAGTCGGACTGGTATACTTTAATCATGAAGGCATTGTGGACTTGAAGATCCCAACGGCCTTATCCCTTGGCGTCACCTTCGGCCTCTTGCTGGCGGGGGTATTATTCTCCCTGTGGAAGACGCGCGAGCAGAAGTAAGTTAATGTTTTTCTATCTAAAACTGGCGCCATAGTGCGCCAGTTTTTATTCGGTCATCCCAAAGAATGGTTGTGAATTGCCTAGTTTATCGGCCGATGAAATAATTTCTATTTGCGGTTTTTAGGTTTGGTAAAAGTGCGCAAACTGTTCTATTTTTCGTATAGACAGACGTTTGGCTCGGGCTTTCTTTCTACCTGAGTAATCGTTCGCCTAACAGCGCACTGAGCCAAATATAAAGAGTCTGTTTTCATCAATTTTGCATTAATAACAATAAATTATTAGCACCATCAACTTTGTGGCTTAGCTCATTATCTGCCGGAATGGGGCGACAGTTTGGCTCATTCTGAGATATTGACCATTACGCCACGCCATCATTACAAATAATCGAACAAATGACAGCGAGCCAGGCCGTTAATGCCGAGGATCGTACGAGGAGAAAGATCATGTCTATGGTGAGTGCGAAGGAATTTGCTCATTGGCTAAAGAAACGCTTCGAGGGTGTCGAAAAGGGCGTGAGTTTAACTCGAGAAGATATTAATCAGCTGACCGGACGCCAAAATTTTTCATTGGTGTTTGTGCATGATATTCACTACGAGTTGATGCGTTATGGCATTGCCTTTGTGACAGACACGGGTCGCGATACTTATTATCTTGTGCGGGTTTTCGATAAACCTTGGCGCAATCAATTGGAGCAGGACTCTGAAAAGGAGCTGTTCTCTAACGTAGTATCGATTAATTTACTGCGTTAAGACGGCAATTCGTGGCATTTATCAGTGCAATTTTGCTTGAGGTGGTGAGTGCTTTCGACGCACCACAGCGCGTTGCTGCACAAGTTCGGCCGCCCCTGTTACATAAGGATTAACAGGGTCAATAAATCGCATCTTTGCGTGACTTCCCGTCTACTAAGTTCGTTACACTCACCCTCTTTACACTTAAATCCGCCGTGAAAAGTGCAAATTCGCTTGTTCTTCGGCATGGATTTTCCTAAGGTGATTGAAAATGATTTTCACTGAGGCCCCCTATGAATACCCATTTGCAATTACAGGTTAAGCATTGGCTCGAAAATGACCCAGATCCCCGCACTCAGGCACAACTGCAAGCCTTAATCGACGCCGGAAATGACACCGAACTCGAGGCACGTTTTGCGGGACGTTTAGAATTTGGAACCGCCGGATTACGCGGTGTAGTGGGCGCAGGTCCTATGGGCATGAATCGCTTGGTTATCCGCCAAACGTCTGCAGGGCTTGGTGCCTATCTACTTGAACAAATTAAAGATGCCGCCGAGCGCGGGGTCGTAATTGGTTACGATGGCCGTCACGATTCACGCACTTTCGCCCATGATACCGCCAGTGTGCTCACCGCGATGGGCATTAAAGTGCGCCTCACCGCCAAAGTGGCGCCAACGCCGCTCGTGGCCTTTGGCGTTAAGCATTTTAATGCCGCCGCCGGTATTGTGGTGACCGCCAGCCATAACCCGCCACAATACAACGGCTACAAAGTGTATTGGGAAAACGGCGCGCAGATTATCCCGCCCCATGACTCAGGTATCGCCGCTCAAATTGAGCTGGCGGCAACCCAAGCAATTCCGTTTATGGATCAGGTGGAGGCGACCAAACAGGGCAAACTTATCTGGTTGCAGGACGATTATTACGAAACCTATCGCCGCGGCGTGATGCACGCCAATGTGCTGCAAAATAACACCGCGCCTGAAAAAGTCAGTCTTGCCTATACCGCGATGCACGGAGTGGGCGCAGAAATGGCTGAAACCGTGCTCAAAGACGCAGGTTTTACCCAAGTGTATTCGGTGGCGGCGCAGCGCGAACCCGATGGGGATTTCCCAACGGTTAATTTCCCGAATCCGGAAGAAAAGGGTGCGATGGACTTAGTCATCGCCGAAGCGAAAAAGCATGGTGCTATGCTAGCTTGTGCCAATGACCCCGATGCCGACAGATTCGCTGTTGCAGTACGTAAGGATGATGGCGAGTATCAAATGCTAACGGGCGACCAAGTGGGCGTGCTCTTTGGCCATTATCTGTTAAACCATGCGAGTAAGGAGCAACGTCTGGTGGGCACGACTATTGTGTCCTCCAGTCTGTTATCTAAAATCGCTAAAGGCTTTGGGGTTGAAAGTTATACCACGCTCACCGGTTTTAAATGGCTGATGAATGTGGGGATTGCGCAGAGTCAGCCTGATAATCAATTCCTGTTTGCCTACGAAGAGGCGCTGGGTTACACCGTCGGTAACATGGTGTGGGATAAGGACGGCCTGTCGGCCCTAGTCGCCTTCGCCCAATTAACCGCCGAGCTTGCCGCCAAAGGGCAAAGCATTTGGAATAGACTCGAGCAGATATACCGCGAGCAGGGGTTCCATCTCAATGCTCAAGTTAGCATTGCCTTAAAACCCGATACGCCCAATATCGGCGCCTATCTGCGTGAACATCCGCCGCTGGCAATTGGTGAACATGCCGTGGTGTCGACCGATGATCTCAAGGCGTTAGAGCGCCGCTTTGCCGATGGCAAGGTTGAGAAAATCAATCTGCCCGCCAGTGATGTATTAACTTACCGCTTAGCCAATGGCGCGCGGGTGATAGTACGGCCATCGGGCACTGAGCCAAAAATCAAGTGCTATTACGAGGTGGTCGAGCCTATGACGGCGCAAGACACCTTAGCCAGCGCCCAAGCTCGGGCAACTCAGGCGATGGAGGCGTTTATTTCAGCCCATCAGGCGAGCCTACCTAAATAAGCGCTTTTAGCGCACTCAATAAAATCAGCTTCACTCAAAGGCTACTGACATGATGTTGTCAGTAGCCTTGTTTTATTCTTGTTGTCGTCCGCTGGTGAATCACATTTATAACATGATGAATCATCGGCATTTTTCAACAAGGAGAAAGTGAAAATGTTATCAATTGCACCGTTAGTCTGGGGTGAAATTCCTGTCAGTGATATAGATCGTGCCATCGCTTTTTATCAACAACATTTCGGCGTTGAATTTAAACGTGACGATATGGAAGACATGCAATACGCGACGCTGGTAACAGAGGAGGAGGGCGCCGCCAGTATTGGCCTCGTTAAATGCAGCATGAGCAAACCGTCGATGGAAGGTAGCACTGTATACCTGCATTTCAGCGCGCAATTGCAACCTTTAGTGGATAAACTCGTGGCCGCTAATGTGACTATGCTATTGCCTGTGACGCCTATCAAAGACGGCGGTTGTGGCTACATCGCCCTGTTCGTGGATAGCGAAGGCAATAAGGTCGGCCTCTGGTCGAAAAATCAGTAATGTAAACCCTGCAGAGTCGTGCCTTGGCACGGCTCTCGGTACTGGTGTTTAGTACTGATGTTTACGCCGATCTTTAATTCGAGTGGATACAGTCAGTTCTGCGGATAAGAGCGATATGCAGTAACGTCTCGCGATAGCCTTAAACAAGCAACAGCAAATTTCAGTGATGAAGGTAAAGGATAATGGAACAGGTTTTTATGGCGGCTCAACCTATGCTTGGGCTGAGTACGCGCACCAACAATAGCACCGAAATGGCGGGTGAGGGCGGCAAGATTGCAGCGCTTTGGCAGACATTCTTTGAATCATCACAACTCACGGCGATGCTCGACTCTCCCATGTATGGGGTTTACTACGACTATGAATCGGATATGACGGGAGACTATTCGGTTTTAGTGGGGAAAAGCGTTGAGTCTGTCAGCGAGACAGGCCCTTTTACGGCATTACAGCTACGAGAAGGAAACTACCTTAAGTTCAGTGCACAAGGGGAAATGCCCCACTGTGTGGTTGATCTTTGGGGACAGATTTGGCGCTACTTTAGTACACCTGATTGTCCGCATCAGCGTGATTATCAAACGGACTTTGAGGTCTACCGAAGCGCCGATAAGGTCGAGATTTATATCGGGATCGTGTAGGCCGAATCCATAACGCTTTGCCAATACAGTATCGCTTGGGCGGGTAAGCTTTAGCGGTTAAGATCCCTAAACTTTCGCTGCAAAGCCAATTTGAGGTGTGATTACTGTCCATGCGCCGTGCCGACCGCCTATTCCAAATAGTGCAAATTCTTAAACATCGACGCTTAACGACCGCCCAAGAGCTGGCGGATCGTTTAGAAGTCTCGACCCGCACCGTGTACCGCGATGTGCAGGATTTATGTTTGAGCGGCATTCCCATTGAAGGGGAGGCGGGCGTGGGTTATCTATTGCGTCACGAAGTGAATGTGCCGCCACTGATGTTTAACGAGGCCGAATTAGAGGCGATTCAAGTCGGCATGCGAATGGTGCAAACATGGGGCGGCAAAGAGCTTGGCAGTGCGGCGCGTCAGGCGATGATAAAAGTGGAAGCCGTGCTACCTAAGCGCTTGCAAGCCTATCAATCCTTGATGTTTTCGCCGGATTTTTATTTAGATTCCAACGAGTTTCAGTTTCTGGATCCGCTGCGTAATGCGGCCCAGCGCCGTGAGTACGTCAAACTCTTCTATCAAGATGTGAATAAAGCCCTGACCGAGCGCGAAGTGCGGCCGCTCGCCATCTATTTTTGGCGCGGCACTTGGACCTTGCTGACCTGGTGTGAATTACGCCAAGATTTTCGCAACTTTCGGGTCGATCGTATCACCGGATTATTAAGGCTTAACCGCCATTTTGAACCGACGACGGGGCAGGAATTAGAGGATTATATTTGCTTGATGGACGCCCAGGTGCGCGAGCGTGAAGCCGAAAAATAAAGCCACTCATAGAGTGGCTTTATTGTGATTACCTTATGAATTTTTTAGAAACTGCCGCGGATCCCGAGGGCGATTTGGGTGCCAAAACGTTCTAGGTAATTCACTTGGTCCTCATACTTCACATAACCCGAATAGCGGTTATTGGTCAGGTTAGAAGCCTCGGCGAAAATCGACACATTTTCGAAAATATCATAACTCGCGCTAGCATCGAGCTGGCCGTAGTCTTGGATCCAAGCTGGACCACCCCAAGCTTCGGGATCGACCAGGAACTTACTGCGCCAGTTATAGGCAACCCTGGCCTGCAGACCGTATTGCTCATAGTAAAGGACGGCGTTGTAAGAGTTTTTCGACATGCCCTTAAAGGGTAAGCCTTTCGCATCGATTTCGGGATCATCATAGCTGCTGTCTACATAGGTGTAGTTCAGCTGGAATCCTAGACCATTAAAGGGCTCTGGCAGGTATTCGTCGAGGGATTGCTGCCATGCGGCTTCCACCCCTTGCACTTTGGCACCGTACTTACCCGAAACGGGTTGAGTGACATAATATTCTGTCCCCTCAACCATTTGAGGCCCTTTGTCGTCGGTGATAAAGGATTCAATGTCTTTGATAAAGATGGCACCGCTCAGTGAGCTACTCTCGTGGAAATACCATTCGAGGGAGATATCCCCTTGGCGCGCCTTTTCGGGGGCGACGCTTGGGTTACCGCGTGTCAGTGTCGGTAAGCCATTCTCACGGGTCGTGAAACTCGGTGCAGCCCAGACACGCAGCGCATAGAGTGACGGACGGCTTAACACTTCAGCGGCGGAGACACGTAGCAGCAAATCATCCTGCAGATTGAGCTTAAAGTTCATGCTCGGTAACACATTGGTATAGCTATCGTCGTAACTGGTTTGTACAACGTTTTTCCAATCATTGTTGGTGGGTTGGCCGGCACTGTCTAACTCAACCTTAGCCAAATCGTAGGCATAACCGTCGGAGGTGACTTTGGTCTGGCTCGCTCTGAGGCCTAAGTTCAACATATACGGCAGATCGAAAATTTCCTCTTCGATATTCACCTGCACATAGGCGGAGGTCACTGCTTCGGTGACTTCATAGCTGCCAGCCTTATTGAGGCTAGCGACAATGCTCTTATCCGCCGCTTCTTGGTTAATGCTGCGGTAGTATTCAAGCAGTTTGTCGTAGTCGAAGCTTGGCCAAGGCTCTGGGGAGATGCTGTTTTCACCATCGAGGAAGTTATCGAAGTTGGCGGGCACAAATACGCTCGAAGGAATTTGGAACAGTTCAAATTCGCCTTGGGTAAAGACAGTGCTGTTATCGAAGGTATAACCGTCGCGGGTCAGGTAATAACCACCACGGCTGAATTGGCTGGAGTTAGCGGAGGCAAATTCGGTCTGCTTCTTCACTTGCTTGACATAATTGACGCCAAAATCGACCTTGCTGATGATGCCTTCATCGGGAATGTACTGGCTGATAAGTTTGATGTCAGTAATTTTATCGTCCACATCGACGCCACTGTTACGGCTATAGTGGGCGCCGTATTTTTGATCGGCGCTCAGACCTGGGCTGATCACCACATCGGGCAGCATATTGCCACGGGTGTAATCGATGTCGATGCCATCGACAAAGCCACGGGCAACCACGAAGCGGTTATCGCCATTATTGGCATTTTGCGCGGCGGAGTAGGCGACATCGGCGGTAATCGACCAGTTGGGCATAACATACCAGTCGGCCTTAAGACCCATTTGGTAGGTATCGGTTTTTCTTGGGGTACTGAGGTTGAGCAATTCAACCATAGTGTTGTCACCCGTTTGGTTCATGCTCACCACTCGGCCCTGATCGTCAAATATGGCGTCGGTAAATAGCGGTGTGCCCGGCGTCCATTCTTCGTCGTAGTTCACGAAGCCGATTTGGTATTTATGGCCATCGGTGTTGTAGCGTGAATAGAGACCGTCGAAGTTAATGTCGAGATTATCCAGTGGGCGCCATTGCAGAGCGAGCGTGCCACCTACGCGTTCACGCACGTCTTGGGCGTTCGCAAAATACATATAGCTTGGGATCTTAGAGGCATAAATCTCACCTGGGTCGATCATGCCGTTATTATTGGTATCGACCGGCACCCCTGCGCTGTCGACGCCCCAGCCTTCATCTTCATCGAAAAAGCCTTCGGCCGAATAGGTGTCTGCCCGCAGGGTCTTACGGGAATATACCGCCGAGACCAGCGCACCAAAACTATCGTCATCCGTCTTATCACCGATGATCAGCGAGGCATGGGGATGAATATCCTCGGTACGGGACTCGTAAATCCCCTTGGCGGAGGCTTGAATGGTACGGCCTTCTAAATCCAGCGGTTTACGGGTTTGGATATCGACGATAGCGCCAATGCCACCTTCGGTCAGTCTGGCTTCGGGAGACTTATACACCGCCAGCACGTTTACCAGCTCCGAGGCGATGGTGTCGAAGTTAAAGTCTCTGCCCGCATTTTCTGAGGCCAATTTACGGCCATTGAGGGTGGTGACGTTATAACCATCGCCAAGGCCGCGAACCAGAATATTTTGCCCTTCGCCGCCGTTACGGGTAATGGTCACCCCTGGAATGCGCTGTAGCGCCTCGGCTAAGTTTTCATCTGGAAATTTACCAATGTCATCGGCGACCACAAGGTCGACCACGCTCACGGCATTCTGCTTTAGGAACATCCCTTCCTTAATACTGTTTCTGATCCCTGTGACCTGAATGCGTTCGACTTCGGCATCCTGGGCTTGCGCAGTGTCCTTCGCTTGAACTTGCTCTTTCGTTTCGGTTTGTTGCTCTGCTGGTATTTCATTGGCAGCGCTGTGAGTTGCTGTCAGAGCCGCAGCGATGGCTAGGGCAATCGCGGCAGGCTTGGTGGTTAAGAGTTTCATAGTATCCCCGCATGAGTGTGATGCACGGTCGTTGCCGTGTCTTTTAATACAATTTCGAAAGAGAAAGAAACTGCGCAAACCTTTCGAAGTCTTATTTATAGCGTTAAATTCTGTAATCGATCAATAAAAAAATGTAAAAATACTTTCAAAAAGTTTCACATTCATGCATGATGAAAATCAACTTATGGTAAAAACTTGAGCTAAAACTTCGTAAGTTATTGTTAATTTAGTTATTTGTTTTTGCGATAGTGAAAAGTGGTTTCGAAAGTGTTTGAAAGTTGTTCTTGGCGTGTTACCTTTCAATCGATAGTTAATCGAAAGAATGGAGAAGCTTGTGAGTACTTTGAACACGATAGAAAGGCAGCAGGAAATTGTGCGAATGACACAGTTACAGGGAAAGGTCTCTGTTGCCGAACTCGCAGAACACTTTGGGGTATCTGAAGTCACGATCCGCAGCGATTTAGCCATGTTGGATCAAAAGCAGTTACTGGTGCGCTCCCGAGGCGGCGCTATGGTCAACAGCGAGTTGATCCGGGAGTTATCACTGAAGGAGAAAGGCAGTTGCCATTCGGCCTTAAAGCAAGAGTTAGGTAAGGCCGCGGCGGCCTTGGTGCAAAACGGCGATCGCTTATTGCTCGACTCGGGGACGACCACCCAACAGGTGGCGGCGAACCTGATGGAGCATAAGGACCTGATCGTGATGACCAATGGCCTGAATATCGCCACCGAATTGGCTAAGGCTGACGAAGTGGAGGTGATGTTAACCGGCGGACTGTTACGTAAAAAATCCCTGTCGTTCTACGGCAATATCGCCGAGAACAGCCTGCGGGATTACAACTTTAACAAGTTGATTTTAGGGGTGGATGGTTTCGATTTGCGGGTGGGATTAACCACTCACTTTGAAAAAGAGGCCAGCCTCAACCGAATGATGTGTGAGATAGCGAGTGAAATTATCGTTGTGACTGACTCATCAAAGTTTGATCAACAAGCATTCCACGTTATTTGCAGCAGTCGCCGTATTACGCGCCTAGTGACAGATACCGGGATCCCAGAGCGCTATGTTGATGAATTAACTAAACAAGGTGTGCAATTACACCTCATTGAGAAAGCTAATTTATAACGGGGAATTACTATGTCGGGTTTTGATCGTCGTTCGTTTTTAAAGGCTTCTATGGTAACCGCTGCGGCAACGGCCCTTGCGGCCTGTGCCAGCAGTGAACGTGCTACAGGCACAACACCTAAGGCTGCGGGTAAATCTGTGATGGGGCTTGTCGTGCCCAAGATGGATGAGGTTAGAGTGGGGTTAATCGGGGTGGGTGAGCGCGGCATTGGGTTTGTGCATCATTTCAGCCGTATCGAAGGCGCCCGCATTACCGCCATCTGTGATACCGATACCTTAGTGCTGGCCCGAGCTGAAAAAGCCATTAACGAATATGGACGTGATAAACCTGCCTATTTTAGTAAGGGCGACCATGCGTACCGCGATCTGTTAAACCGTGATGATGTGGATATCGTCGTGATTGCCACACCATGGGCCTGGCATCACCCCATGGCGAAAGAAGCCATGTTAGCGGGCAAGCACGCCTTCGTCGAAGTCCCGATGGCGGGCACGATTGAAGAGCTGTGGGATCTGGTGGATACCGCCGAACTGACCCAGCGTAACTGTATGATGATGGAAAACGTCTGTTACGGCCGTGATGAGTTGATGGTGCTCAACATGGTGCGCCAAGGCCTGTTTGGTGAACTGCTCCACGGTGAAGCAGCCTACATCCACGAACTGCGCTGGCAGATGAAGGAAATCGACCGTAAAACAGGCTCTTGGCGTACGGCTTACCATGCTAAATACAACGGTAACCTCTATCCCACCCATGGTTTAGGCCCTGTTGCCCAGTATATGAATATCAACCGCGGCGACCGTTTAGACTATTTAACCTCTGTGAGCTCTCCTTCCTTAGGCCGCGCCGCCTATGCCAAACGTGAGTTCCCAGCGGATCATCAGCGTAACCAACTCAAGTACATTTGTGGCGACATGAACACCAGTCTGATTAAGACGGTAAAAGGTCGCAGCATCATGGTGCAGCATGACACGACCACGCCACGTCCTTATAGCCGCCATAACCTGATCCAAGGGACAAATGGCGTGTTTGCCGGCTTCCCTAATCGTATCGCGCTGGAAAACGGTGGCTCTGGCAGTTATCACGAGTGGGATGAAAACATGGATTCATGGTACGCCAAATATGACCACCCTCTGTGGACCCGTATGGGCAAAGAGGCGGAGGAGAATGGCGGCCACGGTGGCATGGACTTCTTGATGTGCTGGCGGATGATTTACTGCCTACGCAATGGCGAGGCACTGGATCAGGATGTGTACGACGGCGCGGCATGGTCAGCGGTATTCCCCTTGTCTGTGGCCTCAGTCGGTGACCGTGGTAACTCCAAGGACTTCCCAGACTTTACCCGTGGTGTCTGGCAAACCGCGAAACCCCTCGGCATTGTGGGGTAAGCGCTATGTCAGTGATTCAAACTATCATTGACGCCAATAAAGCAGGTCAGCAGGCGGGCATTTTTGCCGTCTGCTCGGCCCAGCCCTTGGTGTTACAGGCGGCGCTATTGCAGGCAAAGGCGAATGGCACGCCCTTACTTATCGAGGCGACCGCCAACCAAGTGAATCAGTTTGGCGGTTATACCGGGATGAAACCACAGGATTTCATTGACTTCGTCACTCAAATGGCCATTGAACTTGGCCTTGAACCTTCGCAGTTACTCTTTGGCGGCGACCACTTAGGCCCCGTCGTTTGGTGCCGGCAAGCCGCTGAAGAGGCGATGCAATTGGCCGAAGACCTTATCGCCGAATATGTGAAGGCGGGATTTACCAAAATCCACCTCGACACCAGTATGGCTTGTGGCGGTGATGTGCTTCCCTTAGCGGATGAACTTATCGCGGCGCGTGCGGCGCGGCTCTGTGCGGTGGCCGAAGCCCACCGAGCGCCCGAGCAAGCGCTCTGTTATGTGATAGGCACCGAAGTGCCCGCGCCCGGCGGTGTGAGTGAGATGGAGGCCGAACTTGCGGTCACGCCCGTCAGCGCGATTGAACATACCTTAAATTGCCACCGCGATGCCTTTGCTGCGGCAGGACTGGGTGAGGAGGTATGGCAAAAGGTGATTGCGGTTGTCGTTCAGCCTGGGGTGGAGTTTGATAACAGCCAAGTGCATTTGTTTGAACCCGAGGCGACCCATGCCCAAAGTGAGTTCATTCGCGGTTATCCCAGATTAGTGTTTGAGGCGCATTCGACCGATTATCAGCTCAGCGTGGGGTATCAATCCTTAGTGCAGCAGCATTTCGCGATTTTGAAAGTGGGCCCACAGCTTACCTTTGCTCTGCGAGAAGCCTTGTTTGCCCTGTCCCACATCGAAAATGTGCTGTGCCAGCCCGAGCAATGCTCGGATTTACGCCAAAGCTGTTTTGAGTTGATGCGAGATAACCCTAGGTATTGGCAAGGGTTTTATGCCGACAACGAGGCATTGAAGTGGCAACTGGGCTTTAGCTTTAGTGACCGAGTGCGTTACTACTGGCCGAGTCTGCAAAACAAGGTCGAGCAGCTATTGAGCAACTTAGCCCAGAGCATTCCTCTGCCGCTGATCAGCCAGTATTTACCGAACCAATATACGGCGGTCTTGGCGGGGGAACTTAAGCCCACGGCCCGTGAACTCGTGCTGCATAAAATTACCGAAGTATTGGCCGATTACGCCAATGCCTGCCAGCTTCCTGTGATGCAATCACCTTTAAAGGGATGATATTTTGATGTTAACCAGTCCTCTTTCTCCATTCGAACATGAAGATAGCAACCTGTTATTGAGTGCAGAGCAATTAACCCAATATGGCGCCTTTTGGACGGCGAAGGAAATCAGCCAGCAGCCGAAAATGTGGCGAAAAGTGAGCGAGCAGCACAGTGATAATCGCACTATTGCGGCTTGGTTAACGCCGATTCTGGCAAAGCCGCAATTAAGGATTATCCTCACTGGGGCTGGGACGTCGGCCTATATAGGTGATGTGCTCGCGGCCCATATTCAGCAGCATTTACCTTTAGCAACCCAACAAGTGGAAGCCATCAGCACCACGGATATCGTGAGTCACCCAGAGCTGTATCTGCGGGGTAATATTCCCACACTGCTGATTTCCTACGGCCGCTCGGGAAACAGCCCCGAGAGTATGGCGGCGGTCGAACTGGCGGAGCAATTGGTCGATGATTGTTACCATCTGGCGATCACCTGTAATGGTCAGGGAAAGCTCGCCAACTATTGCGCCGACAAATCCCATTGTTACTTGTATAAGTTGCCCGATGAAACCCACGACGTGAGTTTTGCCATGACCAGCAGCTTTACCTGTATGTACTTGGCAACCTTGTTGATTTTTGCGCCAAACCCTCAGGCGCTAGCGCAGTGCATTGAGATGGCCGAGCACATCTTAACTGAGCGCTTAGCTGAAATCCGTCTGCAATCGGAGCAGCCCAGCAAGCGGGTCGTGTTCCTCGGTGGCGGACCACTTAAGGCCATCGCCCAAGAGGCGGCGCTTAAGTACCTTGAACTCACCGCAGGGCAAGTGGTGAGTGCCTATGAGAGTCCGCTCGGGTTTCGCCATGGGCCAAAATCTTTAGTCGATAGTCATACGCAAGTGCTAGTGATGGTGTCGTCGGATCCCTATACTCGCCAATATGATAACGATTTAATTCAAGAGCTTAAGCGAGATAATCAAGCCTTATCAGTATTGACGCTCTCCGAAGAACTGTTAACTGGCTGCAGTGGGCTTAACGAAGTCTGGTTGGGATTACCCTTTATTTTGTGGTGTCAAATCCTAGCCATCTATAAAGCGATTCAACTTAAAGTATCGCCGGATAATCCTTGTCCTACGGGGCAAGTCAATCGAGTTGTGCAGGGTGTCAATGTATATCCCTTTGTAAAATAAATATAAATAAGGGCAAGGGCATGTATTACGGTTTAGATATAGGTGGAACAAAGATTGAGTTAGCGATTTTTGATACTCAATTAGCGCTACAGGACAAGTGGCGTTTAAGTACTCCTAGGCAGGATTACAGTGCCTTTATGGCAACGCTTGCCGAGCAAATCGAAAAGGCGGATCGGCAATGTGGTGAGCGCGGTACTGTTGGGATTGCGCTCCCCGGGGTGGTGAAAGCCGACGGGACTGTAATTTCGAGTAATGTGCCTTGCCTTAATCAACGCCGTGTTGCCCATGATCTTGCTAAGTTGCTCAATCGAACCGTGGCTATCGGTAATGATTGCCGCTGTTTTGCCCTCTCAGAAGCGGTACTTGGGGTGGGCAGGGGACACTCCCGCGTTTTGGGGATGATTCTCGGCACAGGCACTGGCGGTGGTTTATGTATTGATGGCAAATTGTATCTCGGTGCAAATCGACTCGCCGGAGAGTTTGGCCATCAAGGCGTGAGCGCCAATGTTGCCCGTCGACATCAACTGCCACTCTATGCCTGTGGCTGTGGGCTTGAGGGCTGCGCCGAGACCTATGTGTCAGGCACTGGACTTGGCAGACTCTACCAAGATATCGCGGGGCAAACGGCCGATACCTTTGCATGGCTGAGTGCACTGCGGTGCAATGACCCGCTCGCCATCAAAACCTTTGAGACTTATATGGATATTCTCGGAAGCTTAATGGCTTCATTGGTGCTGGCGATGGACCCGGATATTATCGTGTTGGGCGGCGGATTATCCGAGGTGGAAGAAATTCTCGCCGCCTTACCCCAAGCAACCAAGGCGCATCTTTTTGATGGCGTGACTTTGCCGCAATTTAAATTGGCCGACTTTGGTTCGGCCAGTGGCGTGCGCGGCGCGGCCTTGCTCGGCCACGGGCTTGATGCGGGGATAAGCTATGAAGCCTAATACGGATTTTAAGCTGATTGCCGACGGCGCTAAGGTGCTAACTCAAGGCAAACTCACTGAACACTGCACGATTGAGGTGTCTGATGGCATTATTTACGGCCTTAAAACCTCAATATCGGCAGACTGTACAGCGGATAAACCACATTACCGATTGACCTCTGGCACGCTGGTGGCGGGATTTATCGACACTCAAGTCAATGGTGGCGGAGGCGTGATGTTCAATCATGCACCGACGCTGGAAACCTTAAGGTTGATGATGCAGGCCCATCGCCAGTTTGGCACCACGGCCATGTTACCTACGGTGATCACCGATGATATTGAGGTGATGCAGGCGGCGGCCGATGCGGTGGCTGAAGCTATGGTTTGCCAAGTTCCTGGGATTATCGGTATCCACTTTGAAGGCCCGCATTTGTCGGTCGCAAAGCGCGGTTGTCACCCTCCCGCACATTTACGCAGCATCACTGAGCGCGAGTGGCAGCTTTACTTAAGGCAAGATCTCGGTGTTAGGCTGATCACCCTAGCGCCAGAATCAGTCACACCAGAACAAATCAAACGCCTCGTTGCCTCCGGCGCCATTGTCAGCCTTGGACATTCGAATGCCGACGGCGACACAGTCCTTAAGGCCATTGAGGCTGGCGCATCGGGTTTTACCCACCTCTACAACGGCATGTCGGCACTGACTTCCCGCGAACCGGGGATGGTAGGCGCGGCATTGGCCAGTGAAAACACCTACTGCGGGATTATTCTCGATGGTCAACATGTGCATCCCATCTCGGCGCTGGCGGCGTGGCGAGCAAAGGGAACTGAGCACCTGATGTTGGTCACCGATGCCATGTCGCCCTTAGGGAGCGAGCAAACGGAATTTCAATTCTTCGATGGCAAAGTGGTTCGTGATGGAATGACGCTGAGGGATCAGCATGGCTCCTTAGCGGGTTCAGTGCTGGATATGGCGAGCGCGGTGCGTTATGCCGCCACCGAACTCCATCTTGGCTTTAGTAACGCAGTACAGATGGCGACGCGCACGCCCGCCGACTTTATTCAGCGGCCGCAATTGGGGGATATAGCCGAAGGTAAGCAGGCTGATTGGGTCTGGCTCGATGACGAGCACAAGGTCCTAGCGGTCTGGATTGCGGGTGAGTTGCAGTATCAAGCCGAACAGGCTCGGTTTGCGTAAGTTATCGATATATTAATTAAAACAATAATTAAAGTGGCATTAATTTGGGGGATAAGTACTCAACTCATTGCCCATTCAACAAGCAAAATAACAATAAGGTGAAACGATGAAATTCACGTCCGACAGTACCCAAGCCACGGCCTCACCGCAGGGCAGTTTTATTCCTATGTTATTGATAGGAATTTTATTTTTTGTCTTTGGCTTTGTGACTTGGCTCAATGGTGCCTTGATCCCATTTTTAAAAATTGCCTGTCAGTTGAATGAGTTTGAAGCCTATTTAGTCACCTTTGTGTTTTACATTGCTTATTTTGTGATGGCGCTGCCGACCTCATCTATCCTCACGCGTCTCGGCTATAAGATGGGCATGACCTTAGGTTTGGGGATTATGGCGGCAGGCGCGGGCTTGTTTATTGTGGCGGCTTTGGTCGGCCATTTTGCGACCTTCCTCTTGGCGTTATTTGTGTTGGGCACAGGCTTAACCTTGCTGCAAACGGCCGCCAATCCTTACATTGTCTGTATTGGCCCACGGGAAAGTGCGGCAATGCGGATAAGTTTAATGGGGATAGTGAATAAGGGCGCGGGCTTTATTGTGCCAATTATCTTTACTGCCTGGATTTTAACGGGCATGGAACCTTACAGTGAAACGGCATTGGCCAGCCTGTCCGAAGCGCAGCGCGAATTGGCGTTAACGGAATTAGCCAATCGTCTAGTACAACCCTATTTAATGATGATGTTTGTACTACTGGGATTGATGGCCTTTGTGTGGTTTTCACCGCTGCCAGAGCCCGAATTAGGTGAGCGAGTCGAGCATACTCAAGCCGATTGGAAGGCTATTCTACAGTATCCGCAGGTGATCTTAGGGGCTCTAACACTCTTCTGTTATGTGGGCGCCGAAGTGATTGCTGGCGATAGCATAGGACTATTTAGTCAAGGACTCGGGGTTGCCCACTTTGGCATGATGACCTCCTACACCATGGGATTTATGGTACTTGGCTATGTGCTCGGAATCGTGCTGATCCCAAGATGGCTCAGCCAGCAAACGGCATTAGTGGGCTCGGCCATCGCGGGCTTGTTATTTACCCTCGGGGTCTTGCTCAGCGACAGTCAAAGCCAAGTTTTGTCTGAACTGTTACTCGGTTGGTTAGGCGTATTACCCGTGCCCGATCCCGTGCTTTACTTAGCCCTGCTTGGGTTGGCAAACGCCTTGGTATGGCCTGCAGTGTGGCCATTAGCCCTTGAAGGACTCGGGCGCTTAACGGCCACGGCATCGGCGCTATTGATCATGGGGATTGCGGGCGGTGCGATTCTGCCACTGCTCTATGGTTACATCGCCCATAGCCAAGGTGACAGCCAAATGGCGTATTTCCTACTGTTACCTTGCTACGGCTTAATTTTTTACTACGCCATTTGGGGCCATAAGTTAACGGCCAAAGTGGCCTCTAGCACTGCTATGGTTAATGAATAGCAAAGAAAAGTCCCATGCTCAGCACTGTGGTCAATAGGGTATTGCGCGTGACAAATGCTAATACCGTTGCGACCACAGCGCATATCAAGTAGCTGTTATCTAAGCTTAAATCGAGTTTTCCCTCCTGCACAAATACGATAGGTGCAAAGATGGCCGTGAGTACGGCGGGCGCCGAATAACTCAAAAAGGTCTGGGTATTTTTACTCAGCCTTAGCGGCAATTTTGGCTCGAGCAGTAAATGCCGACTGATAAATACCACCGCCGCCATTGAAAAAATCATTAACCAGATCATAGGGTTTCCTCAGCTTGGGTGGCTGTCGTGTCATTTTGTGGGGCTGGCTTATCTTCGCCCGTGACTTTGGCATAGAGCACGCCAGCGCTCATCCCTGAGAGGGCGGCAATTAACAGTCCCGCCTGAATATCCAGCACGGCACACACCACAGCTAAGGTGAGCGAAACCAGCACACAGACTAAGATTGATGGCTTTTTCACCGTCGGGACTACAAGGGCAATAAAGGTCGCGGCAATGGCAAAGTCGAGCCCTAATTCGCCTAAGTTATCGATAGCATTGCCCGCGATAATGCCGAGCAGGGTGGCGAGGTTCCAGCCGAGGTAAAAACTCAGGCCGCCGCCCAAGGCGTACCAAGGATCGAATTTATGCAGCTTGCCTTGGTTAGCGATGGCAAAGAGTTCATCGGTCAATAAAAAGCCCAGAGTGAGGCGCCATTTGAGTGGTAAGGGGCTGATTTGGCTGCGCATCGCCATGGCGTACAGCAAGTGACGCGAGGTGATCAGCAAGGTCGTGATTAAAATGCTCCACAGTCCAATCCCCGCCTTAACCATGCCGAGCGCGACCAATTGCGCTGCGCCCGCAAAAATAATCGCCGACATGGCCTGACTTTCTATTGGTGTCAGTCCGACCTCAATCGCGAATGAGCCCGCGAGTATCCCCCAAGGAACGACGGCAATGGTGAGTGGCAACATGGCGAGTGTGCCCTTGAAAAAGGCCTTGGTCTTACTGGGTGAATGGGTGTGGACAATATACGGCTCTGACACTCTGACTCCTCACAACGGCTGGGATAAAAAGAATATAAGGGGTTAAGGCTAACGTAAAATCAGGGCTTAAGCTTGGATAATATTGCGGCCGATCCCCTTGGCAAATTGCCCTGGGGTGAGCCCGACAGTCTTTTTAAAATGGCGGTTTAAATGGCTCTGATCATGAAAGCCGCATTCCATGGCAACATCCAGCAGCTTGATCCCTTGGCATATTTTCTGTTTTGCCAGTCTGACTCTGGCCTGAGTTTGATAGGCGTGGGGCGGCAGACCATAACAACGTTGGAATTGCCTGAGTAAATAATAGGGGCTTAATCCCGCGAGTGTGGCCAACTCTTCGAGGGAGATATCGGCCGCGGGATGATCGTCAATAAAGGATTTCACCAAAGCTAATGCGGGCTTAGCGTTTGCCCCCAAGTGTTCACTGGGATAATTACGGCCATGGCGCGCCATCAGTTGCGTCAGGCTCGAATAGACCAGACTTTCACGCAGTAGGCGATTGTCCGAGGTATCTAAGGTGCTAAAAGTGAGGCGCAGCAATTCGGCAAGCTCGGGATCCTGCACTACGGGTTGTGGAAAATAGGGTGCGCCGCGAGCTGAAGTGAACTCCTGAGTCATATTGGCAAATTGGGCGGGGACTGGATACATAGCACGATAGGACCAGCCGTCCTCGGTGGCGCTACAGCCATTATGCACTTCGTCGGCATTGACAAGAATAATGCTGTGCTTTGGCGCCACATGGTTGCCACCCGTGCGATAAAAACGCTGGGCGCCCGTTTCAATCACGCCAACCGTGTAACCTTCGTGGGTGTGGCGACTAAAATTTTGCTTATGATAGTGGGCGTTAAGTAACTCAAGGCCACCCAGTTCATTGGCAATGTGGTAGGCCGCATGTTCAGTGTTCATTCGGCCTCCTTGATCGACTGGATGAATGGGTGAGTGCGTTTATCAAGCCCAAGGCGTTTAATGCTTGTTTTGCCAGATAGTAACCCAGAACGCTTCGACACTTTTGTACAAAATTGCGCTTTGCCGTGTTTTTTGGGGAAGTTTTGGGCACCTTTCTCTGCCGTCAACGGTTAGGGCTGCGTGTGTATTTCATCGGCCAAGCGGGCTAATTGGCTAAGATCGGCGCCCACAATGGCAGGTAAATGTTCGCTGATTTTCTCAATCGGCCAATCCCACCACGCAATGGCGAGTAACTTGTCGATTACCTCGGGCTCGAATCGCAACTTAATCACAGTCGCAGGGTTACCGCCGACGATGGCATAGGGCGGCACATCCTTAGTGACCACAGCTTGGCTGGCGATAATGGCGCCGTGGCCGACGTTGACGCCGGGCATAATGGTGGCGTTATAACCTATCCACACATCATGGCCAATGCGGGTGTCGCCCTTAAAGGGTAAATCCTCGGGCTTAGGTGCCGCCTTTTCCCAACCATTGCCGAAGATATAAAAGGGATAAGTGGAAAAACCCGACACCTGATGATTGGCGCCATTCATAATGAATTTCACGTCCCGTGCAATGGCACAAAATTTACCAATAATCAGCTTATCGCCAATAAAGTCAAAGTGATAAAGCACATTTGACTCAAATCTTTCGGGCCCCGCTGGGTCATCGTAGTAGGTGTAATCGCCGACGATAATAGTGTCACGGCTAATAAAGTTCTTCAGAAACCCTACCTGAGGAAAGCCTTTTAAGGGGGATTTGTCATTCGGGTTAGGTCCCAGTTGGGATGGGGAATGCGTCGGCATGTTTGTCTCCCTGATTATTTAATGGCTAAGAGTTGGATTATCAATGAGTTTTAGGCAACGCCAGCAGCATAAATCAGTAGCAAAGACAGCGGGACGGAAACAACACCGATTAAGCGGAATTGATTGTTAAATGCTTGGGCTGACCATAGGGCAAATTTACGATTCTGACTTGGCGGTGTGCATGCCAAGCCGATTCCCACACAGAGTAAGACAATGCCTATCGCCAAAAAGATCTGTGGAAATCGGGTGTCGGCGCAATATTGGATAAAAATCACCCCCGCAATAATTCGGCTAACCACTTCAACAATATGGAAGTAGGGCCGCTCGCTAAATGCAATAATGCCATCAGCGAACGCCGCAGGCCTGATGACCATCACAAGGCTGAATAACAGCATTAATAGGCCAAAAGCCGCAATAAAATACATCGCCATTCCTTGTCATGTGAGGTGCCTTAAAGTCTTTAACCAATGGTTTAATCGATACTTTTCAATCCAATAGTAAACCAGTATCGATTTCCCCTTTTTATCGCACAAGCCTTACCAGAGCTCTTTTACAAGGGAGATTTTGCCATCGGTAAAACCAAATAAGACGAGCAGGGGCTGCTCTTGTTGCCATTGTCCATCGGGTTGAATGCTGCCGTGGGCGTATTCGACGGCGACATGGTTTTTACCCACAATGTAATTTAATACCCGCTGCTCCTTCGGCTGTTGATAGGCGCCGCGAGCAATATTGCGGATGAAGGCGCTACGCCAACTGGCTTTATCAAAATTAGCGCCATATTCGAGGTGGATATAATTCACCTTCGGATGCAGTAATCCCAGAAAATCATCGACATCTTGTTCGCTAGAACCCGATTGGCTGACCTTATCTAGAGCTTTAAAGTAGGCATGAATTTGCGGTAATTGGCACTCAGCATCACAAGTTTGGCTCGCATTTGCGGAGGAACTTAGCAGACAACAGAGGGTGAGCAACATCGATAAATAGTATTTCATCGCAACTCCTTTGCATTGGTTATTTTGTATTTGTTCTACTTTAACTTGAGTCGTAATTGTTCTATCTGCCTATCGATAGACGCAACCTGTGTATCTGCTTGCTGCGCCACAGCCGACATTTCTTGCGCTAAGCTTTGCTCCCAAGTCGCACCCGCAAGATTGTTATTGGCGTAACTTCTATCGTTTCTCAGCTCGACAATACGTTTATCCCTTTGGTCGATAATGAGTTTTCGGTCGTTTTCTAGTTTAGTGATTTCACGGCTAATGCGTTGTTTATCAATAAAATCGCTAATTTCTTGTTTTTTATCCGAGTGAGTAACAGCGTTTCCGTGGGCAATATCAGGGCCTTTAACCACGCTACCGACGCCGCTGAGATCTACGGGTTGGCTATTTTCATCACAGGGATCGGCCTGATATTTTCCGTCGGCACATTGGTATACGGCGGCATTGGCCGAAAAAGGCAGGATAAGTGTAATTAGCCATAATGATTTTCTGTCCATAGAACACCCCATTGTCGATTTTGGCTAGATTACTCTGTCGCGGTGTAAAAACCAACCGCGAGGTCGTGGGGCTTGACCCACACTCGAATTCCAATAAGCCTTTGGTATGGCAGATGGTCTGTTATCAACAATTAAGGCATGCCATGAATTTAACAATGGGTTTTTTGTTAGCTCTTGGAGTCTTGTTAAATCCTCTTAAAGGCTAAAACAACGTCGTGGGGCTTCACCCCACACCCGACCAAGGAGGACTGCTCGTCCTATCCTCCTTGGATGCTCCAAGACGCTCCTCCGGAGTTGAAAGCCCCTTGTGCTCATTGCCAAATTTGCTATCGCTTCCGAAGGATGCGTCCCTGCACCTGCGAAAGCTAGCTCGCCATATATGGACCCATCCGGTTTGCAAGACATTCGATATCAATTTTGAGAAGAGTTCATTGCACCCATATATTCGGCCTGTTATTGAGGGATTCCTCTGGCCCTGATGGATA